>CAZVIS010000512.1:0-2088 GCA_964627355.1 uncultured Rhodobacterales bacterium
AGCCCGTCCGCCTCTCGGATCGTCTCGCAGCCGACGACCGTGACGGCCATGTTGAGATCCGCCACCAGCTTCTGCACGACCTGCAGCTGCTGCCAGTCCTTCTGGCCGAAATAGCCCCGGTCGGCCTGCGTCATCCCGAAAAGCTTCGTGACCACCGTCGCCACCCCGTCGAAATGCCCGGGCCGCATCCGCCCTTCCAAAGGCTCGGCCACGCCTTGCACGCTGACGGTGGTGGAGTAGCCGTCGGGATAGACCTCCTCGGGGGCGGGCGCGAAGATCAGGTCCACGGGAACGGTGGCGAGCAGCGCGGCATCCGCCGCTTCGCTGCGGGGGTAGCTGGCGAGGTCGGCGGGGTTGTTGAACTGCTTGGGGTTCACGAAGATCGTGGTGATGACGCGGTCGCATTCTGCGCGAGCCCGGCGGGCAAGGCTGAGGTGCCCGTCATGCAGCGCGCCCATGGTGGGCACGACGCCGACGGTCTGGCCTGCCGCCCTCCAGCCCCCAACGCGCGCCCGCAGGTCGGCCACCGTCCGCAGGATGGGCGTCACGGGCGCGTCCCTTTGGGTGCTTCGTCGCCAAAGCTGTGCTCGGGCGCCGGAAAGGCCCGCGCCCGCACTTCGGCGGCATAGGCGCCGATGGCTGCCTCGGTGAGCGATCCCAGATCGGCATAGCGCTTGACGAATTTGGGGCGGAACTCGGTGAACATGCCCAGCATGTCGTCCACCACCAGCACCTGCCCGTCGCAGCCCGCCCCGGCACCGATGCCGATGGTCGGGATCGTCAGCGCCCCTGTGATCCGCGCGCCAAGGCTTGCGGGCACCTTTTCCAGCACCACGGAAAACGCTCCCGCCGCCTCGACCGCCCGGGCATCGGCCAGCACCGTCTCGGCCTCCTCCCCCCGCCCCACGACCTTGTACCCGCCAAGCGTGTTCACCGCCTGCGGGGTCAGCCCCACATGCGCCATCACCGGCACACCGCGGGCGGTCAGGAAGGCAATCGTCTCGGCCATATGCCGACCGCCCTCCAGCTTGACCGCCGGCGCCCCCGTCTCGGCCATCAGGCGCGCGGCGTTGCGATAGGCCTGGGCGGGGCTTTCCTCGTAACTGCCGAAGGGCATGTCGATCACCGGCATCGCGCGACTGCAGCCCCGTACCACGGCGCGGCCATGCAGGATCATCATCTCCATCGTGACGCCCAGGGTCGAGGGCAGGCCATGCAGCACCATCCCGACCGAATCCCCCACCAACGCGATATCGCAATGCGCATCGACCAGCCGCGCGACGGGGGTGGTATAGGCGGTCAGGACGACAAGGGGGATGCCGCCCTTGCGGGCGCGGATGTCGGGCGGCAGCACCGCGCGCTGCGGGGACGTGGCGCTCATCGGGGCCTCCCTTTGGGTGACGGCCCGGCCAGATATATCGGCGCCCCGCCGGGCCTGCCAGCGCGAAATCCCGCGGCTTTGGAGGCTTGACCGGCCGCCTCGGGCCGGGCCCAATGCCGCTGTCATTGAGCGGAGCCCTCGCATGCCCCTGATCCAGCGCCTCACCCCTGACGCCGCCCCGCCCGAGGTCGAACGCCCCGACCCCTCCAAGGTAATCGTGGGCGATCCCGTCCACACGACTTGGAACGTCGAGGAGGCGGACGGTCTCTACTGCGGGATCTGGCAGTCCACTCCTGGGACCTGGCGCGTCAGCTATTCCGAGTGGGAATATGTCCATATCCTCGAAGGCGTCTCGGTCCTGACCGGTGCGGACGGGCAATCCGTGACCCTGCGGGCGGGTGATGCCTGGATTATCCGCCCGGGCTTCGAGGGGACATGGCAGGTTGTGGAGACGACGCGCAAGGAATACGTCATCCGCACCTGACTGTCGGTTTTCTGGCAGAGCGCGCAGGCGCGCAAGCGGGTCCTCGCCCTGAAGGGCTCAGGCGAAGAGGGGGGCCAGCCCCCCGACGCGCAGGCGCGCGTCGCCCCCCGGGATATTTGGGGACAGAAGAAGGGCAAGAGGCCCCCCTTCTTTTGCCTGCAAGTATCCTCGGGGGTGAATTGGCCGTCAGGCCAAGAGGGGGTGCGAGCACCCCCTGCGACGG
>CAZVIS010000513.1:0-2068 GCA_964627355.1 uncultured Rhodobacterales bacterium
TCTATCGCGGCTATGTCCGGCCCGAGGACGAGCCGCGCGAGGAGACCGCGGTCCAGGATGGTGATGGCGTGGATGCCATGGGGCAGGGGGGTGATGTCGGTGTTTCCAGGTGGAAACCGTCGGCGACCTTTGCCTGCGGCACCGTCATCGCCTCGGGTGGTCAGCCGATCGGCGCGGATGCGTCCGAGGATGAGGACGACGGCGCCCTGAAGCCGCTGCCCGAGCGGCTGGTCATGGAACTGACGGCCCACCGGACCCTCGCGCTGCGCGAGGCCATCGGACGTTCCCCCGAAGTTGCGCTGACGCTCCTGCTCCTGAAGCTGGTGACGGATACTTTCCGCACCTCCTCCGCCACGGGCAGTTGTCTCGAAGCATCGGTGCGCCACGTTTACATGTCGGCGCAGGCGTCCGATCTGAAGGACAGCATCGTCGCGAAGCAGGTCGACGAGCGTCACGCGGCCTGGGAGGCGGATCTGCCCCTCGGCGACGATGCCGCGCTCTGGGACTATCTGTCAGTTCTCGACCAAGGCAGCCGTCTGGCTCTGCTGGCGCATTGCCTCAGCTTCGGGATCAACGCACTCCATGAAAAGGTAAACCCCTATGGGGCGGGCATCTCCGCCAGCGGTCTGACCCGCCGCATTGCGCATGCCGATCTCGTGGCCCGCGCAGTCGAACTTGACATGGTGGAGGCAGGTTGGGAGCCGACGGTCGACGGTTACCTCAACCGTGTGCCCAAGGCCCGGATCCTCGAGGCTGTGCGCGAGGCGAAAGGCGAGGGGACTGCGCAGCTTCTCGATCACCTCAAGAAGGGTGAGATGGCCACCGAAGCCGAGCGGCTCCTCAAGGGCAGCGGGTGGTTGCCCGAGGTCTTGCGCCGGGCCGATCTGGCGGCACTCAGTGGCGAGGAGTTCGCAGAAGGGCAGGGGGAGGACGCTGGTCAGCCCGAAGAGGTCGACCTCCCGGCCTTCCTGACGGCCGATCTGCCGGAGACCGCTGCGTCGATGATGGCGGCGGAGTGATCTGAGCCATCCGGGGGCGGGGAAACTCGCCCCTATTTCTCACAAAATACAGCAATATCAATATGATGAATGCGAACGCTCGCATTCGGGATGAGGAATCATGTCTGCAACAAACATCATCGACACAGCCCCTTTGGGGGCGCTGATCCGCTACACCGACGGCAGTCCTAAACCGCCGGCACGGTTCACCAAGAAGCTTGCCGCCTGGGAGCGATCGAACGGCGTTGGCCGTCTCGTGAAGAAGGAACTTCCTCGGGTCTATCCGACCTGGACCGCTCCTGCCTCCTTCACACTCCACGAGGGCAACTTCTCTTCGGACGGGGTGATCCTCGTCACCATCATGCGCAGCCATTCGGCGGATAGCCGATTGGTCTTCGAGGTGGCCGAGGCACCAAAGTTGGGGCAGGTCCGCGTGCTGCTGGACTTTGGTGGCAACACCGAGCTGTTGCACTTGGCCGAATCCATCACCGCGGCCGAGCTTTGGATCGCACGGGAGGGCTATCGCAACGCTCGCCTCGAGATCGTCACTGACGAGGACGGCGAGAGGGCAGGGGGCGCTGATCTGGCCGCGTGAGTCCTGACAATGCATGACGGGCCAGACCCCTGGCCGGCCCGTCACCGACCTTGAACATCGTCCCGCGATGTCGCGGGGCGCAGGATCCATCCCCCAAGAAGGAGGTCTTCAACTTAGAGCCTGGCCGGGAGGCTGGCAGCGTTACATGCATCAGTGGGACAACCGGCTCCTGACGTTGGGGCACCATCCCCCGCTCGCCATTCCCTTCCTTGCCCCGAATCCCGTCTTCGAGATCAACCCGCGAGGGGTCGGACTACGGGCGAGCCCGTGCCGCCGGGTGGATTCGGGCGAGCCGAACGCACCCGGTGATGTCAGCCAGTCTTCGGGCCTGCGGGGTCCTGTCGCGCGGGGGATGGTCCCCCGCCTCCAAGACAGGAGCCAAACAGATGTCCCGCAAAGATGCTCACGCCTTCGCCGCCTCCCTCGCCGCCACGCTCATGGTCTCGATCGTCGTCTTCCAGGCAGGGGATGGAAC
>CAZVIS010000514.1:0-2067 GCA_964627355.1 uncultured Rhodobacterales bacterium
GAAGGAGGTTCCCGCGGGGAAGACGAGTACGCCCCCTAAGACAAGCTGCAGGCGTTGCGGCATGGACAAATCCCTGGCAGCAGTATCACGCTGGGCGCGCGGGGCGCTGTCCCCTTCGCCCCGGTTTCGCGGGCACCGTAGAGGATGGCTTGCGCCGGTCAAGCCGGATGGGGCCAGGGCGTGGGCTAACCGGTGCGGATCGTCCCGCCCGGCTGAAGAATGGGCGAAATCTCCACCGTCTCGTCCCCCGCGCGCCGCCCGGCCACGATGTCGGCCGCGACCCGCCCGATCTCGCGTCGGCAAGCGTCCATGGTGGCCAGTCGCACCGGCAGCCCGTCCAGAAGTTCCAGCCCGTTGAACCCGGCGAGCCCCACCTGCCCCGGCACAGCAATTCCCCGGTCAAGGCACCACAACAGGCCCCCCGCCCCGATCATGTCGTTCGAGTAGTAGAGGAAATCGAGGTCGGGCACGCGTGCCATCAGCGCCTCGGTCATCTCGCGCCCCTTCAGAAGGGCCGAAGACCCCGAATAGGACTCGCGCCCCTGCACGGCGAGTCCGGCCTCGGCCAGCACCGCCTCGAACCCCTCGAAGCGTTTGCGGGCGCGGTGGTCGTGCGGCATCATCGTGCCAAGGAAAGCGATGCGCCGGTAGCCGGCGTTCAGGATCGCCTCGGCCATCTGCCGCCCCGCCCGGCGGTGCGAGATGCCGACGGCGCTGTCCACAGGGGTCCCGTCCACATCCATGATCTCGACGATGGGCACGCCCGCATTGGCCAGCATCGCCCGGGCCGCGTCGGTGTGTTCCAGCCCCGCGAGGATGACACCCGACGGGCGCCAGGACAGCATCTCGTAAAGAACCGCCTCTTCCTTCTCGGGCGAGTAGTTGGTGACCCCCACCACGGGTTGCAGCCCGGTCCCCTCCAGCCCCTCGGACAGGCCCGAGAGGACCTCGGGGAACACGAGGTTCGACAGCGACGGCACGATCACCGCGACAAGGTTCACCCGCTGGCTGGCCAGCGCCCCCGCGATCTTGTTCGGCACATAGCCAAGGCGCCGTGCGGCGGCCAGAACCCGCTCGCGCGTCGTCTCGGACACGTCGCCGCGCTGGCGCAGCACGCGGCTGACGGTCATCTCGCTGACGCCCGAGGCTTCGGACACGTCACGCAGCGTCAGCGTGCGGGGACGGTCGGGTTGGGCGGGGCGGGCGATCGGCAGGGGGCCGGTAAAGGCCTTGCCGGGGGGTGTTTTGGTCAAGGGCAACTTTCCGTGGGGCGCGGCGTTCGGACGGCCTGCCGGGCCGATGCTAGCGCGGAAGGTTCGCAAAGTCCAAGCCGCCATATGCACCGCCCCGACAGGTAGAGGTTGCGTGCAAGGGGGCTTTTCAGGCACAAGGCCCGCGCGTAGGCCCCGTAGCTCAGGGGATAGAGCGGCCGCCTCCTAAGCGGCAGGTCGATGGTTCGAATCCATCCGGGGTCACCAGCGCGGCTTGGCCTTCAGCGGCGGCGGACCGAGTTTCCGCCGTCGATGATCTTGTTGATGAGGGCGGCCACTTCGGCATGCGGCAGGGACGTCTCGACTCCGGGCGGAACCTCGGAATGCGCTGCGGCGGCATCGCGCAGGATGCCGACGATTTCGCGTTCGGGCAGCACATTGCGGTCGTTCAGCGCCAGCAGCAGCGCCTCGCAGATCGACAGCGCGGCAATTCCGGCGACATCAGGCAGGGCGGCCATCTGGGTTCCTCGGTCACATGCTTCATGTCATACTCGCGCGGCGTGACGACGGGCGCGGTCCGCCCCCTTTCTGACAGCATATCCGGCTGGCGGACTGATCTGCATCAGCATCCGGCCCCCCAGCGGCGCTAGACAGATTAAGGCGCGGTCGCAGCCGGAAAGGGTCCGTTGAAGAAGGGAATGCCGATGCCGATCGTCGACAGCCCCCTCGCGCGCAAGCTCGCGGTTTTCGTGGCGCTGTCGGATGCAGACCTCAAGATGATGTCCGACCTTTTCGTGCGCAGGCGCCGCTTTCCGGCGGGGCGCGACATCGTGTTTCAGGGGCAGGCGGACCAGTC
>CAZVIS010000515.1:0-2065 GCA_964627355.1 uncultured Rhodobacterales bacterium
TCCGCGCGCGGCGTGGCGCGATCTTGTTGCCCTCAACCTGCGCAAGCACGAGGAATATGTTGCGGTTTGTCACCCTGCCGCCTTCGGACGCAGATTGTGGTTGTACCGGCGCCTGGGGCTTCCGCTGACGACGCGCCCGGATGCAGGCGCCGATCTGTTGCACCGGGTCGCTGATCGCGACCCGGAGCGCGCGCCGGATGCGCTGGCGGCGTTGCGCAAGCTTGCACCGGAAAGGCAGCAGGCGCATGGGGCGGCCCCCCGGCAGATCGGCCGGGCGGCCGCCCCGCTGACCGCCGTCGTGACCGCCCGCAATGCCGCAAACACGCTTGATCGGCTTCTGGGTCACCTGCACCGGCAGGGGGCGAAGGCGATCCTGATCGATCACGGATCGACGGATCGGACCGTGGCAATTGCGGAAGCATGGCGTCACGGACCAGTTACCGACATCCTTTCCGACCCCTTTGACGGTGTTTTCGATCTGACCGCACAGCTTCGGCGCAAGGCTGACCTGATCTCTGCGCTGCCGGACGGCTGGGTGATCCATGCCGATGCCGACGAATTTCTTGACGTGCCTGATGGCGAACGTCTCTGCGACCTCGTCGCGCGGATGCATGACGGCCCGACACTGGCCATTCCCTGTCGCGAACTTGCGTTCTTTCCGGAAGACGAGGACGAGGTTCACGATCCCGCCCGTTTTGAGACGACCATGCAGATGGCGGCGCCGCTGGTCGAGCAGGACTCCAAGCAGCGGGTGTTCCGGGCTGGGACTGACCTTACGCTGTGGATGGCGACAGGCGGCCACACGGTCACCACTGACCCGCATCTTCTCGCCCCGGTTACGCTGACCCTTCGGCACTACCTGGGGCTGTCGCTGGACGACCTGCGCGCGCAGTACCTGGGACGCGTCTTTGCGCATGGTGACCGCATGAAGCGCTGGCATACGACCCGAGCCGCGGGCGGGCTGCTGATCGCGGCGCCTCCTGCCGGGACCCTGGCCCGTCTTGGAGGAACCGATGCTCCGGCGCTGACTAGGCTGCCTTTCTTCGTCCCGAGGCCGGAGGACGCGCCGTTCCGGGCGCCTGCCGGGCCGATTGACCTGTGGATCACCGAAGCCGTCCCGGGTCTTGGCGATCTGGCGCATGACATCGTGGCTGCGAACTTTCCCGGACTGCGGATCGGCCGCACCGCTACGGTGCCGTCAGGCCTGCCACCCGTTCTGCACGTGATCTGCCATCCTGCCACACCGTTGGCCGGGATTGAGAGCGCCGAGGCGCGGCGCAGGGTTGCATCGGATTGGCTGCAGGGCATCGCCCGGGCCCGTCAGGCGGCCCTTGTCCCGGGGTCGGCCTATCATGAGGTGCGTTCCGAGGACCTGCCCGCGTCGGCGCCAAACATGGTCCTTGCGGTCCGCAACCTGCTGTTGAGTGTTGGCACGGGTACGCCCGGCTTTGTGCGGCGCGGGCCTGTGCTGCGGGCAGACTGTCCCGGGCCAGAGACGCGCGCAATTGCATCCGGCATGGCACGGGACCTGGGCTACGACTGGACCGAAGGTCGCTGACCGGAAAGGACCCCGCCGGGCAAGCGGCAAGCCGAACGGGCCCAGCCTGATCGGGTGAAGCGGTCGCGCCTTTCCAGAGGGAATGTCAGTCGCGCGTTGCGGTCATGCGCACCGCGCCGAACGCCGAAAGCGCGATCCTGTCCTGCGTCTCGAACTGTACGGCATTGATCAATTGCAGGGACAGGAACACCTGCGCCTCCATCGCCATGGCGACCGGGCCGCAGGCTTGTTGGCCCCAGTCGGCAGGGCCGATCGTCAACGCCCCGTCCTCGCCATAGGACAGCGTTACGTCAAAGTCGTTGCACCCTGCGAACCCGGCTAGCCGATCGGGGCCGAAGGTCAGGCGTGGCGGGTTTCCGGGCGGGATCTCGGCATCCTCGACCATCGTAACCGTCCAGTTGCCGCGCAGCATCGCTGCCGTTTCCGCACCCGTCATCGCTTTCTCCCCGTTGGCCTGCGCCCGCACCGCCGACAGGGGCGCACACAAGGCTGCCAGTCCGATCATCA
>CAZVIS010000516.1:0-2057 GCA_964627355.1 uncultured Rhodobacterales bacterium
CATCCGCTGTTCGCGGATTTTGTCAGGGCGGCGGTGGAGGGGGCGAGGTTGGTGTAACTCCGATCTTCAGTTGACTCGAATCCTAACTTGCCTAGCATCTTCTCCAGAAGCCTACGTATGTGGAACCTTGTCTACTGGAGACTTAATTGCGCTCAAGTTTGATAGGATTGATGCTCGTTTTGCCTAGCATCCTACAAGCGCAAGGCTTTTCCACAGGTTTGGAGTTTTTGGATGAACAGTCTTATCGCTCCATACCACTAGCAACAACACCGCTCCTGGGTGATCTGCCTGATATCATTGACCTTTCGCCAAACTTCCCGACTCCAGGTAACCAGGGAACGCAAGGATCGTGTGTTGGCTGGGCGCTTGCCTACGCTCTAAAGGGGTATCAGGAGAAAGTTGAACGGCAGTGGGACGGTTCAAGCGACGATCAGACTTTCAGTCCGGCTTATTTATACAATCAAATCAAGATTAGTGATTGTGAAGGGGGTGCATACTTAAGTGATGGGTTGAATTTGATGCGGCACGGTGTGGCAACACTAGCCGAATTCCCCTATCTAGAACAGAGCTGTGAACGTCAACCATCCAGCAGTACTAAGCAGTCTGCAAAGCCGTTCGCTATTGCTGACTGGAGAAGGGTAAACGTTCAAGACCCATCAGAGATGAAGAGCCAACTTGCTGCAGGATTTCCGGTCGTTGTGGGCATAATGGTCGATGACGGCTTCATGGAACTCGGCCGAGAAGTTTACACACATCGATATGGACAGACTCGTGGCGGCCACGCTCTGGTAGTTATCGGATACGACGATTTTTCTCAATCATTCAAGGTAATCAACTCTTGGGGAACTAGTTGGGGAGATTCGGGTTTTGGAAGAATCTCGTATACCGTCTTTTCAAGAATAGTGCGTGAAGGTTACGCTGTTCAGGACGTAGTAACAGTAGTCCCGCCGGAGCCGCCCATTCCTGAGCCTGAGCCTGAGCCTGAGCCTGAGCCTGAGCCTGAGCCTGAGCCTCTGTCCGCTTCCGCAAATCTATCGCAGCCAACTTTCGATATCTGGGCACCGACGTACAGACAACCCACGAGTGCGCCCGGCCTTGCCTTCTATATTGACGGAACAGTCTATGGCGGCACGGGTAAAGAGATGCAAGCAGTCCTCCGCTTTTGGGACAGATCTCGAGGCGCGTATATATTTGCAAATCAGAGCGAACTTGCCTACCGAGACGCCGCAGGATTTGTTGCCGCGGGCACAAACAGCTTGAAGATAAGGAGTGATGAATACAGTCTAGCTGGAACTACTTTCATGATTCCCTACTATGCTCTTAATTTCGCCCCATCAAACTACTCCAATCAGATTTGGCTTGATGCGATCGCCCAAGTTTATGTAGATGGCGATTTAATTGCTGAAACTTCACCAGTCCCATTCTCTTTCCGATGGTGAACAAGCAAGCTTTGCTCGGGGTTTGCCTCGAATCTCGCCGCGCCGGAGCAAGCCTCGGCCTACCTGTCGCGCGCCTCTTCGAACACCTGCTGCACAATCGCCGGGTCCTTCGCGATCAGCGCCAGCAGAACCCGCGCCGGACCGTCCGGCCTCCGCCGTCCCTCTCCCCAGCAAGCGTAGGGTGGGTGAGACCCGCAATCCCTTCCCGTTCCTTCCCTAAAGTGGATTTCACCCACCCTACCCACGCCATACCAAACCGTTATACCCCACACCCCAAACGTCATCCCCGCCGCGCCCCGCCGCCCTATCCTCCCCGCCAAACGAAGGGGAGGACAGCATGGAGACGGGTGCCGATCGCCGGGCCGTGGCGGAGAGCTATCTCAGGGCGCTCGATGCCGGGGGGGTGTCGCCGACCACTGGTCTCGGCCTCTTCGACCACTTCGCGGATCAGGCAGAGGTCTATTTCCCGAAGTGGGGCATCGCCAACGGCAGGGCGCAGGTGGTGCAGATGTTCACCGACATCGGGGGCACGCTGCGGGGGATCCGGCATCATTATGACGGCTTCACCTGGTACATGAACGGCACCCCCCGCTTTGCGGTGGAGGGGACGTCGGACGG
>CAZVIS010000517.1:0-2032 GCA_964627355.1 uncultured Rhodobacterales bacterium
TCTTCCAGGCAGGGGATGGAACCTTCGGCGCCGTCCCCGCCGATGAAATCGACGGAGACGAGGTTCAAGTGATCGCTGAGGTCGACCCGTGGGCATGATGCCCACGGTTTCTCCCGAGGCTCGGCATCGGGGCAGGGTCCCCGATCCGGGCCGTTCGGCTTTCAGACCTCTCGTTGGCCCGGAAATCTGAGCCGACGCGGAGGTCGGCACGACTGCCCAAGGAGCCGAACGCCCGGTGTCGGGCTTACGGTCCGCCCGAAACGTCGAGGAAGAGTTTCACCAGGGCGACGTTGATGAAGTAGTTGTGCTTTCCAGAGCGATGCTTTTCGACAAAGCCCTGCTCAGCCAAAGTATCGAGATACTTCGCGGCCGTCTGCCGACTGACATCCAGATCGTTCTGCAGATATTCGATCCGGGTGTAGGGATGGCGAAACAAGTTGTTCAGAAGTTCCTGGCTGTAAATCTTCGGCAAGTCTTCACGTAGCCGATGCTTCACGTCCGCCATTTGCTGTCGGATGCCGGTGACGACCTCGACTGTTGTGGCAGAAGTCTCTGCAACGGCCTCCAGCATGTAGATGACCCAGGGTTCCCAATCGCCCGTGTCGCGCACCGCCTGAAGGTGCCTGTAGTAGTCCGCTTTGTTACGGGTGATGAACCGCGACAGGTAGAGCACCGGGATGTCGAGCAACCCCGTTCTGGTCAGATAAAGTACGTTGAGGATGCGCCCGATACGTCCGTTGCCATCCGGAAACGGGTGGATGCTTTCGAACTGATGATGGATCAAAGCCATCTTGATGAGCGGATCGAGATCGCTGAGTTCATCGTCGTTGATGAACCGTTCGAGCGCCGTCATGTGGCGGACAATTTCGTGCGCATCCTGGGGGGGGACGAAGACGATCTCCCCTGTTTGCTCGTTCTTGAGGGCAGTACCCGGTGTCACTCGAAATCCATCGCTGCGGCCCTTCAGCAAGCGGAACATGTCGATGAGCGCCGAATTTGGGATCAGGCCGCCGGTTTCGCCCAAGCGTGCGTATCCGAGCCGCAGAGCGTCGCGATACAGCGCTACTTCTTTGGCCGCCGGGGACTGCGGATCGTCAGGGAAAACATCCGCCTGAAACAGTTCATCCTGCGTTGTGACGATGTTTTCGACTTCCGACGAAGCTTTGGCTTCCTGAAGAGCCAGCGTGTCGATCAGGATGCCTTGGTTCGGAATGGTCTTGGCCTGACCCTTCAGATCCGCAAGCGCGCGGCTGGCGCGAGCGAGCGCCTTCAGGACCGGAACGGTTTCGATCTCGGCCGGGGGTGGCAGGGCGGGAATGGCATAGGTCGGCTTTAACATGTGCTCCGCGTCGTGTTAAGAAATCGTCGTTTTTCTAACATGATCGAACAGTCGTGTCAGCAAAAACCGGTTTCCTTAACTTGGGCCATGCTTCGCCCGGGCGGGGTCACCCAACTCCGTCAGACCGCCAGAGCGCTCGGGTCCTTGCCGGCGTTGATGTGGTCTGCGAACCACTGCGGTTTCCGGCCCCGGCCCGACCAGGTGAGGGCCGCGTTCTCAGGGTGCCTATACTTCGCGAGGGCCGGCGCACGGGTGGCTTTCACCTCAATACCGATCAGTTCGGCGAGGGAGTAGCCCATCTCCTTGGCGATGGCTTCCAGCTTGGTGCGGGCTTCGGCCTTATGACGGTCCTCATAGGTGGAAATCGCCTTGGCGAGGTCCTTCTGCAATTGCCGCAGTGCCTTGAGCGACATCGCCTCGATATTGAAATCAGCCATTGGGCCCTCGTGTCCTGAATGATGCGTCCGGGATAGCCGTCAGGCTGCAACATCGCAACTCCCACGGAGGACGCCGCGATAGGGCAGGGGGATGAGGTTGGCTTGAGCTGCGGGTCGGCGGTTTCGCAACTGCTTCAGCCCTATTGCCTTGGCCAGGAAGGCCGAGTTCTGCGAGTGGCCCAGGTCGCCCCTATCCCCGGTGCCATCCCTTCGACTGACAATCCCCTAAGCCTGTTCGGCCTCTGGCGCGCAACCC
>CAZVIS010000518.1:0-2031 GCA_964627355.1 uncultured Rhodobacterales bacterium
AAGACCCCCGCGAATAGGTCGGCAGGGCGGCATAGCCGGTCAGCCGCATCCCCTCACGCTCGGTCTCCACCCAGAGGGCATTCTCGGCGAAATCGGCGCCGATCAGGCGCGCCAGGCGGGCAAGCAGTGCCTCGGGCAACGCGCCGGTTTCGGCCTCGGCGCGCAGGATGGTGCGGGGGTCGGCAGCTTCGGTCACGTCGCGCAAGGAGAAGGCGGCGTAAGGCGAGGCGAGGGCCAGGCGGCGGACGGTTTCGGCAATCGCCTGTGCCTCGGCCCGGTCGGTGCGGAGGAATTTCAGGCGCGCGGGGGTGGCGAAGAACAGGTCCGCAAGCTCCACCATCGTGCCGCGCGGGCCTGCGGCGGGGCGCACTGCCGAATGGCGGCCTGCGGTCACGGTGATCTCGGCCCCGTCGAAGCCTTCGGCCCGGCTGCGGATGGTCAGGCGGCCCACGGCACCCAGCGAGGGCAGCGCCTCGCCCCGGAACCCGAAGGAGTGAATCGCCAGAAGGTCCGTCCCGTCGATCTTGGACGTGGCATGGCGTGACAGGGCCAAGGGAAGGTCCGCCCCCGTCATCCCGCAACCGTCATCCGTCACCCGGATCAGGGCCTTGCCCCCGGCGGCATAGTCCACCGCGATCCGGGTGGCGCCTGCATCCAGCGCATTCTCCACCAGTTCCTTGACGGCAGAGGCCGGTCGTTCCACCACCTCGCCCGCCGCGATGCGGTTGACGGCGGCCTCGTCCAGTTGCCGGATGACCGGACGGGCAGGGGATATGTTGGGGTGCGGGGCGTTCATCCCACCATGCCTAGCATGGCGGGAGAGATTCGGCCAAGCCGCTTACTGGCTGGAGGCCAGCCCCGCCGGCTGCCCCACGACGACAAAGTGCAGCTCATCTGGCCGCAGGATCCGCTTGGCCACCCGCGCCACATCCTGCGGCGTGATCGCCTCGATCTTGGCGTTCCGCGTCACCGGATAGTCGATCGGCAACCCCTCCATCTGCATCCCCACGAGGATCCGCGCGATCGGCCCGTTCCCGTCGAACCGCAGGGGATAGGACCCGGTGAGGTAGGTCTTTGTATGGGCCAGTTCCTCATCCGTCACCCCGCCCTCGGCCATCCGCTTCCATTCGGCGCGCACCAGGTCAATCGCCTCGGCCACCTTGGTGTTGTCGCTGGAGAACTGCCCGCCGACGAAGGCGCCAAGGTCCATGGGTGCGAGGTAGGTCGAGACACCATAGGTCAGACCACGCTTCTCCCGCAGCTCGGACATAAGCCGCGTGCCGAAGCGGCCGCCGCCGAGAACCTCGTTCAGGACGAAAGCGGGAAAGAAGTCGGGGTCGTCGCGGGCAATCCCTTCGTGGCCGAAGAGCACGACCGATTGCGGCACCGGGAAATCCTCAATCGTCACGCCGGCCTTTGCAAGCCAGTCCGCTTGCGCCCGTTGCGGGGCCCCGGTGGCAGGAAGGTCTGCAAACAGCGTGTCGAGCAGCGCCCCCAGATCCGCCGCGCTGATATCCCCGGCGGCGGCGACATAGATGCGGTCGCGCGCGATGGCAGCCTTGTGCGCGGCCACGATGTCATCGCGGGTCAGCGCTGCCACGCTCTGTGCCGTACCGTCGGACGCGGAGCCATAGGGATGATCCCCCCAGGCCAGTCGGTCAAGGGCGCGGCTGGCCAGCGTGCCCGGATCCTTGTCGTTCGAGGCGAGGTTGGACAGGACCTGCCCGCGCACCCGCTCGACCGCGTCGGCATCAAAGCGGGGCGCCGTCAGGGCCTGCCGCAGAAGATCGACCGAGGCGTCGCGGTTCTCGGTCAGGAAGCGGGCCGAGACGGACACGGCATCCTGCCCGGATTCAAAGCGGAACTCGGCCGCCAGCGCATCCCTTGCCGCCGCAAACCCCTGCGAGTCGAGGTCGCCCGTGCCCTCTTCGATCAGCGCGGCCATCAGGTTGGTGACGCCCCGCTTGTCCGCCGGATCAAGGTTCGCGCCGCCGCGAAAACGGATCTCCAGCGCGGTGAAGGGGATCGAGG
>CAZVIS010000519.1:0-1999 GCA_964627355.1 uncultured Rhodobacterales bacterium
GAGGATCTCGCTCAGGCCATTGCCATGGAGATGGGGGCGCCGATCGACTTTGCGCGGTCCGATCAGGCGCCCTGCCTGCCCTGGCATCTGCAGAATTTCCTCAATGCCTTCGACCAGATGCACTGGATCCGCCCTCTCGGCCCGCAGGCGCCGGGCTCGATGATCGCGCTGGAGCCGATCGGGGTGGTGGGCCTGATTACCCCCTGGAACTGGCCGATGAACCAGATCGCGCTGAAGGTGATCCCCGCGCTTCTGACGGGCTGCACCTGCGTACTGAAGCCGTCCGAGGAGTCCCCCCTCAACGCCATGGTCTTTGCCGAGTTCTGTCACGAGGCGGGCCTGCCCCCGGGTGTCTTCAACCTGGTGAACGGCGACGGGCCGGGGGTGGGGTCGCAGTTGTCCACCCACCCCGATGTCGAGATGATCTCCTTCACCGGATCGACCCGCGCGGGCCGGGCAATTTCCAAGAACGCGGCCGACAGCCTCAAGCGCGTGGCGCTGGAACTGGGCGGCAAGGGCGCGAACCTTCTTTTCGCCGACGCCGATGCCAAGGCGGTCCGCCGCTCGGTCGCGCGGATGATGGAGAACTCGGGGCAAAGCTGCAACGCGCCCTCCCGCCTGTTGGTCGAGCGTGGCGTCTATGACCGCGTGGTGGCCGAGGCGGCCGAGATTGCCAGCGCGATCAAGGTGGGCTCGGCGCATGAGGTGGGCGACCACATCGGCCCCGTGGTGAACAAACGCCAGTGGGACCAGATCCAGGGCTATATCCAGAAGGGCATCGAGGAGGGCGCGCGCCTTGTCGCGGGCGGCCCCGGCCTGCCCGAAGGGTTCAACCGCGGCTTCTACGTCCGCCCCACGGTCTTCGCCGACGTGAAGCCCGGCATGACCATCGAGCGGGAAGAGATCTTCGGCCCGGTGTTGTCGATCATCCCCTTCGAGACCGAGGAAGAGGCGGTGACCATCGCCAACGACACCCCCTATGGTCTGACGAACTATGTCCAGTCGCAGGACGGCGCACGGCGCAACCGTCTGGCGCTGCGCCTGAAATCGGGGATGGTCGAGATGAACGGGAAACCGCGCGGCGCAGGCTCACCCTTTGGCGGGGTCAAGGCATCGGGCCGCGCGCGTGAGGGCGGGACCTGGGGGCTCGAGGAGTTCCTCGAGGTCAAGCTGATCTCGGGCTGGGATGCGGATGCCCCGGTGGCCGCCGAGTAACCCTTTGTTAAAGTTGTTTCGCGCGCGAAACAGTCACCGCGCCGCGGCCCGCTGGAAGGCGGGCCGTCCGTGCATCATCGCGGCATAGTCTGCCAGCCGAGCTTCCGTCACCGGGAACTTCGCGGCCAAGGCCCAGTCGAGGCAGTGGCACAGGATGATGTCGGGCACCGTCATCGCGTGCCCCATCAGAAACGGCCCCTCGTTCCACCGTGCCACCAGCGCGGCCTGGGAACGCGCGAATTCCCACTTCAGGCTGTCCTTGACGGCAGGCACCCGGTGCTCGGGCGGCAGGATGAAGCTGTGCCGCGCGGCGGTCCAGAGGGCGGCGTCGAATTCGTCCAAGATCAGTTGCGTCAGCCCGTCTTGCCGTGCCCGGTCCGCCGTCCCCGCAGGATGTGTCAGCGCCCTATGCCGATCCGCAAGGAACGTCAGTATCGCCGTCGAATCCGTCAGGACCAGATCCCTGTCCACCAGCACCGGCACCTTGCCTGCGGGGTTCAGCGCGCGCACCGCGTCTGACCGCGGCGGGGCCGCCACATGTTCGAACGGCTGCCCCAACTCTTCCAGCATCCACAGCACCCGCATCGTCCGGCTGCCCTTCGTTCCGATCACCCGATACACCGCGCCCTCCGTCGTCGGTCAAAATGGAGAAGGCGTTGCCCTGCGAGCAACGCCTTCCGAGTTCCAAGGAGATGGGCCAGTTAGGTTCAGACCCAATCGGTCAGTCACGATCCAGGGGGCTGCCCCTAGAAAATGACCCTCCCGACTGTCCCGACACCTCTCT
>CAZVIS010000520.1:0-1994 GCA_964627355.1 uncultured Rhodobacterales bacterium
AGCGCCTGTGCGGGGGTGAGTCGGGATCAGTAACGGTCCAGTGGACCGTATCCCGGTCGTACGCCCGCCCCGTGGGCGGGTCGGGTGGCTGGCGCTGGCCGGGGGCTTTGGCCCCCGACCGGACATCCGATAGGCGTCTCGCGTGGCCCCGGCGATGGCCGGGGCCATGAGGCACGAGCCGAATTAAGGATCAATGCGCCGCAGCCTTGCCGCCGAAGGCCTTTTCCCACATCGGCCCGATGACGCGGGTGGCGAGCGGGATCAGCGCCATCCCGAGGAGGAGGCCAAGGATTCCGTCGCAGAAGGCCGTCACGGCCCACTCGACGAACCCCTGCGCAAAGGGCATGGCGTGCGCGATCCCTTCAGCCAGATGGTGGATTGTCTCATAGGGCCAGGCCCAGACATGCATCACCTCGAGCCCGTGGACAACGATGCTGCCGCCGACCCAGAGCATCGCTGCGGTGCCGACGGTGGACAGCAGGGACAGAAGCTTGGGCATCCCCGCCACCAGCCCACGCCCGATCCCGCGCGAGGCCTGAGTGCGCCCGCGCGCGGCCAGATGCAGGCCGATGTCGTCCATCTTCACGATCAGGCCGACCGCGCCATAGACGAAACCGGTGATGAGGATCGCCACAACCGCAAGCGTGATGGCACTCATCACCAGGCCGCTTTTCGGCAGTTCGTTCAGCGCGATGGTCATGATCTCTGCCGACAGGATGAAATCGGTCTTGATCGCACCCGCGACCTTTTCTTCCTCCAGATGGGCGGGGTCCTTGGTGTCGAAATCCTCCTCGACCTCGTGGTCGGCATGGGGGAAGAGGACGTGGAACAGCTTCTCGGCCCCCTCGAAACACAAATAGGCGCCGCCGATCATCAGAAGCGGAGTGATGAGGACCGGAAGGAAGGCCTGCAACAGCATCAGCGCGGGCAACAGAATCAGCAGCTTGTTGCGGATGCTGCCCATGGCGATCTTCCAGATGATCGGCAGCTCGCGGTCGGCCTCGAACCCGGTGACGTATTTGGGCGTCACGGCG
Source organism: uncultured Rhodobacterales bacterium (assembly GCA_964627355.1). Taxonomy (GTDB): domain Bacteria; phylum Pseudomonadota; class Alphaproteobacteria; order Rhodobacterales; family Rhodobacteraceae; genus JBBQXK01. The sequence goes on from CAZVIS010000520.1 coordinate 1,035, forward strand.
GCATCGTCGATGACGACCCCCGCCGCCTTGGCCCCGGCCTTGGCCGCAGCCCCGGCAATGTCGTCCACCGAGGCCGCCGCTACCTTCGCGATAGCCGCCACGTCGTCGAGAAGTGCCAGAAGACCGCTCATGTTCTCTCCCGCGATGCGTGCCGTCGCAGTCTAGTCAAAGCCCCCCGTCGGGCAAGGGCCATGGCATGAGGGAGGGCAGGCTTCACGCATGTTTCGCAAAGGCCGTGCAGGGTGCCCGGAACGGAGGCGGGGCGGATGTTCGATTACGAGGCAGGGCTGATCTGGGGCGAGGGGAATGTCAGCCCGCGCCTTGGCGCGCGGTTCGACGCGGGCGGACGCTTTCTGCCCGAAGCGGGCAATACCGTGGTCGCACAGGTGGTGCCGGGGTCGCCGACCGAGGCCGCGCTGATCGCGCTGCGTGCGGACCTGATGGCCCTGCCACAGGCCCGCCACTTCGCCTTTACCGAGGTGGCCAGCTATCACATGACCGTCTTCGAGGGCGCGACCGAGACGCGGCGGCAGGCCGAGGTCTGGCCGGGGGGATTGCCGCTCGATCTGCCCATGCCTGCGGTGACCGAGGCGATGGTCCGCCGTTTGGGCGGCTGGCGCGCGCCGCCCGATTTTGCCATGCGGATCACAGAGGTCACGCCTTTGGGCCTGCGGCTGGCCGGGGCCACGCCTGAGGACGAGGATCACGCCCGCGCCTGGCGCAACCGGCTGAGCGTGACCTTCGGCCTGCGCGCGCCCAATCATGAGAGCTACGGCTTCCACACGACGTTGGCCTACTGCATGACCGGCCTGCCCCGCGCGGCGCTGGCCCCCTTGCGGGCGCGGATGGCCGACCTGACCGCGCGGCTGCAGGTGCAGGTGCCGGTGATGCACCTCGCCCGCCCCGCCTTCTGCACCTTTGCCGACATGAACGCCTTTCCGCCCGTCCACCCCCTGTGAC
>CAZVIS010000521.1:0-1991 GCA_964627355.1 uncultured Rhodobacterales bacterium
CGGCCTTTTCCTTGATCGAGGCAAAGACCTTGTCCAGAAGCGCGATCTGCTCCTTCGTTTCGGCCAGATGGTGGGTAAAGGCGGCCTTGAGGTCGGCATTCCCTGCCGCCTGCGCCATCTTGGGCAGCGCCTTGGTCAGAGCCGTTTCGGCATAGTAGATGTCTTTCAGCGTGTGAACAAAGGCTTCGGCAAGCGTTTTCATGGGGTTCTCCAATGGATGGGGGCACGGGCGAAGACGCCCGCGCCGGATGTGACGGCTCAGTTGCTCGGTGCCGGGGTCGTGCCCGGGGCCGTTCCGGTCTGCGGCGCTGCGGGTGGATCGCCCACAGGCGGCAGATCGGTCGCCGGATCGCCCTCGGGCACGATGCCGGGCGTGGTATCGGGAACCGGCGCGGGCGCAGGTTCGGGCGCCGCCTCGGGCGGGGTCGGTGCCGGAACGACGCCGGGCGAGGTGTCGGGAGCGGTTGTTTCGGGCGCTGTGGTCTCGTTGACCGGCGCAGGCGTCACGGTCGCCTCACGGTCCCCCAGCACGTTCCACGCGACCAGACCGACCACGATCACCACCGCCGCAGCGGCGATGGCCGGGCCAAGCGTGGAACGTTGCGAAACGCTGATGCTGGTCGAAGGCGGCGGTAGATCCAGGTTCGGATTGGGGCGCATGCCCGGCGTAGGGGTCTGCATCCCGGGACGGACGTCAGGATAATCGGCCATTGCTGTTCTCCTGCAAGGTTGATGCAGGACGAACGCGAAAGCCGTCAGATCGTTCCCGGGAAGGGCGGCAAGCGGCCTATTCGTTGATGTCGCGGTCCCAGATTTTCACCTGCCCCGGGCGCGTGCCAAGGCCGTAGCGCAACCCCGCCCAGGCCACGAGCGAGGCCAGCGCAAAGACCATCAGCAAGGTCGAAAGGCTCGCCCCCGCCAGCACGCCAATCCCGAGGAGCACCCCCGTCAGGATGGCCCCGATGGCAAAGCCAAGGAAGATGTACCCCGGCAGCACCACTTCCAGTATCCCGATCACGAAACCGCCCGCGATCCAGGCCCACCAGACCGACCAGATCATGACGCACGCCCCTTCAGCATCTTGAACGCATCGGCAAAGGCATCCAGCGCCTGCGCCGGCACGATGATCATCTGCTTGCCCGCGCCCTGCCCCACCGCCGTCAGCGCCTCGACCTGCTTCAGCGCGACCTGATACTGGGCGGCCTCGATCCCGTTCTCCTTGATCGCATCGGCGATGACGCCGGTCGCATAGGCCTCGGCATCGGCCAGCACGCGCCGCGCCTTGGCCTCCTGCTCGGCGGCATAGAGCTCCGCATCCGCGTTCAGTTCCACCGCCCGCCGCTTGCCCTCGGCCTCGGTCACCGTGGCCCGCCGCGCGCGTTCCGCGTTCAGCTGCTGCAGCATCGCCGCCCGCGTCGCATCGTCGAGGTTCACGTCCAGGATCTCGGCCCGCGTCACCTCGACCCCCCAGTCATCGACCATGGCCGAGACCTGCTCGCGCACCCGCTCGATCAGTTGCGCCCGGTTCGACTGCACCTGATCCAGCTCCAGCTTGCCGATCTCGGACCGCACGATCCCCGCCACCGTGGTCGCAATCGCCGCATCCACATCGCGGATCCGGTAGACCGTCTTTTCCGGCTCGGTGATCCGGTAGAAGACCGAGGTCTCCACCTTCACCAGCACGTTGTCCGATGTGATCGCATCCTGGCTCGCCGTCGGCAGCTGCCGCTCCAGGACCGAGATCTTGTGCGCCACCCGGTCCAGGAACGGCACCACGAAGTTGATCCCCGGCCCCAGCACGCTCCGCAGCCGCCCGAACCGCTCCACCACATGCTTCTCGCTCTGCGGCACGATCCGCACGCCCAGGAAGATGCAGAGGATGACAAAGACGGCAATCGCCAGAAACACCGCGTTGCCGCCGCTGAAGTTCGACAGGTCCATCAAATTCTCCATCGCAAATGCGCTGCGCCCGAACATGCCCCCGAACGCCC
>CAZVIS010000522.1:0-1988 GCA_964627355.1 uncultured Rhodobacterales bacterium
TTCGTCGCGGTGGACGAGATCCAGCTTTGCGCCGACCCCGAGCGGGGGCATGTCTTCACCGACCGCCTGCTGCGGGCGCGGGGGCTGGTCGAGACGATGTTCCTCGGGTCCGACGCGATGCGGGGGGCGATTGCGGCGCTGGTTCCCCATGTGCAGTTCGTGCGGCGCGAGCGGTTCAGCGGGCTGACCTACACGGGCGGCAAGAAGATCAGCCGGTTGCCCACCCGGTCGGCCATCGTTGGGTTCAGCGTCGAGAACGTCTATGCGATTGCCGAGTTGATCCGGCGTCAGAAGGGCGGCTGCGCGGTGGTGATGGGGGCTCTTTCCCCCCGCACGCGCAACGCGCAGGTCGCGATGTACCAGTCGGGCGAGGTGGATTATCTGGTGGCCACTGATGCCATCGGGATGGGCCTCAATCTTGATATCCGGCATGTGGCGTTTTCGGCGACCGAGAAATTCGACGGGCGGCGGATGCGGCCGCTGTTCCCGCACGAGATGGGGCAGATCGCGGGCCGCGCGGGGCGGCACCTGACGCCGGGGACGTTCGGGGTGACGGGCGAAGCGGGGCCACTGGACGAGGATCTGGTCGAGGCGCTGGAGAACCATCGTTTCGCGCCGATCAAGCGCTTGCACTGGCGCAACGAGGTTCTGGAGTTCGGCACTGTCGAGCGGCTGATCGACAGCCTCGAGGTGTCGGTGGCCAGTGAATGGCTGGTGAGGGCGCGAGAGGCGGATGATCTGGTGGCGCTGAAGGCGCTGGTCGCGATGCCCGACGTGCGGGCGCGCGTGACCTCGCCTGCGGCCGTGCGGTTGCTCTGGGACGTAGCCCGCGTGCCCGATTTCCGGGGGATCAGCGAGGCAGAACATTCGAGCCTTCTCGCGCGGATCTACGGGTTTCTGTCCGAAGGGCAGGTGCCTTCGGACTGGATGGCGCAGGCCGTCGCCCGTATCGACCGGACGGATGGCGAGATCGACACGCTGTCCAAGCGGCTGGCCTATATCCGCACATGGACCTATGTCGCGCAGCGCAAGGGCTGGGTGGCCGAGGAATCGCATTGGCGCGACGAGACGCGCGCGGTAGAAGACCGTCTATCGGACGCGCTTCATGCCGCGCTGATCAAAGCATTCGTAGACCGCCGTACATCCGTTCTGATGCGGCGGTTGAAGCAGAAGGAGAGCCTTGTGGCCGAGGTGAATGACAAGGGCGAGGTGACGGTCGAAGGCCAGACCCTCGGGCGGCTGGAAGGCTTTCGGTTCCGGCAGGATGCCAGCGGCTCGGCGGATGAGGCGCGGATGCTGCGGCAGGCGGCGGTGCAGGCCCTGCGCCCCGAATTCCACCTGCGATCGGACAAGTTCTACAACGCGCCGGACACCGAGGTCGATTTCACCGCACAGGGCGGCCTGATGTGGGGCAATTCGGCGGTCGGCAAGCTGGTCAAGGGCGCGGACATCCTGCGCCCCGCAGTCGAGGCCTTTGTCGATGAGGACGCGGGGCCCGAGGTCGCGGAAAAGGTCCGCCGCCGGTTGCAGCATTTCATCGATCGCAAGGTGACGGCGCTGTTCGAGCCTCTCTTGGGCATGGGCAAGGACGAAACCCTTCAAGGGCTGGCCAAGGGCTTCGCCTTCCGCCTGACCGAGGCCTTGGGTGTGCTGCCGCGCGAGACGGTCGCGGAAGAGGCCAAGGCGCTGGATCAAGAGGCGCGGGCGGGGCTGCGCAAGCACGGCGTCCGCTTCGGCCAGTTCACGATCTTCCAGCCGCTGCTCTTGAAGCCCAAGCCGACCGCGCTGCGTCTGGTGCTCTGGTCTTTGTGGAACGGCCTCGACGAGTTTCCCGAAAGCCCGCCTGCCGGTCTGGTGACGATCCCGAACCTGCCTGCGGTGCCAAAGGGGCACTATACGCTGGCCGGGTATCACCCCGCAGGCGCGCGGGCGATCCGCATCGACATGCTGGAACGTCTGGCCGATCTGCTGCGCGCCAAGGACAGCCG
>CAZVIS010000523.1:0-1984 GCA_964627355.1 uncultured Rhodobacterales bacterium
GCTCAAGCTCTGCCGCCAACGCCGGTGCCGACACCGGCCCCGTGTCGAGCAGGGCCAGCGCCCGAGCCAGCGCCGCAGCGGTCTCGGCGGCGAGCATTCCGTCGATAAAGTCGCCGTTGATCCGGGGGCCAAGGCCTGCGGGCGCTGACAGCACCAGCCGCTTGACCCGTGGCCCCAACCGCAGCGCCAACCGCACGGCCAGCGCCGCGCCAAGCGAATGGCCGACAAGATGCAGCGGGCCTTGCGAAAGGTCGGCGGCGAGTTGCTCCACCGCCGCATCGAAGGTCGCCGCCGCAGAGGTCGCGCCATGCCCCGGCAGGTCCGGCGTCACCACCGCATGCCCCGCCGCGCGCAACCGCCCCGGCAGGTCGCGCCAGCCTTTGGGACTGTCGAAAAGGCCGTGAAGCAGGACGACCGTCGCGGTGGCGCCGCCGCCGACGTCCGAAGCCTGAACGCGCCCCCGCCGCCCGGTGCCCTCAATCAGGCCGAGGTCCACACCCGCCCGGCGCGCGGCGGCGCGGGCGGCGGGGCTGGCGGCGACCCTTTCCGGGGAGCCCCCCACCCTCATCCCCTCCCCACGAGGGGGAGGGGAGGTGCCCTGCGCCGCAAGCAAAGTCGGGGTGGAGTTTTGCGACCCGGTGTCGGGTCGTTCCAGCGCTCTAGCGTTTGCGGGGGCGGTGCCTTCGCCCTCTACCTCAACCTCGGCAATCGGCTGATCCAGCGCGATGGTATCTCCCGGCGATACAAGCTGCGCGATCAGGGTCCCGGCCTCCAGCGCGGGCACCTCGACCACGGTCTTGTCGGTCTCGACCTCCAAGAGCACATCGCCCCGGGCGAAGCTGGCCCCCGGTGCCACCAGCCAGTCGGTGACGCGCGCCTCCTCCATCGTCTCGCCAAGGCGCGGCAGGGTCAGGGTCACGCGGCCCATGGCGGCGCCTTTCGTGTGACGAGCCACAGGGCGGTCTCGTGGATCAGGTCGGCGGAGGGGATCGAGCCCTTTTCCAGCGCGGGCGACACCGGAATCGGGATATCCTCTCCCCCCACCCGCAGGATCGGCTCCTCCAGCCAGTCGAAGCAGACCTCGGACAGCCGCGCCGCGATGTCCGAGGCGACAGAGCCGGTCACCACTGCCTCGGTCACCACCATCGCGCGACCGGTGCGTTTCACCGCCTCGACCAACTGGGCTTCGTCCAAGGGGTTGAGGCAGCGCAGGTCGATGACGCAGGCCTCGACCCCCTGCGCGGCCAGCCGGTCGGCAGCCGCCAAGGCCTCGTGCAGCATCCGGCTGTAGGTGATGAGGACAAGATCGCCGCCCTGCCGCCGGACCATAGGCTGGCCCCAGTCGCCGTCAGGGGTGGCGACGTCCAAGGGTCCTTTCATCGTGTAGAGCCCCTTGTGCTCGATGAAGACCACGGGGTCGGGCTGGGTGAGGGACTGGCGCAGCAGGTGATAGGCGTCGTTCACCGTCGCAGGCATGACAAGGCGCAGGCCGGGAGTGTGGTAGACCCAGGCCTCAAGGCTTTGACTATGCTGCGCCGCTGCCGACCGGCCCGTGCCCCCTTGCGTCCGAAGCACCATCGGCACCCCGATCTGGCCGCCAAACATGTAGCGGCTTTTGGCGGCCTGATTGGCCAGCTGGTCCATCGTCATGCCGATGAAATCGACGTACATAAGTTCCGCGACGGGCCTGAGGCCGGTCATTGCGGCGCCTACGGCGGCCCCAACAATCGCAGGTTCCGAGATCGGCGCATCGATCACCCGATTGGCACCGAAGAGGTCGATCAGCCCCTTGGTCACGCCATAGGCACCGCCGTAAAGCCCCACCTCCTCGCCAATCAGGATGACCGAGGGGTCGGCCTCCATCGCGTCGATGAGCGCCTGACGGATCGCTTCGCGATAGGTCGTCTCGATCATGCGCGCGCCCCTTCCGACAGGACGGCGCGCAGGCGCTCGGCCTGCGGGCGGGGGGCGGGGGTGGTGGGGG
>CAZVIS010000524.1:0-1976 GCA_964627355.1 uncultured Rhodobacterales bacterium
GATCGCGGGCTTTGGACCGGCGGCGATGTTCCTGATGATCGCGCTGGCGCATGTGTCGCTGATCGGCTTCGGCATCGTGCGGATGCGCGCCCGCCCCGCCGCCGGGGCCATGCGCACCGCCTATACTTACGAGCCAAGGACCTCCTTCCTGATCGGGCGCCTTCTGGGGATCGGGCGAGAGCGGGGTGAGGACAAGGGGCGCCGCTGACAACAGCCTCGGGTTATCCCGTGACACTTGCGTTTTCCCGACCGGCACGCATCCTCGGTTCCCACAACCACAGGAGGAAAGAATGACCGGACCGATCACCCGCCGCGCTGCGCTTCGTCTGGCTGCCGCACTGGCCGCAACGACAGCCCTGACCACCGCCGCATGGGCCGAGTATCCCGACCGCCCGATCACCCTTGTCATCCCTTTCGCCGCCGGCGGATCGACCGATGTCGTAGGGCGCATTGTCGCCGAACGCATGTCGGCCGAACTTGGCCAGCAGGTCGTCGTCCAGAATGTCGGCGGCGCGGGCGGCAGTCTGGGGGCGCAGCAGGTGGCGGCGGCCGAACCCGACGGCTATACGATTCTCATGGGAACGGTTGCGACCCATGCCCTGAACCCCCTGATCCTGAAGCAAAAGCCCTATGACCCCGTGGCCGACTTCGCGCCCGTCTCGCTGCTTGTGGTCGTGCCGAACGTGCTGGCGGTGAACCCGGAGCTGCCGGTGAACACGGTGCAAGAGCTGATCGATCTGGCCAAGAAGGACCCCGGTGTCCTGTCCTATGCCTCGTCCGGCAACGGCACGCCCCTGCACCTGTCGGGAGAGCTGTTCAAGGCGATGGCGGGCGTGGACATCGCGCACATCCCCTACAAGGGATCGGGGCCCGCGCTGACCGACGTTCTGGGCAATCAGGTGCCGATCATCTTCGACAACCTGCCGTCGAGTTCGGGCCATATCACCTCTGGCACGCTGCGCGCGCTTGGCGTGACGACCAAGGAACGCGCGCCCTCCTTCCCCGACCTGCCCGCGATTGCCGAAACCCTGCCGGGGTATGAAACCTATACCTGGAACGCCCTGTTCGCGCCCGCAGGCACCCCGCCCGACGCGGTCGCCCGCCTGAACGCCGCCGCCAAGGTCGCCATGGCCGACCCGGCGGTGATGGAACAGATGGCAGGCTTTTCCGCCACCATCGTCGCCTCGACGCCCGAGGAACTGGCCGCCCATGTCGCGGCCGAGGCGGCGAAATGGGCACCCGTCGTCAAGGACGCGAACGTGCAGGTCGAGTGACGGCGCGGCCCACGCAGGGGCACGGCACCACCGGGGCGGGGCAGCACCCTGCCCCGGTGATCGGGCCAATCCTTGACGAAAGGTTAAACTGACCCCACTAAGCCATTGATATTGTTGAAGGTGGTATGTGTCCACACGTGCGACACACGCCTTCCAGCCGCGACTGGCCATGCCGCCCGGCTTGCGCTAAACGGGGCCGTCAGCAGGCAAGGACCCCCGCATGGCCCGGATTCTCGTCACCTCCGCCATCCCCTACATCAACGGGATCAAGCACCTCGGCAACCTCGTGGGCAGCCAGCTTCCCGCCGACCTCTACGCCCGCTACATGCGCGGCCGGGGGCACGAGGTCCTGTTTCTCTGCGCCACCGACGAGCATGGAACGCCCGCCGAACTCGCCGCCGCCAAGACGGGCGAGGACGTCGCCGACTACTGCGCCCGCATGCACGCCGTCCAGGCCGAGATTGCCAAGGGGTTCCGCCTCTCCTTCGACCACTTCGGCCGCTCGTCCAGCCTGCGCAACCGCCACCTCACCCAGCATTTTGCGGGCAGGCTGGCCGATGCAGGCCTGATCGCCGAGGTTTCGGAGAAGCAGATGTTCTCCAAGACCGACAACCGCTTCCTCCCCGACCGCTACATCGAGGGCACCTGCCCCAACTGCGGCTATGACCGCGCACGGGGCGACCAGTGCGAGAACTGCACCAA
>CAZVIS010000525.1:0-1971 GCA_964627355.1 uncultured Rhodobacterales bacterium
GGGCCCCACGGAATGTTTCGATCCGCGCAACCCCTAGGACGCAGTCATGGCAACAGTGCGGCACAAAGGGGGTAGAAAATCAACGTACCGGACAAGGCGAGGCCCATCGGGAACTTTTTGTGCGTCCATGACGCCCAATCGGTCGTCGCGCGGCGGACGACCGGAATCGCGCGGGCGATGCGGTGTGCGGTAAAGGCGCCGAGGAGGCAGGCCGCAAAGAGGGCGAACAGCAGGCGCAGGTCGCACCCGGTGAAGAAGGGGGCCATCGCGGCAGCAAACTTGGCATCGCCCGCGCCGAGCAACCCCCCCACCGACAGCACAAACCCGATCACCAGCACCACGGCCAAGAGCGCCAGCCCCCAAAGCCAGACCGTCAGGCCCACCACCGGCCAGCCGAGAACGAACCAGACCGAGGCCAGGGCCATGACGGCCTTGTTCGGGATCTTCATGAACTTCATGTCCGACCAGGACACCCAGATCGCGATGGCGATGGTCAGGGGCAGGAACCAGAGGAACTGGGCGGGGTCGGTCGCGGGGATCTGCGGCATCAGTTGGTCACGTTCGAATCGAGCGCTTCCAGCGCGCGCACGGCCTCGGGGAAGTGCTGCGGGTGGGTGTCCACAGCCTCTTGCAAGAGGCCCTTGCCGATGGTCACGTCGCCCTGCTTCACTGCGGTCAGGGCTGCCGTGTAAAGAAGCTGCGCCCGTTCGGTCTGTGTCATCTCCACCACGGGCAGATCGTAGTTGCGTTGCGCGCCCCGCGCGAGGACGAGGTTGTTCTTTGCCGTGAAGAGAGTGGGCTCGTAGGTCAGCGCGTCGATGAACAGCCTTTCGGCGCCTCGCGCGTCGCCACGCGTGAGCTTGGAATAGCCCCAGTTGTTGTAGACCCCGGCAGGTTTCGTCGTCAGCCCTGCGGCAATCTCGTAAAAGCTGTCGGCCTTCTTCCAGTTCTGCTTGCTGTCGGCGACCATCGCTTCAAGCCTGTAGCGCTGATAGGTCTCATGCGTGGGGGGAATCTTGTTCAGTTCCGCCTCGGCCGCCTCCCATTCATTGGACCGGATCAGAGAGTCGGCATAGTCCACGCGGTCGTCGTTCGTGCCCTCGGCGCTGTTGATGACCAGTTCCCAGGCGCGCGCACCCTCTTGGGGTCTTGAGGCGCGGACCAAAGACTTGGCAAGGCCGCGCTGCAGGTCGATGCGGGCGGGATCGGTGGCGACCGCCTTGGCGAAATAGGCGACCGCCTCGTTGGGGTCGCTGACCGTCAGCATGATGTCGTTGAGGTTGGATTCGTCGATGACGCCCACGGATTTCAGGGCGCGGTCAACCTCGGCATCGTTGAAGTTGCCGGTGCATGCCGTCAGGGCCGTCGTGCCGGCCAGGCACAACGCGAACAATACGGGGTGGCGCATTTTGCGTCCTTTTGCTGCTTTGCCCGGGCCTCGGCCCCCGTCACAACTGCGACAAAAGGACGAACTGGCCCTTTTCGCGCCGGACGAGCGAGAAGGCCGGAGCATCCTCAGCCTCAGGATACACGTTGTTTTCGGTCTGGGCGATGGCGAGGCGCAGATTTTCGCGGATCGAGTCCGATTGGCCACTATCCTGCGCGAAAGCCTGCTGGAACACCTGCCGCGCCTCGCCGGCCTTGCCCTGCTCGATCAGCACCACGCCGAGGTTGTTGAGGGCGGGGACGAAAGTCGGATCCTCTTCCAGCGCCCGCCGCAGAAGCTGTTCGGCCTGTCCCAGACGGCCAAGCCGCAGGTTGACCGATCCGAGGGCAGAGAGGGTGTCGACATTGATCCCCTGTTCCGCCGCAGCACGCAGATAGGCCTTGAGCGCCAGATCATACTCGCCCGCGGCCATAAGCCGCTGTCCGACGATCAGCCCGTCCTCGGCCACGCCACGCGTGTCGGTGCCGGGGGGGCGGGTTTCCGCAAGCTTCGGACCGCAGGCCGCAAGGGCGCAACCGGAAAGC
>CAZVIS010000526.1:0-1965 GCA_964627355.1 uncultured Rhodobacterales bacterium
TGGAGACGACGGGCGTCATCGCCGGATACACCGTGAAACTGGGCGAAGGGGCGCGTCAGGGGCGACTTCGCGCCTCTGTCCTCATCAGCATCGAACCCCGCCAGCAGGCCGCCATCCTGACCCGGCTGAAGTCGATCGCCGAGGTGGAACGCTGCCACACGACCTCGGGCCGATTCGATCTACTCCTCGAAATCGCGGCGCAGAACACGCAGGTACTCGATCAGGTGCTGGACCAGATCGGGGCGATGACCGGGGTGAAATCCTCGGAAAGCCTCATCCACCTGTCCACGAAGGTGGACCGCGCGGTTTGACGGACGACAACTGCACGGAACCCTCTCGGACGTCTCCCGCAACTCCAGGCAGAAGATCGCCTTACGACCCCAATCCGCTTGAAAACAAAGCAAATGCCGTGCTACCGGTCACGCAGAATCGTAGCTGGAGTGGTGCGATGTTGTATCGGTTTGCCGTGTGTTTGCTCACAGGATTTGTCTTCGCCACCCCCCCGGCGGTGGCGGACACGAAGATCCTGTCGATCACCCCGCAGCAGGTGCAGGGCGGCCCCCCCTTCGCCTTCGTCAACGGCATCCCCAAGGCGCTGACGCGCGACGGTGCCACCACCGTGGGCGACAACTACCTGACCGAGAACACGATCTACATCTTCCCCGAGGCGCATGGCGTCACGCTGACCTCGGCATTGCGTCCCGGCAATGGTCCGATGATCCCCTCGGGCAGCAAGGTGGACAGCTTCTATCTCTGCGTCGATACGGTGGACAAAATCAGCGACACCAGTGTCCGCAGCGGCTTTGCCTATTCCGGGGCCATCACCTTCGACAATGCCGATCTTGTCGGCGTCGTCCTGCGTCCGCCGCAACTCAAGACGACCGCTGCCGTCCTCGGGAAGCCGGGCGTCACCTACGCCAACACCCGCTTCACGGGCGTCGATCCGTTCCGCATGGGCCAGGACGAGCACAGCTTCGCGCAAGGCACCTTCCGCTTTTCGGGCGAGGCGAACGGCATCGACTGCCGCCGCCTGATCTTCCGCGCCAAGGGCTAACGCTGCGGGCTGCCCGTATCGCCGTGCCACACGGCCCCGCGCGTCCCCCCCGGGTCGCGCGAAATGCGGATCGTTGCGCCCTCGGCAGGCAGGCCTAAGCGCCAGTTTGAAGCCGTGCTGCCCTGCCGACCGTCGTCCTCCTGGCAGACCGCACGATAAAGCGGGAGTCCGTTGATCTTCTCTCCCGACTTTTCGTGTCGCACCACTTTTGCCTCGCCGACCACCCCGTTGTCCCGCACCCAGACCATCCGCCGCGCCTTGCGCACCTGGTGCCAGGCGATCCCGCCCCCGATCAGCATTGTGAGCAGCGCAAGACCCTCGGCTTCTGGCCCCTTGCCGCGTAGATGGTCCTTGTCCACGACCACCATCCCGGGGTCGCCCGGCAGCAGGTGGACCGCAACCGCTTCCCCCTTGCGCAGCCCCGCATGCATCGTGGCCCCAATCTCGATCCGCTCCGCCTGCATCTCGCCACGGGCATCGCGGTAGGCCACCTCGACCTCGTATGTCTTGCAGGTACTGTGCCCGTTCTTCCCGCAGGACCTCGTCTCGATCCACAGGGCCTTGACCTCTCCCCGCGCCTCCACGCCCCGCGTCCGCAGTTGCCACAGCGTGACCTCCGACCGGACACCAGCCCCGAGCAACAACGCCCCGAACGCCAGCAGAACCACCACGAACGTCCCCGGCACATTGACCAGCGCGAGGTACAGGACAGGACGGCGCCAGTAGGTCATCGAACCCCCCGAAGTTGAGAAGTGTTCGCACATAGGAACCCCCCACCCCCCGCACAAGACGCGCAGCCCTCCCCGCATCCACTTTCCCTCTCCCCCGGGCCGCGCTAGAACCCCGCCCGAACGCAAGGAGCCGCCGATGCCCATGGAAAAGACCTTTGACGCCGCCACGACCGAGCCGCG
>CAZVIS010000527.1:0-1963 GCA_964627355.1 uncultured Rhodobacterales bacterium
ACAGGCTGCGCGTCATGAACCTTGCGTCGCGCAGCACGGTTGTGGGTCGGCTTGGCGCGGACGGCATCGTTGAGTTTGGACCAGACATCTCACTTCCTTGAAAGGCCTGTCATGCGCCGGATCTTCCTGTTGACCTGTATCATCGCGGCGGCCGGATGCGCCAGGCTTGGCGAGGTTGGAAAGGCCCCCGGGTTCTCTCCTCTCGAGGGCAGCTATGCCCATCATGCCATGTATGCGGCCTCACTGCCGGAATATGCCGACCCCAACGCGCCGGCCGACGCCGCATCCCTCTGGACCGCGCAGACCGACTCGCTTCTGGGCGACCGCCGTGCAGCGCAGCGTGGCGATATCCTGACCGTCGTGATCGAGATCGACGAGAAAGCCGAAATCTCCAACGCGACCGACCGAAACCGTACTGGAAGCCAGACGCTGGGAGTCCCACAGCTTTTCGGCATTCCGCAGCGCATCGACCGGAACCTGCCGGACGGGGCCTCGCTGGCCGAGGCGGTGGACACCTCCTCTGCATCTACCTTCTCGGGGGACGGTTCGGTCTCGCGCAATGAAAAGCTCACGCTGCGGGTCGCCGCGACGGTAGTCGAAGAACTGCCGAACGGCGTCCTGCGCATCGAGGGGCAACAAGAGGTCCGCGTGAACTTTGAGCTGCGCGAACTGATCGTGACAGGTTTTGTGCGTCCCACCGATATCTCGCGCCAGAACGAGGTCACCTACGACCGCATCGCTGGAGCCCGGATTGCCTACGGCGGGCGCGGGCAAATCACTGACGTGCAGCAACCCCGCTGGGGCGAGCAGATCGCCGATACCATATTGCCATTCTGAGGGCGGACCATGCGCAAACTTCTTCCGGTCATTCTGATATTTCTCGGCCTCGCGGTGGGCGCAGGCGCGGGCATCGCGCTTCAGCCCAGGCCCGCAGCGGAAAGCCATGCGGCCACCGGTAGCGATGCGGCCGCGGCGGATCACGGGACGTCGGACGATGCCACCGGGGATCATGGCGCAGCGCCATCCTCCGACGCGCATGCGGACGAGGCTGCGCCTGGTGGTGACGATCACGGTGCAGCCGCCAAGCCTGTGGACGATGGCTCGATCGAGGTGGTCGGCGGCGCCGACGACGGACATGGCGGTTCGGCCTCGGGCGGCATGGAATATGTCAAGCTGTCAAACCAGTTCGTTGTTCCGCTTGTGGAAAACGGACAAGTCGAATCGATGATGGTCCTGACCCTCAGCCTGGAAGTGAAGGTGGGGGGCGGAGACGCAGTTCATGCGCGGGAGCCAAAGCTTCGGGACGCGCTCCTTCAGGTGCTCTTCGATCTTGCCAACGCTGACGGTTTCCGGGGGCGCTTCATCGATGCAGAGGCTATGCAGCCGCTGCGTCGCGCCTTGCGAGAGGCAGCGATGAAGGTGCTGCCTGACACGGTGAACGATGTCCTTATCTCCGACATCGTCCGGCACGACGGCTAACGCTTTTTCGGCACGGACAGCTTTTCGATCACCTCGGCCCGACCGAAGGCCTCGGAGGCGGCGGCATGGGCCGTCATCCAAGCCGCAGTCTGGCGTGCGAGCACAAGGTTCAGCTCCTGCCGCCGCATATCCGCCCAGCGTTGATACCGCAGCGACTGTTGCGCGGCAACCAGCGGGTCCAGTCCTTCGGCCGGTGTTTCGGCAAGCGCAGCAATCTTCGACGCGGTTTGCGACCGCGCCGCTGCTGCGCTGCGCAGTTTTGCCAAACGGTCCTGCAGCACGAGATCGGCGAGCGCGGCCAGCTGCAATGCAGCCTTGCGATCTGTCATAGCGACACCCTTCGTGCCTTCTTGCGCATCGCTTCGGCAAACCGGATGGCCGCGGCGACGGCAAGATAATGCTCGGGATGGATCTCCTGTCCGACATCGAGTGCGCCATGCAGAAGACGCGCGGTCGGAGGATCGCGGTGCAACGGTACGCCGCC
>CAZVIS010000528.1:0-1961 GCA_964627355.1 uncultured Rhodobacterales bacterium
TCCTCGGACATCGACCTCATCTGCCTGTTCGACGACGCCCGCTATCCGGGGGCCGAGGGCGAGGCGCGCGCGGCCTTCATCCGTGTCACGCGCAAGATGGCAGCCTGGCTCGGCGACATGACGGCGGACGGATATGTCTTCCGCACCGACCTGCGTCTGCGCCCCGATGCCAGCGTCACCCCCGTCTGCCTGTCGATGTCGGCGGCCGAGCAGTATTACGAGGCCGAGGGGCGCACCTGGGAGCGCGCGGCCTACATCAAGGCGCGGCCCTGCGGTGGCGATATCGCCGCCGGAGAGCGGTTCCTGCGCGCGCTGACCCCCTTCGTCTGGCGCAGGCATCTCGACTTTGCTGCCGTGCAGGACGCCCACGACATGCGCCTGCGCATCCGCGACCACCGGGGCCTGCATGGGCCTGTCACGGTCGAGGGGCACGACATGAAGCTCGGCGCGGGCGGCATCCGCGAGATCGAGTTCTTCACCCAGACTCGCCAGCTGATCGCCGGGGGTCGCGACCCCGCCCTGCGCGACCGGACCACGGTCGGGGGCCTTGCGGCGCTGGCCCGCGCGCGGTGGCTGCCGGGGGCAGTGGCCGACGAACTGACCGACCACTACCGCGCGCACCGCGAAGTCGAGCATCGCTTGCAGATGGTCATCGACGCGCGCACCCACGCGATGCCCGCCACGCCCGAGGGGGTCGAGCGGATCGCGCGCCTCTGCGGCGAGGGCGATACCGACGCGTTCCGCAGGCGCCTTCTGGAACGGCTCGCAAGGGTGGATACCCTGACCACCGGTTTCTTCTCTCCCGCCGCGGCCACCACTGCTCCACCCCTGACCGAGGCGCAGGCGGCAATCGTCGCGCGCTGGCGCAGCTATCCCGCCTTGCGGTCCGACCGCGCGCAGGGGCTGTTCCGCAAGCTGGGTCCGGTGCTTCTGGAACGCCTGTCCCGCGCCGCGAACCCGGACGAGGCGCTGGCGGCCTTTGACGGGTTCCTGCGGGGGCTGCCTGCGGGGGTGCAGGTGTTTTCCCTCTTCGCCGCGAACCCCAGCCTTGTGGACCTGATCGCCGACATCGCGGCGACCTCTCCGGCGCTCGCCCGGTATCTATCGCGCAATGCGGGCGTGCTGGATGCCGTGATCGGCGGGTCCTTCTGGGCGTCCTGGCCGGGGCAGGCGGCGCTGGCGCAAGGGCTGTCGGCGGCGATGGCAGGCGGCGACTACGAGGCGCGCCTGAACGCCGCGCGTGTCTGGCTGAAGGAATGGCACTTCCGCGTCGGCGTCCACCATCTGCGCGGCCTGATCGACGCGGTCGAGGCGGGGGCGCTTTATGCCGACCTTGCAGGGGCGGTGATTGCTGCGCTGTGGCCGGTGGTGGGCGAGGAACTGGCGCGGAAGCATGGGCCCGCGCCGGGGCGGGGGGCGGTCGTGGTGGGGATGGGCTCGCTAGGTGCTGCGCGGCTGAATGCGGGGTCCGACCTCGACCTCATCGTGATCTACGATGCGGCGGGGGTCGAGGTGTCCGACGGCCCCCGCCCCCTTGCCGCCCGCACCTGGTATGCACGCCTGACGCAGGCCCTGGTGACCGCCTTGACCGCGCCGATGGCCGAGGGGCGGCTTTACGAGGTGGACATGCGCCTTCGCCCCTCGGGCCGTCAGGGGCCAGTGGCCACGTCCCTGACCGCCTTCGAGTCCTATCAGAAGGACGAGGCCTGGACCTGGGAGCATCTCGCCCTGACCCGGGCACGACCCTTGGCTGGTGAGGCGTCCTTGTGTGCGGATGTCGAAGGGGTGCGTCGCGCCGTCCTGCGGATGAAGGGACCCGGGGCGGGTGTACGGTCCGACGTCGCCGCCATGCGCGCCCGGATCGCCGCCGCCAAACCCGCAAGCGGCGCCTGGGAAGCAAAGCTCGGCCGTGGGCGCCTGCTGGATATCGAGCTTGCCGCCCAGACCTGCGCGCTGATCTC
>CAZVIS010000529.1:0-1955 GCA_964627355.1 uncultured Rhodobacterales bacterium
TCAAACACCGGCAGCGCCACGCCCCACCAGACCGTCAGCACCGCCGCTGCCCCCACCGCCGCCACCCCGGGCCACCGCACGAACAGCAGCCCCGCAAGGGAGCCAAAGGTGATCGCATGGAGGATCCCCCAGAAGATGAACCGGTCCGGCATCGCAACCCACGTCGCCCCCGTGATCGCCGCCGCCGCCCCCCCGACCATCAGCACCCGCCGCCAGACCTTGTCCCACCGGACCCCCCGCCCATGCGCCAGCCACAGGCTGACCCCCGCGAGGAACAGGAAGCTACCCGCGATGGAGCGTGCATAGATCGCGAAGGCGCCGGTCACGGGCACCTCGGGCGCAATCAGGCCGAAGATCGCAAGGTCATAGGTGAAGTGATAGCTCGCCATGGCAACCAGCGCCGCCGACCGCGCAAGGTCCAGCGCCACGATCCGCCCCGGCGTGACATCCGTCTGCAAGGCCACCTCCCCATGCGTTTCGGGATGCCTGACACAGATGCCGGGCGGGTGCCATGGCCGAGCGCGGGACAAGCGGAGGCACTGCCTCCGCCCCGCGCCTGCGAGACGGCGCAACCCGAGGCCTCAACACAAGCACGACAGAGGCCTGCGCCTGCCTGGCGGGCGCAACTGCGCCTGCCCCGGGCTGGCAGGCGCAGGCCGGAACGCTTTGGCGTCCCTGCGGTCAAGCGGATCTGTATCGCGTGGCAGAGGCGATGGCCTCTGCCATTGGGATGCTGAAGGGTTTTCCTGCAGCATCGACACACCAAAACGCCGGGAGCCCTTGGGCATCCCGGCGTCCAGACAGAACCCTCAGCGCGTCGCCTCGGCGACGCGACGGATCAGCTACACCCGCTCGTCCCGCCACAGGTGTTGCACTTCATGCAGGTGCCGTTGCGGACCAGTGTGTAGTTGCCGCACTCGCGGCAGGGGTCGCCCTCGTAGCCCTGCATCTTGGCCTTGGCGCGCAGGTCGGTCCCCACCACGCCGGTCGCCAGCGCCGTCGCCCCCATCGTGGCCCCCGCAAAGGCCGCGCCGTCATCGCGGAAGCCGGTCAGGCCGCCGCCCCCCTGCAGCACCACCAGCTCATGCGGCAGGCGCTTGCGCAGGTAGCCGGTCGAGGAGATGGACTTCAGCAGTTCCACCGACTTCGACGCCGCCGTCTCGCTCACCTCACCGAAGTTGCGCTTGCCCTCTTCCTCGCCACGGCCGAGGTCGTCGAAGGTCGCCCCCTGCGGCTGGACATGGGCCAGATCGGTGCGGTCCAGATAGGACACCGCCAGTTCGCGGAAGATGTAGTCGAGGATCGAGGTCGCGTTCTTGATCGTCTCGTTCCCCTGCACCATCCCGGCCGGCTCGAACCGGGTGAAGGTGAAGGCCTCGACAAACTCCTCCAGCGGTACGCCGTACTGCAGGCCGACCGAGATCGCGATGGCGAAGTTGTTCATCATCGCGCGGAAGCCGGCGCCTTCCTTGTGCATGTCGATGAAGATCTCGCCGAGCTTGCCGTCCTGATACTCGCCGGTGCGCAGATAGACCTTGTGGCCGCCGACGATGGCTTTCTGGGTATAGCCCTTGCGACGTTCGGGCAGTTTCACCCGGTGGCTGCGGACGATTTCCTTGACGATCACCTTCTCGATGATCTTTTCGGCCAGAACCGCCGCCTTCTCCTGCTGGCTGCCGGACGCAAGGATCTCCTCCGCCTCCTCGTCATCCTCGACGAGGGCCGAGGCCAGAGGCTGGCTCAGCTTGGACCCGTCCCGGTACAGCGCATTCGCTTTCACCCCAAGGGACCATGACAGCTCATAGGCCGCCAGCGTCTCGGCGATGGTGGCCGAGTTCGGCATGTTGATGGTCTTGGAGATCGCGCCCGAGATGAACGACTGTGCCGCGGCCATCATGTGGATGTGGCTGTCCACTGACAGGAACCGCTTGCCGGTCTTACCTAAGGGATTGGCG
>CAZVIS010000530.1:0-1954 GCA_964627355.1 uncultured Rhodobacterales bacterium
ATCCCGATGCGCGCGGCCTCTGGCCCCATCGGCGGGGACAACACGCACGAGTTCCTGGTGTTGGCGCAGACGGGCGAGAGCGAGGTCTTCTACGACGACCGCGTGACGGGCCTGAAGCTGGGGGCGCGCGAGATAGACTATGACGACCGGGCGCAGGTGGCCAAGGTCTGCGAAGAGTTCACGACCCTCTATGCCCGCACCGACGAGACGCATGATGCTGCGGTCTTCGAGACCGTCCCCGAGGCACATCGCAAGGTGGGCCGGGGCATCGAAGTGGGGCAGATCTTCTACTTTGGCACCAAGTATTCCGAATCGATGGGCGCCCTTGTCGTGAACGACAAAGGAGAGCGTGTGCCCGTCGAGATGGGGTCCCACGGCATCGGCGTCAGCCGCCTTCTGGGTGCGATCATCGAGGCGAGCCACGACGACAAGGGGATCATCTGGCCCGAGGGCGTGACCCCCTTCCCGGTGGGGATCGTGAATCTGAAGCAGGGCGACCCGGCAGCGGATGCCGCCTGCGCGGGGCTGGAGAAGGCGCTCTTGGCGCGGGGCCTCGAGCCCCTCTATGACGACCGGGACGAGCGGGCTGGGGCCAAGTTCGCCACGATGGACCTGATCGGCCTGCCATGGCGGATCACGGTGGGGCCGCGCGGCCTTGCCAACGGCGTGGTCGAGCTGACGAGCCGCCGCACCGGCCAATCCGAAGAGCTGACGCCTGAGGCGGCGGTGGAGCGCGTGGCGGCGATCTACGCGGGGCTGTGAGGAGGCAAGGGGGGCCATGGGCCCCCCTTGGACCCCTTGACGCCTTCACCTGAAGCGCCGCGCGCGTGAAAAGGGGGCCTTCTGCCCCCTCGGGCCGTTCCGGCCCACACCCCCGAGGATACTTGTGAACGGAAGAAGGAGCGGGTCGGCCCGTGCCTTGGCCCGTCACGCGGACGTTCCGGGGCGCTTGCCTCGCCTTGACGCGCCCGCATGAAGCCGCCATGCACCGGCAGGCAAGAAGGAGCCCGTCCATGGCCAGCCGCACCGCCCCCTTTGCCGCCTTCGAATGGATGATCGCCTGGCGCTATCTGCGCGCGCGGCGGGCCGAGGGCGGGGTCAGTGCAATGACCTGGATCAGCCTGATCGGCATCACACTCGCCGTCTTTGCCCTGATCGCGACGCTGTCTGTGCGGGCCGGGTTCCGGGCGGAGTTCGTGGACACGATCCTTGGGTCCAACGCCCACATGACGGTCTATGCCGCCGAACGGCAGGACGCCGAGGGGCGCCGGATCAGCGGATTTGACGAGTTCGACAGGGTGGCAGAACAACTGCGCGCCGTGCCCGGCGTCACCCGCGCGGCGCCTCTGGTCAAGGGGCAGGTCATGGCCACCGCGAACGGCCAGAACACCGGCGCCCAGATTTACGGGATGCGGCTTCAGGACGTCGAGACGATCCCCCGCGTGGGCCTCGGCGCAAAGGCGATCGGGGATCTCTCCCGCCTGGACGAGGGCATCGCCATCGGTTCCGGCATGGCGCGCGGCCTTGGCGTGACGGTCGGCGACCGCATCCGGCTGATCTCGCCCGACGGGGTCAAGAACCCCTTCGGCACCTCTCCGCGTGTCAATGCCTATGAGGTCGTCTACATCTTCACCGCCGGGCGCTACGACATCGACGAGACCCGCGCCTACCTGCCCTTTGCCGAGGCGCAGAGCTTCTTCAACCGCGAGGGGTTTGCCGACGAGATCGAGGTGATGGTCGAGGATCCTGAGGGGATCGACGGCTATGGCCCGGCGCTCCTGCAGGCAGCGGGGCCGGAGGCGCTCCTCTGGTCCTGGCGGGACTCCTCGGGGTCGTTCCTCAGGGCGCTCGATATCGAGGACAACGTGATGTTCATCATCCTGTCCATTCTCGTCCTCATCGCCGCGATGAACATCGTCTCGGGCCTCATCATGCTGGTCAAGAACAAGGGGCG
>CAZVIS010000531.1:0-1947 GCA_964627355.1 uncultured Rhodobacterales bacterium
GGGGCGGATTTCGACGGAGTAATCCTGTTCGATGAAAGCCATGCCATGGCCAATGCCGCAGGGTCCAAGGGCGAGCGCGGCGATACGGAGGCCTCGCAGCAGGGCAGGGCGGGCCTGCGCCTGCAGCACAAGCTGCCCAATGCCCGCGTGGTCTACGTCTCTGCCACGGGAGCCACGACGGTGCACAACCTGGCCTATGCGCAGCGGCTCGGCCTCTGGGGCGGCGAGGATTTTCCGTTCGCGACACGGGCGGAATTCGTGCAAGCCATCGAAGCGGGCGGCGTCGCTGCGATGGAGGTCCTCGCGCGCGACCTGCGGTCGCTTGGTCTCTACACCGCCCGGTCGCTCTCCTATGACGGCGTCGAATACGAGATGCTGGAGCATGCGCTGACGCCCGAGCAGCGCGGCATCTATGACGCCTATGCCGAGGCCTTCGCCATCATCCACAACAACCTCGCCGCCGCGATGGAGGCCGCGAATATCACGGGTGAGAATGGCACGCTGAACCGCCAGGCCAAATCCGCCGCCCGTTCGGCCTTCGAGAGCGCGAAGCAGCGTTTCTTCGGTCATCTGCTGACGTCGATGAAAACCCCCACCCTGATAGCGGCCATTGAGGCCGATCTCGCCGCGGGCCATGCGGCTGTCATCCAGGTCGTCTCGACCGGCGAGGCGCTGATGGAACGCCGCCTGTCGGAGATCCCGACTGAGGAGTGGAACGACATCCGCGTCGACATCACTCCACGCGAATACGTGCTGGATTATCTTGCCCATTCCTTCCCGGTGCAGCTCTACGAGCCCTTCACCGACAGCGAGGGCAATCTGTCGTCCCGGCCTGTCGTCCGTGACGGCCAGCCAGTCGAGTGCCGCGAGGCCGCCCGCCGACGTGACGCGCTGATCGAGAAGCTGGCCTCGCTGCCGCCCGTGCCGGGGGCGCTCGACCAGATCGTCCAGCGCTTCGGCACCGATGTCGTGGCCGAAGTCACGGGCCGCTCGCGCCGCATCGTGCGGAAGGGCGAGGGCCCTGCCGCGCGGCTTGTCGTGGAAAGCCGAGCCGGAACGGCCAACCTCGCGGAAACCGCCGCCTTCATGGACGACCAAAAGCGCATCCTGATCTTCTCCGAAGCCGGTGGCACGGGGCGCAGCTATCATGCTGACCTCGGGGCCAAGAACCAGCGCCTGCGGGTTCACTATCTTCTGGAACCCGGCTGGAAGGCCGATGCCGCCATCCAGGGGCTCGGGCGGACCAACCGCACCAACCAAGCGCAGCCGCCGCTCTTCCGGCCGGTGGCCACCGATGTGAAGGCAGAGAAGCGGTTCCTCTCAACCATTGCGCGCCGCCTCGACACGCTGGGGGCGATCACCCGCGGCCAGCGGCAGACGGGCGGGCAGGGGCTGTTCCGACCCGAGGACAATCTCGAGAGCCCCTATGCCCGCGACGCCCTGCGCCAGCTTTACCGCCGCATCTATCGCGGCGATGTGGCGGGCTGCTCACTCGGGGCCTTCGAGGATGCCACCGGTCTCAGCCTGACCGATGACAATGGTCTGAAGGACGACCTGCCGCCGATCACGACCTTCCTCAATCGCCTGCTCGCGCTGACGATCGACATGCAGGCCGTGCTCTTTTCGGCCTTCGAGCAATTGCTCGACCAGCGGATCGAGGGCGCCATCGCCGCCGGGGTCTACGACGTCGGGCTCGAGACGCTGCGCGCCGAGAGCTTCCGCGTCACGGATGCGCGGGTGATCTACACACATCCCGGCTCCGGCGCGGAAACCCAGCTTCTGACCATCGCGGAAAAGCGCCGCAACACGCCGACTTCGCTTGCGGATGCGCTCGACTGGCTCGATGACCCAAAGGCGCGGCTGCTGGTCAACAGCCGATCGGGCCGTGCCGCGGTGCAGGTGCCCGCCACCAGCCTAATGCTGGATGATGGCACCATCGAGCCCCGC
>CAZVIS010000532.1:0-1947 GCA_964627355.1 uncultured Rhodobacterales bacterium
TTCGGTGCAGGCGCAGATCCTCAACCTTCTCAAGGATTTGCAGAAGGATCTTGGATTGACCTACCTGTTCATCTCGCACAACCTTGCGGTCGTGGACTACATGGCCGACCGGGTGGCAGTGATGTGGGCAGGGCGGATTGTCGAGATTGCTCCGCGCGAGGTCATCATGACGGCGCCTGTGCATCCCTATACAAAAGCCCTTCTTGCAGCGGTGCCCTTTCCCGACCTCGATCGCCCGCTGAACTTTGCGACGGCGGGTGAGACAACCGCGACTGCAGCCTCGTCCTGGAACCCGGCCTTTCGGGATGACGAGGCGCGGGGGGCGCTGGCGCCTGCGGATCTGGGGGGCGGGCATATCGTGCTGGCCCGCCGGACCGCCGATGTGCGGGAGTTGCGCGCGTGATTACCCGGCGTTCCACGCTTGGCCTTCTGGCCGCCGCTGCCCTGCCGCTTCGCGCGCGGGCCGACGAGGCGCCAATCCTGCAGATGCTGGTCGATGCGGGCGATTTGCCGCCGATGGCGGAACGCCTGCCCAAGAACCCGCGCGTCATGAACCTGGCTGCCATGGGCCGGCAGGTCGGACGGCATGGCGGTTCGGTCCGCAGCGTCATCGGTGGACAGCGCGACATCCGACTGGTGCCGATCTACAGTTATTCGCGCCTCGTGGGCTATGACGATCAGCTGAACATCGTTCCCGACATCCTTGCATCCGTCGAGGTTGAAGGCGCGCGCGCCTACACCTTCCGACTGCGTGAGGGGCACCGCTGGTCGGACGGCGCGCCCTTCACGGCCGATGACTTCCGTTACATGTGGGACGATGTCATCAACAACACCGACCTCTTGCGCGGTGGCCCGCCCGTTGACCTCAAGGCGGATGGGGTGGTGGCAACATTCGAGGTGATCGACCCGCTGACAGTGCGTTACAGCTGGCCCACGCCGAACCCGGATTTTCTGAACAAACTTGCCGCGCCCGGCCCGCTGCTTCTGGCGTTGCCCGCGCATTACATGCGCCAGTTCCACGCACGCCATCAGACAGCCGAGAAGCTGGCCGAGTACATCGAGACCTATCGCGTCGACGACTGGCAGGGCCTGCATGTCAAGCTTAGCCGCCAGAACCGGCCCGAGAACCCGGATCTGCCTACGCTCGAAGCGTGGCGCCCCCGCACCGCGCCACCCGCCGAACGCTTTGTGTTCGAACGCAACCCCTTCTTTCACCGCGTGGACGAAACCGGTCAGCAACTGCCCTATATCGACCAGCTGGAGCTGAACGTTGCCACGGTCGAGGTGATCCCTGCCAAAACCGCGACTGGCGAGGCAGACTTGCAATCGCAGGGCATTGGGTTCACGGACTACACGTTGCTGAAGCAGGCGGAGAAGGGCTATCCGCTCAAGGTTTCGCTGTGGAAGCGTACGCAAGGTTCGGCGGTGGCGCTGTATCCGAACCTTACCTGCAACGACACGGTCTGGCGCGACCTGTTCCGTGATGTGCGAATGCGGCGGGCGCTGTCGGTCGCGATCAACCGCGTCGAGTTGAACAAGGTTCTGTTCTACGGTCTGGGGCAGGAAGCAGCCGACACCGTCTTGCCGGAAAGTCCGCTTTACCGCGCCGAATATGCCAGCGCCTGGACGCAGCACGACCCCGCGCTGGCAAACAGTCTGCTGGACGAGCTGGGGCTGGAGAAGCGGGCACTTGGCCAGCGATACCTGCCGGACGGACGCAAGGCCGGCATCGTGGTCGAAAGCTCGGGCGAAAGCACGCTCGAGACGGATGTGCTGGAATTGATCACGGATCACTATCGCGAGGTGGGCATCGCGCTCTACATCCGCACGTCGCAGCGCGACGTGTTCCGCAGCCGGGCTCTCGCGGGCGATGTGACGATGGCGGTCTGGCAAGGCCTGAACAACGGGGTGGCCACGCCCGACATGGCACCCACCGAACTCGCCCCT
>CAZVIS010000533.1:0-1945 GCA_964627355.1 uncultured Rhodobacterales bacterium
TGTAGGCCGACCCGATGATCGCCACGCCCAGACCCGAAGCCTCGGGCCGCTGGTCCGAGGCGTCGGGGTTGGTCAGGAAGCCCCAGTTGAACGCAACGGTCAGGATCCCGGCCTCGGTCAGCTTGTCGGCAAGATCAAGCTGCGCTGGCGTGACGTTCGAGTCCCGCGCCGCCGTTTCGCGCGTAACGCGGCCCTTGAGGTAGCCGTCGATGCGGCCCGTCGCATAGGCGCTGATCTCGATGGTCGTCCCGATCATCGAAGGATCGGCAAGCACCTGGGCCCTCAACTTGCCTGGCGCATCGCGCGAGATCATCTCGGCGACTTCCTTGTCCGAGATGCCCTCGACCGTGATGCCCTGTTCGGCCACATACTTGACGAAGGCGGCTCCAAGGACGATCTGGTAGCCGATCGTCGTGACCTTGGCGATCTCTTCGCGGGTCCGGTTTCCCGACGGGTCAAGCACATCCGCCGAAAGCTCGACGGGGAAGGTGATCGAGGCCTGACGGAAAGCCGAGGTGCCGTCGCGGAAGATCGTGAACAGCATGATGGCCAGCGTGACCAGGCTGATCGTGATCGCCGCGATACCGTAGTACTTGAAGCGCGCCTCTGCCGCATTGCGCCGCTTCATCAGGGCATCCTGCGCCAGCAGCGAGGATTTCGGGCGGGCAGCCGCCGGAAGGCCGGAAGCGGTTGCGTCAGTCATTCGTACTGCTCCCGGTATTTGCGCACGATATAGAGCGCGAAGATATTCAGGCCGAGCGTGATGACGAACAGCGTCATGCCAAGGGCAAAGGCCACCAGCGTTTCCGGCGAGTTGAACTCGGTATCGCCGGTCAGCTGGCTGACAATCTTGACAGTGATCGTGGTCATCGCCTCGAACGGGTTGAGGTCCAGCTTGGCTGCGGCGCCAGCGCCCATGGTCACGACCATGGTCTCGCCGATGGCGCGGCTGGCAGCCATGAGGACGGCGCCGACGATGCCGGGAAGGGCCGCCGGCAACACCACCTGGCGGATCGTTTCCGACTTGGTGGCGCCAAGGCCGTACCAGCCGTCACGCATCTACTGCGGCGCCGCGTTGATGATGTCGTCAGCCAGCGACGAGATGAACGGGATGTTCAGGATCCCGATCACGATCCCCGCGGTCATCACCGAAGAGCCCGAGTTGCCGAGGCCCGACGGCTCTGCGAAGTAGTCGCGCAGGAAAGGGCCCACTGTCACCAGCGCGAAGAGCCCGAAGACGACGGTCGGAATGCCGGCGATCACTTCGATCAGGGGCTTCACGATCGAACGGGTGCGGGGCGAGGCGTACTCGGCAAGGTAGATGGCGGCGAACAGGCCGATGGGCACCGCGACGATCATCGACACAAGGCTGATGTAAAGCGTGCCCCACAGCAGCGGCAGCAGGCCAAGCTCGGAGTCGCCGGCAAAGTTGGGCGACCAGGTCAGGCCGAAGAAGAATTCACTGATCGGGTACAGCGAGAAGAAGCGGATCGATTCCGACAGCATCGACAGCACGATCCCCACGGTGGTTAGGATCGCGATGGTCGAGGCGAGCATCAGCAGGGCAAGAATGACCTGCTCGACCCGGTTGCGGGCGCGGAAATCGGGGCCGGTGACACGAACGGCATAGGCAAAGCCCACAATCGAAAGCAGCAGGACAACGGCAGTGCGACCGATCACACCAAAGGCAGACATCTCGCGGTAGTCCTGCGCAGCCTGCAGCACCTGCGGCGTAACCTCGGACCCGAGGGCGACGCCCACGTCGGCCAGCCTCGTCCGGATGCTGCCGAATTCGGTGCGGATGCGGTCGGCCTGATCTTCGGTGAGCGCACCCTGCGCCACGGCCACATCAAGCCCGGCAGCCACGCGGCGCACATCGGCGAACAGCAGCGTGCGGGCCGAAGGATCCTCGACCATCTCGGGCGGGAAGAACCCGCTCAGTTGC
>CAZVIS010000534.1:0-1940 GCA_964627355.1 uncultured Rhodobacterales bacterium
AAACCCGATGTGCTTTTCCGGCGTGAAATGTCCGTTCAGCGCGCGCAACAGGCACACGGCCAGGAAGATCGTCCCGATGATGACATGGAACCCGTGGAACCCCGTCGCCATGAAGAAGTTCGCGCCATAGATGTTGCCGGCAAAGCCGAAGGCGGCGTGGCTATACTCATAGGCCTGGAAGCCCGTGAACAGCACCCCCAGGGCAATCGCAAGGATCAGCCCGTTCACCAGGTCCTTGCGGTTGTTCTCATGCACAAGCGCATGGTGCGCCCAAGTCGCCGCCGCCCCGGAACAGAGCAGGATCAGCGTGTTGATGAGCGGCAGGTGCCAGGGGTCGAACGTCTCGATCCCCGCGGGCGGCCACACGCCATCCGTGATCGGGCTGATCCCGTCGGGATGCATCGGATACATGGCATGCTTGAAGAACGACCAGAACCAGGCCGCAAAGAACATCACTTCGGACATGATGAACATGATGAAGCCGTAGCGCAGGCCGATCCGCACGACCGGCGTGTGGTCGCCGACCTGGCTTTCGCGGATGACGTCCGACCACCAGGCGAACATCACGTAAAGGACCACAGCAAAGCCGATCAGCCCCAGCCAGGGACCCGACCCGTGCATCCACAGCACCGCCCCGAACAGCATGACAAAGGCCCCGACCGCGCCCATGAAGGGCCAGATCGAGGGCGGCAGGATGTGGTAGTCGTGGTTCTTGGCGTGGGCCATGGCGGGTTCCCTCGTAGGTTCAGTTCACCGCCCCGGTGGAGGCCGGGGTCAGTGCGGCGGCCTCTTCGGGCAGCGCGGTTTCGTGGAAGGTATAGCTCAGGGTGATCTCGGGAATAAAGCGGGCTTCGGTGTCCTGAACGATCTCGGGATCGACATAGAAGGTGACGGGCATCTGCACCCGTTCCCCGGGCTGAAGGACCTGCATCTGAAAGCAGAAGCAGTCGATCTTGGTGAAATAGCCACCTGCGTTGTCGGGCGCCACATTGTAGCTGGCGGTGCCCGCGACCACGCGGTCGGTCGGGTTGTACGCCTCGTAGAAGGCCAGGCCCACCTCGCCGATCCGCACGGTCATCTGGCGTTGAACCGGCACGAACTCCCACGGCATCCCTGATTCCTTCGAGGCGTCAAAGCGCACGATCACCGTCTGGTCGAGGATTTGCGGCGGGGCGCTGTCGGCAGTCGTGGTCGCGCCACCATAGCCGGTGACCCGGCAGAACCAGTCGTAGAAGGGCGGAATGACGACCACCGTGGTGAAGGTCAGTGTCGCCGCCAGCGCCACCAGTTGCAGTCCCGTGCGCAGCTGCGGGGTCATGGCGCAGTCCCTCCGGCCGCGTCCAGCTCGGGGCGCACCACATGGTCGTAGCCCTGCATCGGATCGCCCCGCGTCACCTTGACCACGGTCAGCGCAAAGACCACGCCGACAAATCCGACCAGCACCAGCCCGACACCAAGGTTCCGCCCGAACCGGCGGCGGTGCAGTTCATGCTCTTCGCGAAACGCCATGTGTCACCACCCTCCCAGGCCGAACCGATGCAGCGCAGCCTCGGCCAGAAAAGCGCCGAAGTGCAGGAACAGATAGGACAGAGAAAAGCGGAACACCCTCTTTTCAACCGCATAGCGGTCGGCAATCGCGGTCTCCTCGTCCCGCCGCCAGATGCGCCAGGCACCCGCGAGAAACAGCGCGTTGAGGACCGCCGCCACGGCCAGCGTGAACGGCCCCCCGATCCCCGACAGCGCGGCCCAGACCGACACCGGCACCAGCGCCACCGTATACCACCACACATGCGCCCGCGTCGCCCGCCGCCCATGCGTCACCGTCAGCATCGGCACGCCTGCGGTGTGGTAGTCCTCTTTCATGAAGAGCGCGAGCGCCCAAAAATGCGGCGGCGTCCACATGAAGATCAGCGCGAACATCAGGCACGCCTCGACCGAGA
>CAZVIS010000535.1:0-1927 GCA_964627355.1 uncultured Rhodobacterales bacterium
AACCTCGTCGCCGAACCCCTTGCGGTTGGAAGCCGTCAGGAACTCCAGCGCCGGGACGATCCCCTTGGCGCCCACGCCCGGCGCCTGAATGTCGCGCGCCTTGTAGACGCCGGTCGCGATGATGACCGCATCATGCTGGCCCCGGATTGCATCGAACGAGATATCCTCACCCACCCGCGTGTTCAGCGCAAACTGGACCCCGCCTTCCTCGAGCTGCGCAATCCGTTGCATCACAACGGGTTTCTCCAGCTTGAAGCCGGGGATGCCATAGGTCATCAGCCCGCCCGCGCGGTCATAGCGGTCATAGACGGTGACCTGCACCCCCGCCCGCCGCAGCACATCCGCCGCGGCAAGGCCCCCCGGACCCGCGCCGATGATGCCTACGCTTTCAGGCCGCTCGGCATGCGGGCGGATCGGCTTGACCCAGCCGTTCTCCCAGGCCGTGTCGGTGATATACTTCTCGACCGACCCGATGGTGACGGTGCCGTGACCCGACTGCTCGATCACGCAGTTCCCCTCGCACAGGCGGTCCTGCGGGCAGATGCGGCCGCAGATCTCGGGGAAGGTGTTGGTGGCCTGCGACAGCTCATAGGCCTCTTGCAGGCGACCCTCGGCGGTCATGCGCAGCCAGTCGGGGATGTTGTTGTGCAGGGGGCAATGGCTTTGGCAGTACGGCACGCCGCACTGGCTGCAGCGGCCGGCCTGATCGGCGGCCTTCGTCTCGGCGTACTCGCGGTAAATCTCGTGGAAATCCTGGGCGCGCAGATTGGGCGGACGCTTCTCGGGCATCTCGCGCGGCAGCGTCACGAACCGCAGCATCTTTTCCTTGGCCATGCGAAACGCTCCCTAACTCTTGTGGGTGCGCCTTGATACGGCAGGCTTTGTGAGAATAAAAGTCAGCACACGTTACCTATTTCCGGGATTTTCCCAGGTTAGGTCAGCTTTCTTGTCACTATTCCCGCAAATTGAGTACCACATACTGACCTATCAGGTCAGAATCCCTGCCAAAGAGCAGCAAGCGCCAACGATCCTACGATGATTCGCCACCATCCGAAGAGTGCATAGCCATGCCGACCTATGTATTGCAGAACCCACCGCACCACGACGATGGCGGTGACAAAGGCCACGGCAAAGCCAATGGCGATCTCCCAGACCGCCCCGAAATCGAGCACATCGCGGTTCTTGTAGAGGTCATAGGCCACCGCCGCCCCCATGGTCGGCAGCGACAGCAAGAACGAGAATTCCGCCGCCGCCCGCTTCTCGACCCCCATCAGCAAGGCCCCCACGATCGTCGCCCCCGACCGCGATACCCCTGGCACCAGTGCAAGGCACTGGCAGAACCCGATGGCGAGCGACTTTCCAAGCGGCAGGCCAAGCGCCTGATGATGCCATGGAGCGGGGGCCAACCGGTCGATCACCACCAGCACGAACCCGCCCAGGATCAGCATCACGGCAATCAGCACGGGCGTCTCGAACAGCACGGTCTTGATGAAGTCATGCGCCAGCAGCCCCACCACCGCCGCCGGCAGGAAGGCCAGCGCGACCGACGCGACGGACCGCCGCGCCGCCGCCTCGTGCCGCGCCCGCAGGAACAGCCGCCCCACCATCACCGCATAGACCGAGGTCAGCGCGAGGATCGCGCCAAGCTGGATCACCACTTCGAAGGTCTTGCCCTTCGACTCGAACCCAAGAAAATGGCCCGCAAGCAGCAGATGCCCCGTCGAGGACACCGGCAGGAACTCGGTCAGCCCTTCGAGCAGGCCGAGAAAGGCAGCCGTCAACGTGGTGTCCACGCCTCAGACCTTCTTCAGGTTCTTGGCCGACTCCTTGACCGCCGTGAACTGGCCCGAGGGGCGATAGCGCCACAGGTACTCCGGCAGCACCGCGTCCATAGGCGTGGGTACGATCCCGAGGTCCGCGAACCCCT
>CAZVIS010000536.1:0-1925 GCA_964627355.1 uncultured Rhodobacterales bacterium
GGCGGCCTGATGGACGACGTCTTCGACGAGATCGAGCGGCGGTTTCAGAGGGAGGGAGAGTAGATCACTCTAGGTAAAAGCCAATGTTTGGTCTTCACGTCAAGCTCCGATCGACCAAGTGGCACCAATTG
Source organism: uncultured Rhodobacterales bacterium (assembly GCA_964627355.1). GTDB lineage: Bacteria > Pseudomonadota > Alphaproteobacteria > Rhodobacterales > Rhodobacteraceae > JBBQXK01. The sequence goes on from CAZVIS010000536.1 coordinate 132, forward strand.
CATTCTGAATTATCTTGATAGCGTTTGTTCGAGTGAAGGAAGCGACGAAAGCATGATGCACGCTTAGGATGGCTTCTTGTAAGTGCTGGTCATCTTCTATTGCCGTGACCGCAAGTCCCATTTCGCGACACTTGTCGATCAAGAAGTGGTGGGCGTGCTCCGTGGTCCCCTTGTAGTCCATTAGCTTGTTTACGGTTGATGCGGCAAGTTCTGATGGCTTAGCGCTTGAGAGGAACATGTTCGCGGAAAGCCATTGAGTTACCATATCGCGGCTGCCTTCAACCGAGCGCTCACAATCTATGATGAATGCCGGCGGGTATTTCGCGAAAATTTGTTGATATACGAACTGCTTAAGTGGCTCCCTTTTGATCTCCTCAATAGCGCGCTCTACCTCTGCGAGTACGCCCATAGCCGGATGACCGCGGACCTGCGGGTCAGTTGGCCCTAAGCACGAATGCTTTCCCATGAGAATTTCTTTAGAAGCACACGCGATCATCGTTCCAGCGGACATTGCCATATGCGGAACAACTACTCTGATGTCCTTACCGAACATTTTGTAAAGGTACTCTACCAAAGCTCTCGTTGCTTCGGTTCCACCACCAGGGGTGTGCAGTACTAAATCGAGGCCTCTATTTCGATCAACATTGTGAACAACAGCCATTAGGCCATTCATATCAAGATCTGTTATCGCCGCTTCCGGGTGGATGCGACCGTCAGGTGATTGCTTTATTAGGAATCCCGAATAGTAAGCCAAAACAGTTCGGCCTACCTTCTGCTCTAACTGAAATAGGTACTTCTTTCTAACGTCATCACATGCGGTTTGTACATTAAGTGCGGTGATCTCTTGATTTATCTCGTTCCACGTTGGCATCTAGAAGTACCGTCTCCGATTGTACCGTTATCGGAGTGAACTCCCCATACCCGGAAAATGCAACTGTCTCGATACCGAATGACGTGTATGAAGAGAATGCGTTCTGCGAGCTCGAAGAGCCACTCCAGAATCCACTCTGCCGCAGGGCGGCTACTCTGTCCGACATGCGTTTCTCCCAGTTTTCGCGTGATCTCAAGGTGATTCGTTTTAAGATAACACACGGGAGTCAAGCGCACTAGAATCTGTGTTGTTGCGTTCGCTAAAAGTCCAAGAAGCCAAACTGCTCGATGTCTTTTCCCTAACAAACCCTTAAACACCCCCACCTAACCCCTTGAAATTCCACACCCCGCCTCTGTCGCACGTGTGGACACACCCCGTCGCACGGGGGTATCCTGTTCCGATGCCCGCCCTTTGCCGCGACTGTCTGACCGCTTTCCCGAAAGGCCCCCGCTGTCCGGCCTGTCGGTCCCCCCGTGTCGCCTCTCACCCCGAGCTCGACACCCTCTCCATCGCCCACATCGACTGCGACGCCTTCTATGCAGCCGTGGAAAAGCGGGACGATCCGGGCTTGCGGGACCAGCCGTTGATCGTGGGGGGCGGGACGCGGGGGGTGGTCTCGACCTGCTGCTACATCGCCCGGATCAAGGGGGTCCGGTCGGCGATGCCGATGTTCCAGGCCCTGAAGCTCTGCCCCGAGGCGGTGGTGGTCAAGCCCCGGATGTCCGCCTATGTCGAGGCCTCCCGCGCGATCCGGTCCCTGATGGACGCCCTGACCCCGGCGGTGGAGCCGCTTTCCCTCGACGAGGCGTTCCTCGACCTCACCGGCACTGCCCGCCTGCACGGGGCGGCCCCGGCGGCCAGTCTTGCGGGCCTGATCCGGCGGATCGAGGAGCAGGTGGGGGTCACCGCCTCGGTCGGCCTCT
>CAZVIS010000537.1:0-1924 GCA_964627355.1 uncultured Rhodobacterales bacterium
TTGTCCTTGCCCACCCGCTTGCGCAAATCCTCGCGCAGCACCAGCCAGGTATCGTTCGTCATCCTGTAACCTGTTCCAATCCGTCGCACAGCCTATCCACCACGTCTGGCGCCTCGCGCCCCCGCACAGGGCCGCAGGCATGACGCCACGTCACCGCGAGGAACGCGGTTTGCAGAATGTCGCACACAACCAAAGCAAGCCCTGAAGAAAGGCTTGCGCGGCAATGCAAACGTATCAATCAGGAGCACGGCAGCGCCCCCGACAGATTTCCACATGTTGGCTGCGCAGCAGACGCAGACCCCCAAGCCGTTTTGCACGCACATCACCGAAGCCTCCGCAAGCGGAGCAAAAGGCTGCCGAGGATCAGGGCGCGCTCACGACATTGTCCCCCAAGACGACGTGAATCGCAGGGTTACGCTAGCAACCCGGCGCGCGGCCCTGCAACCGAACTTCGCTGTTGACAGATGTTTGCCGCGTCGAATCCCGAGAGCCGTGCAGGAAGGACACGACTGATGCGTTCAGTCGCCCCTGCGCAAGCAGCGAAACAACAAGAAAGCGCGCCGAAAGGCGCGCTTTTTGTCATTTTGTTCAATAGGTTAAATCAGGCCTGCGGGGCCGCGGCCGGCGTCGCGAGCGCTTTGACACGCGATGACAGGCGCGACATCTTGCGCGCAACGGTGTTCTTGTGGAGCACGCCCTTGCTGACCCCACGGGCCAGTTCAGGCTGGGCTGCACGCAGCGCGGTGGCCGCAGCGGCCTCATCGCCCGAGGCCAGCGCCTCTTCGACCTTGCGCAGGAAGGTACGGATGCGCGAGCGGCGGCCCTTGTTGATCGCGTAGCGGTCGGCGGCCTGGCGGGCGCGTTTCTTGGATTGGGCGGTATTGGCCATGGGTCGGTGTCGTCCTTTGGGTCTCTATGCCGTTACGAACGCGAAAACCCCAAAGGCCCTGACCGGAGGTCAGGTACACTCACGCCTTAAGCGGGCCCACGCGCATGTCAGCGGGGCCGATACGCGAGCGCACGGAAAAACGCAAGCGGGGAATCTAGCGGTCGCGGAACTGGGGCTGCCGCTTTTCGAGGAAGGCGGCCATGCCCTCCTTCTGGTCCTCGGTCGCGAACAGCGAATGGAACAGGCGGCGTTCGAACAGCAGGCCCTCGCGCAGCGTCGTTTCCTGCGCGCGGTTGACCGCCTCTTTTGCGGCCATAACGCTGATCGCGGATTTCTCGGCAATCTTCTGCGCGGCCTTCATCGCCTCTTCGATCAGGTTCTTTGCAGGGACGACGCGGCTGACAAGCCCGCAGCGTTCCGCCTCGGCCGCATCCATGAAGCGGCCCGTAAGGTTCATGTCCATCGCTTTGGCCTTGCCCACGAACCGGGTCAGCCGCTGCGTTCCGCCCATCCCTGCGATGACGCCCAGATTGATCTCGGGCTGGCCGAACTTCGCGGTATCCGCCGCGATGATGAAATCGCACAGCATCGCCAGCTCGCATCCGCCGCCGAGCGCATAGCCCGCGACGGCGGCGATGATGGGCTTGCGGACTCGGGCGATGGCCTCGGGCTCTCCGGTGAAGAAGTCGGCGCCGAAGACATCGACGAAGGACTTCTCGGCCATTTCCTTGATGTCGGCCCCGGCGGCAAAAGCCTTCTCTGACCCGGTGATGACGATGCAGCGCACCTTGTCGTTCTGGTCGGCGGCGGTCAGGGCTGCTGCAAGTTCGGACATCAGCCGCGCGTTCAGCGCATTCAGCGCCTCGGGCCGGTTGAGCCGGATCAGCGCCACATAATCGTCCACCTCGACGATCAGCGTCTCATAGGCCATGCGCGCGCTCCCCAGCAATGCGTCAAGGACTCCTAGCACCGGCAACCGCAGGTTCAAGCCACCTTGGCGTTGCGTCACCGCTGGCAGCGCGGACAGAAGTAGCT
>CAZVIS010000538.1:0-1919 GCA_964627355.1 uncultured Rhodobacterales bacterium
GGCGGAAGAACCGCTCAAGCACCGAGCCGAGGAGATAGGCGCTGGTCCCCTCGAAGAAGCTGTCGTCAAAGCCGAGCCGGATTTCCAGGCCCCGGACGGCGGTGGACAGGATGCCGTCGCTCATCCGGCGGACGATCGGGCGGCTGTCAATCGCGATCATCCCCTCGATCTGCTTTTCGACGGTGCGGTCGCCCTGCGGCGCGTAGATGCCCACGATTTCCCGCAGGGCCTGCACCCCCCCTCCGTTTGCGGTGTCGGCAATCGACAGGTAGTTCAGGCTCAGGTGCGAGATCAGCCGCCATGCCGTATCCCCCTGCCCCAGCGACGGGCGCGGCCGGGTGGGCGAGACGGGCGTGGTGATCTGCGAGACGGGGCCGCCGTCGGGCAGGTGGAACAGGTTGGCGGCACCGGTGGCCATCAGAAGCGGCAGGTCGCGGTTGGTGCAGAGGGCATTCACCGAAAGCTGCCCAATATCGCCGCGATAGGGGGCCTGCACCGGATCGACCAGCGTCACATAGACCTCGGACCCCAGATAGGACGTGCGCACGCCGCGAAGCCGCTCTTTCTCGCTGCGTTGCCGCATCCGGCGGAACTGCGTGTAGTAGGCCGGATAAGTGTCGCCTGCCGCCGTGAAGTCGTCGGACGAGTAGAAGGGGCGGAACACCACGTCGGTCTCGCCCTTGTCCGAGATCCCGACGACTTCGGAGATCGAGTAGATCTCATAGTCCAGCGGCGCGGTCCGATCGGGGATCACATGCTGCTCGGCGTCCTTCTTGGTCAACAGGACACGGTCGCAGCGTTTGGCGAACAGGTTGACGGCCGGGGCCGCATAAAGGTTGAACGCATCCGGCGACACGGCCGCAGCAACTTCGGGCATGCCGTCGCGCAGGAGGATGTAGATGTCCACCTCTTGCCCGGCCGCGCGCTTGATCGCCGGGTTGATGCCGTGCAGATCCACGAAGTGGAACCGCTCGGGCATGCCGAAGTATTCCTGCAGCAGCCGGTAGCCGTCGTAGGACCGCTTGGGCGTCGGCAGCAGCGCGTCAGAGCGGTCATAGCCGCGCGGGCTGACCCCCGCGCCGCGCAGCTCGATCAGCCAGTCCGCGCGCCGGTCGGTGGAGCGTCCGGCAACCCCGGTGACCTGCGTGCAAAGAAGTTCGTGCAGCGCCCAGGCCTTGCCGGAGGTGCCGGTCAGGAACAGCGTCAGCCGGTCCAGCGACAGCGTCGAGATCGGCTCGTCCCCCTGACGGCGCAACCGCAGCCGCAGGCCGGCCCGCGCCTCGATATCCTTGCCCAGACCGATGGCGACCAGCGGTCCGCGCCCGTCGATGTACTCGGCCTCGACGATCTCGACCGGCCACAGGGTCAGGTCATGCGCGGTCTGGAAGATGCAGGCCGTCTGGTCGCCGTCGCCCAGACTGGACCGCAGCCGCGTCCCGCGCGGCAGCACATAGCCGTCCTTCATCGCGCTGCTCGTGGCGTCGGGCTGAAACGCCGCAACCATCATCGACGGGGTCGGGGCAAGGTAGTGCGGATAGACGATTTCCAGAAGGTGGCGGGTAAAGGCGGGAAACTGCAGCTCCAGTTCCAGCTGGACCCGCGCCGACAGGAAGGCGACCCCCTCGAGCAGCCGCTCGACATAGGGGTCCAGCACCTCGGCCGATTCCAAGCCGAGGCGCGCGGCGATCTTGGGATAGGCCTCGGCGAATTCGGCGACCATCTCGCGCAGCAAGGACAATTCGCCCTCGTAGTGCCGCAGCAGACGGGTATCCATCAGGACACCCGTTTCGAGGCCGCGAGCGCTCCGGACAGCGAGCGGGCTGCGTTCGGGCGCTCCAGCCGCAGCTCGCCCGTCGTGACATCGACCTCGCTGCGCAGGTACAGCTCCATCGGCAGCGGCTGCGCCCACATCTCGGCGG
>CAZVIS010000539.1:0-1912 GCA_964627355.1 uncultured Rhodobacterales bacterium
AGCGCGGCGTCCACAAAGGCAGGCTTCAGGATCAGATCCTGTGTCTGATACCCGGTCAGGAACATCTCGGTCAGCGCGACCATCTGCGCGCCCGCGTCACGCCCCGCCGCCCAGGCCTCGCGCGCCAGCCGCGCATTGCCCTCCAGCGCCCCGACCACAGGGTTCATCTGCGCCATCGTCAGGCGGAAGGTCGCGGCCATGCAAAAGCCCCCAAGCGGTTCGCGGCCAAGACTTAGCAGATCGCGCGCCGGGGGAAAGGGTACCGCCCCGCACGCTTGAAAGGGCGGGGGCGGGCGGGCTAGGGTAAAGGGCCTGCGAAACGGGCGACAGGGGGGCGACATGGCGCGTGCAGGGATCATCAGGCGATGTGCGGCGGGCCTCATGCTTGCGGGTCTGGCGAGCGCCGCCCCGGCGCAAGAGGTCCAGACCAAGCAATACGACGACGGCTCGGTCTATGAGGGCAGCTTTGTCGATGGCCTGCCCGAAGGCATGGGCGTCTTCCGCCTGCCCTCGGGCTATGAATACACCGGCGAGTGGAAAGCGGGAGAGCCGCGTGGCAAGGGCATCGCGCGCTACCCCTCCGGTGCGGTCTACGAGGGTCTCTTTGCCGCAGGCAAGCCCGAGGGGCAGGGCCGCATCACCCATCCCGACGGCGGCAGCTACGAGGGCGAGTGGACCGATGGCCGCATGACGGGAGAGGGAACCGCCCGCTATGCCGATGGCACCGTGCACACCGGCGGCTTCGTCGATGGTGTGCGCGAGGGGCCGGGCGTCATGCAGCATGCGGGCGGCTACCGCTTCGAGGGCACCTGGGTCAAGGGCGTGATGGAGGGGCGCGGCCGCATCGTCTATCCCGATGGCGCGGTTTATGAGGGCGACCTTGTGGCGGGGCAACGGCAGGGCAAGGGCACCCTGACCACGCCCGACGGCCTGACCTATGCGGGCGACTGGCAGGACGGGCAGATCAACGGCACCGGCAAGCTGACGCACCCCAACGGCGACGTGTACGAAGGCCCGCTGGTCAACGGACAACGTCAGGGTGAGGGCAAGCTCACCTATGCTTCGGGCGACGTTTACGAAGGTTCGTTCATGAACGACCGCCGCCATGGTCAGGGCAAGTTCACCGGCCCCGACGGCTATGTCTACGACGGGAACTGGGTCGAGGGGCGGATCGAGGGGCAGGGCCGCATCACCTATCCCGACGGCTCGGTCTATGAAGGGATGTTCAAGGACGACCAGCCCGAAGGTCAGGGCCGCATCACCTATCCCGATGGCACGGGGTACGAGGGGGCCTGGGCGGCAGGCGTGATCGCCGGGCAAGGGACGGCCACCTATGCCGACGGCAGCCGCTATACCGGCGGCTTCGTCGATGGCAAGCCGCAGGGCCGGGGCGCAATGACCTGGCCCGGCGGCACCACCTATGAGGGCGACTGGCAGGCCGGTGAGCGCACCGGCAAGGGCCGCTCGACCTATCCCGACAGCAGCGTCTATGAGGGCGACTTCGTGGCCGGTGTGCGCGAGGGGCAGGGCATCTTCGTCCGCCCCGACGGCTATCGCTACGAGGGCGGCTGGAAGGCCGGCCTCGCCCATGGGCAGGGGCGAGAGACCTATGCCACGGGCGATGTCTATGACGGCGACTTCGTCGCGGGCCAGCGCGCCGGGCAGGGAACCCTGCGCTATGCCGACGGGCAGGTCGCGGCGGGGACCTGGACCGAGGGGCTGCTGACAGGCCCTGCGGCGGCGGTCGAGGGGACGGCTCCTGCGGGGAATTGAGGGGGCGTCCACTTGCCCGCGCCTTGCCACGTATGCCTTGTTGACCTTCCCTTGGCCAAGGCCATCGCCTTGGCAACGCGGCGCGCGTGCACCATGTCCGGCCGGGACGCCAAAGCGTTCCGGCCAGCGCCTGCCTGCC
>CAZVIS010000540.1:0-1909 GCA_964627355.1 uncultured Rhodobacterales bacterium
GATGGATGGCATCACGCAAGCGCAGGATGTGGGCATTCGGCGTGACCACGGCGAGGCGGGAACGTCGGTCGCCATTCTCGATCACCGCGCCGTTGATCAGTACCCGCTCATGCGGGCCGAGCTTGAGGACAAGGCCGCTCACAGACTGCCCCCCTCACCACGCAGGCCGCGCATCACTGCGGTGTTGATCTCGACAAGGACATCGACACTCGCGGACCCCTCAATCACCTTGCGGCTGTGGGCATTCGTGAACTCGAACAGGTAGAACAGTTGCGCGCGCAGGGATGCCGGCAGGGCATTTCCAGGATCGGCGACGTCAATTGCCAGGGCGCGCCAAAGTTTGGTGTTGTCGTGCAGGGCGCGGACCAGAGCGGGGCGATCGGTCGCGCCGCGCGCGACAGCGGCCGTGATGGCGCGGGTCACGCGGGCGAAAAGATCGTACTCGCTGGCGCGGTTCGTACGGACAGGCGCATCGGGCCGACCGTAGGCGCTGAGCGCCGGATGGTGCATGTGCACGGCGTTGATCCTTGGTCTGCAGGAGGAATGGGAAGACGCGCCCGGGGGCTGCGGGGGCAGGGAAAGGGGGCGCCGTGGCGCCCCCTCCCGTCACGCGATCAACGGAACAGCGACAGGACGTTCTGCGGCTGCTGGTTGGCGATCGACAGCGCCTGGATACCGAGCTGCTGCTGCACCTGCAGGGCCTGCAGACGGGCCGAGGTCTCTTCCATGTCGGCATCGACCAGCGAACCGATCCCCGACTTCAGGGCGTCAGTCAGCTTGCCCACGAAATCCGACTGGATTTCGATCCGGGTTTCCACGGCACCGAAGGCAGCAGCCGCGTCGATCGAGGTCTGGATCATCGTCTCGATGCTGCCGAGCGCCGCGGTGGCACCCGTAGCGGTGGACACGTCGATGGTCGCCAGCGCACCCAGACCACCCGAGTTGGCGTTCTTGAACTGGCCAGTCACGGTCAGGTCGGTGGTACCCTGGTTGTCGAAGGCCAGCTGGCCGGGGTTTGCGCTGTCGAAGTTGACCGTCAGGTCGGCGATCCCAAGAGCGTCGATGGCGTTCTTGAGGCCGACAGCGATCATGTCTTCGGGCGTGTTGCCGGTGGCGATGTCGCTGGCGCTGACGGTATAGGTGGCCGCCTTGTCGCCGATGCGCAGCGTCACGCTGTCGCCCGCCGCCCAGGCAGTGGTGGTGCCGGGCGAGATGTCGAGCGTGTCGGTGCCGCCAGCCGCGTCGAGCGACAGGACCACCGTATCACCCGCGGCCGAGATCGTGCCGGTGCCCGCCGCCGCGAAAGCGACCTTGGCGGTGTAGCCGCCAGCCGAGAGGTTCTGCGCGTTCACCGTGATCGACGAGGAAGTGACCGCCGTCCCGCTGCGGTCGAGCGAGGCGAGCACGTCCACCGAGGTCTGCGTCCCGTCTACGAGGTTCAGGCCGTTGAACTGCGCGCCGCCGACCACTGTGGTGATCTGGTCGCGCAGCGATTCCACTTCCGTCTGCAGCTTGACGCGGTCCACGTTCTCGCCCGAAGCCGCGACGATCTTCTTCTTCATTTCCTTGAGCAGGTCTTGCACGGACTCCGACGCCACGCGGGCGGTCGTGATCGTCGAGCCGCCGAGGGCGAGGCTGTCCGAGATGGCGTCAAAGCCCGCGACGTCGCTTTCCATCACTTTCGAGATGGCCCAGACGGCCGAGTTGTCCTTGGCAGAGGCGATCGTCTTGCCGGTGGAGATCTCGGTCTGCGTCTTGTTCAGGTTCATGTTGATGTTTTTCAGCGTCTGCAGGGCAGTCATGGCGCTGTTGTTGGTCAGGATCGAAGTCATAGCGTTCCTCGTGTGGCCGACGCGGTTTTTCGCGCGGCGTTGCGTGCCGTCGATGCGGCGGGAGAAGCATTCTGGCC
>CAZVIS010000541.1:0-1904 GCA_964627355.1 uncultured Rhodobacterales bacterium
TGCAGCCCGCGGTTGGTGTATTTCTTGGCAATCGAGATCACCAGACGCAGGTTCGCCTCGACCATTTCCTTCTTGGCCTGCCGCGCCTCTTTCTCGCCCTTCTGCACCTGGTTCACGATGCGGCGGAATTCGGAGATGTCGACGCCAATGTATTGACCGACCCCGGCCATTTCGGCGCGCAGCTCTTCGACCTTGTCGCGGGATTTCTCCATCAGGGCCTGCCAGCCGCGCCCGGCCTTCGAGGCCATCCGGTCGAGCCAGGTCGGGTCCAATTCGTAGCCCTGATACTCGTCGATGAATTCGCGGCGGTTGATGCGGGCGGCGTCGGCCAGCTTCACCATCCCTGAATTGATCGCCATGATCCGCTTGTTGATGCCGTACAACTGGTCGATCAGCGCCTCGATCCGGTTGTTGTGCAGGTGCAGTTCGTTCACCAGCACCACGATCTCGGACCGCAGCTTCTGATAAGCCGCCTCGTCCGACGCCGAGAAGCGCGTCTTTTCCGACAGCGTCGCGCTCATCCGCGCTTCCTGCATGTCGGCAAGTTTCGCATAGTCGCGCGCGATGAGGTCGAGCGTTTCCAGCGCCTTGGGCTTCAGCGCGGCTTCCATTGCGGCCAGCGACATGGCCGAAGCTTCGTCATCTTCGTCCTCGTCATCGGCGCGCATCAGGGGGTTGCCGTCGGCGTCTAGCTCGGGCTCGGCGCTGGCGCTGCGGCGGGGGGCCTCGACGTCCACGCCCTCGATATCCGGGCCGACGAGTTCGTCGTCGCCGTCAAGGCTGCGCCCGAAGGTCGCCTCGAGGTCGATCACGTCGCGCAGAAGGATGTCCTCGGACAGAAGTTCGTCGCGCCAGATGGTGATGGCCTGGAAGGTCAGGGGCGACTCGCAAAGCCCCGCGATCATCGTGTTGCGGCCGGCCTCGATCCGCTTGGCGATGGCAATCTCGCCCTCGCGCGACAGGAGTTCGACCGAGCCCATCTCGCGCAGGTACATCCGCACCGGATCGTCGGTGCGGTCGAGCGTTTCGGACGCCGCCCCCGAAATCGCGATGGCCCGCGAGCCTGACGCCTCGACCAGATCCCCGGCGGAGGGTTCGGACTCCTCCATCTCTTCTTCTTCAGTGACCTGGATGCCCATCTCGTTGAGCATCGACATCACATCCTCGATCTGGTCCGAGGACACCTGATCGGGCGGCAGCACCGTGTTGAGCTGGTCGTAGGTGATGTACCCACGCTCTCGCGCGTCGGCGATCATCTTCTTGACCGCGGCCTGGCTCATGTCGAGCGAGGTGTCGGCCTCGGGCTCATCGGGCTTGCCGTCGTCGGTATCCTTGAGGGCCATGGATGCTCCGGGTTGGTGGGCGAATCAGGGGGCGCGAATCAGAGGCGGGCGTGTTCCGACTCAATAGCGCGATTCGCGGGAAGGGAAAGGCGGGTGCGTACGGTCAGCGCCGCTTGATCCAGATCTGGCCATCGAGCATCTCCTGCAGGTGGCGGGACAAGGCCGCCGTGTCCTCGCCGCTCTCGGCCCCTTCGGCCATGCGCGACGCCTCGGCCCGGTGGCGGGCGGCGGCGGCCTGGGCGAGGCGCCAGGTCAGCCCCTCGTCCACCAGCCCGTCCATGTCGGCCATCGCCTCGGCGATCTCGGCGGCTGCGGCCCGGCGGGCGTGCAGCTTGGCGAACCCTTCGGCAAGGCAGAGGCGGGCAAGGTCGGGGTCGGCACCGCGCATCACCGGCGGCGCAGAGGAGACATGGGAAAGCGTGCGAAGTCTTTCAAGGACTGCCAGCGCCGCGCTGTCCATCTGTGCCGTCAGCAGGGCGTGGCGCAGGGTGTCGTGTCCGTCGCCCAGAAGAGCCATCGCCTCGAGGTCGGCCTCGAACGCGGGGACAAGCGCGGGATGCG
>CAZVIS010000542.1:0-1895 GCA_964627355.1 uncultured Rhodobacterales bacterium
ACAGGACGAGGGCGAGGCGCTTGTCGGCGGTGGGGGTGGTGGCGAGGCGGTGCCAGGCGGCTATGCGGTCGGCTGCGGCGTGGGTACGGGCGGCGTCGGCCCGGTGCGCAAAGCGGCTGAACTGGAGGTTGGGGTCACGCTTGCCGGGGCTCTTGAAGCTGACGACGCCGGCGAAGAGGCGGCCATCGACCTCGGGCAGGACGACATGCATGGCAAGGTCGGCGGGGGAAAGGCCCCGTTCGGCCACCAGCCAGTCGCGGCGGCGGGCGGTGGAAAGGGCGACCTGGAACACGGGGCATCCGGGGGCGTCGAGCGGCGAGGTACCGTCGTCCCCTTTGGCCGAGAAGGCGGTGGCATTGACGATTGCCGAGGGGGCGAAGGTGAAGAGGGCGTCGCGGACAATGGCTGCGGCGGGGCCCTTGAGCGAGGGGGCGAAGAGGCCCCAGGCCGCGAAACCGCGCGCGCGAAGGGCGCGGATCAGGGCATCGACGGGCGCTGTATCCGCGGCGGTGAGGTAGCTGCGGTAGAAGGTGACGGCGATGCGGGGGATGTTTCGATCGTGGCCCCCCACCCCCATCCCCTCCCCACGGGGGGGAGGGGAGGCGCCGGGGTTGGCCGTGTCGCGCCATGGGACGGCTGCGGGCGCAGTGGTGGAGCCGAGGGTTTCCGTCCGCATGCCGTGAGGAGATTGGCTGGCCCCCATGCTCTCGGCGGCGTAGGCCGAACCGTCGAAGTCAGGTGCCTCCCCTCCCCCCCCGTGGGGAGGGGATGGGGGTGGGGGGGCGCCGGAGGAAGGCGCGGCGATCACACCCCGGTCGGGGTCGTACCAGCCGCAATCCGGCACCTCTTTCGTCCCCGCCACCGGCCCCGCATAAAGCCCTGCCGCCAGCGCAAGTTGTGCCAGCGCCGCCTGTGCGGCCACCGCTCCCCCGGCCTCGCACAGCGCCGAAAGGCGGCGGAGGGTGGAGACGGGGAGGGTACTCAGGGCATCGAGCCGCTCATCCGGGCGGCCATCGGCGGGCAGGACGGCAAGCGCGATCCCGTGGCGGCGGGCGAGGTCCTGCACGGTGGCAAGACCATAGGCCCAATACCCCTCTCCCCCGATCAGGCGGATCAGTATGCCCTTCGCATGGGCCAGCACCGCTTCGGCATAGGTATCGACCGAGAGGGGATGCTTCAGCGCGATCAGGTTCTGCAGGCGCACCGAGGGCAGCCCCTCGCGCCCGCGATGCCAGCCCGCCGCGAAGGCGCCGAGGTCGCTGTCCGAGAACGAGAGCACCACCAGATCGGCGGGCGTCTGGCCCGGATCGTAAGGGGTCTCGGTCTCTTCCAGCCCGCGCGCCTCGCGGAAGACGACATGCATCTTAGCCCCCGAGCACGCGGCGGATGGCCGCCTCGTCCACGTCCGCCGTCTCGGCGATCACGACAAGCTGGGTCTGGCGGGGGGTGTCGCCCCACGGGCGGTCGTACTGGGCGCGCACCCGTTCGCCGACGGCCTGCACCAGCATGCGGAGGGGCTTCCCCTGCACGGCGACGTAGCCCTTCACGCGCAGAATGCGCTGCTCTCGCGCCAGACGGCGGATGGCTTCCTGCAGCGCTTCGGGGTGGGCTACCTCGCCAAGCGTCACCACGATCGAGTTGAAATCGTCGTGCTCGTGATCCTCGCCGTCGTGGTGGCTGGGGCGGGCTGCGAGGTCATCTTCGGCGGCGGCGTTGAGGCCGAGGATCACGCGCGGGTCGATGATGCCGTCGGTCATGGCGATCATCGGCAGGGGGCGGGGGGTTTCGGCGGAAATCACGGACCGCGCGGCGGCAAGGCCTGCCTCTCCCGCAAGATCGGCCTTGCTGAGAAGGATGATGTCGGCGCAGGCGATCTGATCCTCGAAGACCTCGGA
>CAZVIS010000543.1:0-1895 GCA_964627355.1 uncultured Rhodobacterales bacterium
GGACCTGCGTGCGGCCTTGGCCGCAGAACCGCGCGGCCAGCGGGATGCCGTGGTCTTTGTGCACGGTTTCAACACCACCTTTGCCGAAGGGCTTTACCGGATCGCGCAGCTGAGCGTGGACCTCGATCTGCCCGGGGTGCCGGTGCACTACGCCTGGCCCTCCCTGGGCACGCCGCTCGGCTATGTCTATGACCGGGACTCGGCGATCTTTGCACGGGACGGGCTGGAGCGGCTGCTGGACGAGGTCGCAGCCTCAGGGGCCGAGCGGATCGTGGTGGTGGCGCATTCGATGGGGTCCTTTGTCGCGATGGAGACGCTGCGCCAGATGGCCATTCGCGGGAATTCACCTGCCCGGACCAAGCTGGCGGGGGTAGTGCTCATCTCACCTGACCTGGATGTCGATGTATTCCACGAGCAGGCGGCGGGCATCGGCAAACTGCCGCAGCCATTCATCATCTTCACGTCGCGGAGGGATCGGGCGCTGGCCCTTTCGGCGCGGTTGACGGGGCAGCGGGATCGGTTAGGGAACCTGGCCAACCTGGACGAGGTGGCCGATCTTGAATTGACCGTCGTGGATGTGGCGGCCTTCAGCGTGGGGGCGGGGCATTTCAACGTCGGGAACTCGCCCGCGCTGATCCAGCTTCTGGGGCGGTTCGGAGAGGTGACGCGGGCCTATGACGCGGACCAGGCCGTGCGGGCCGGACTGGTCCCCGGCGTGGTGCTGACGGTCCGGGATGCGACGGCGGTGATCCTGTCGCCGGTGACGGTGATTTCCGGGGCCGGGCGGATCTAGGCGGGACGGCGGAGATAGACGTAAAGCGCGCCGCCCCCGCCGTGGCGAAGATGCGCCTCGGCCACCTGCTGGACCACGGCGCCGAGCGGGGCCTGACGCAGCCAGAGCGGGACCTGATGACGCAGGACGCCGGGGCGGCGGGGGATCGGGCCGTCGTCGCTGCCGAGGCGGCCCTTGCCGGTGATGATGAGGACAAGACGGCAGCCTGCGGCCTGTGCGCGCAGGACGAACCCGATCAGCGCGGGATGCGCCTCGGCCAGCGTCATGCCGTGCAGGTCGATCCGCGCCTCGGGCGCAAGTTTGCCCTTGGTCATGCGGGAGAAGGCCTTGGCGTCCATCCGCAGGGGCGTCGCAGCGGGGACCGAGATGCCGGTATCGCGGCCATGCGCGCGTTCGCCCAGACGGAAGGTGGGAAGGGGGACGGGGCGTTCGGGGGGCGGGGTGTGTGCGGGCTTGGGCTCGGCCACGACGCGGGCCTTGACGGGCTTGAGCGGTTTGGCCGTCCGGGCGACGGCCTGCCACAGCTCCTCTTCCTCGGGGCGCAAGTGGCGGCGGCGGGACATGTTCAGCCTTCGGGCAGCATCGCGTAGGCGAGGTCGATGGGCAGAAGGACGATCATCCGGCCCGGGTCCTTGACCGTGCCGGCGGCATCCCCGGCCGCTGCCCCGGTGCCATAGAAGATATCGGCGCGCTGCGCCCCCTTGATCGCCCCGCCGGTATCCTGCGCGATCATCAGGCGGCGCAGGGGGTTGGCCCCATCCTTCTCGATCCAGACTGGCGCGCCGAGGGGGACAAAGGCCGGGTCCACCGCGACCGAGCGCATCGTGGTGATCGATCGCCCCATAGCGCCGATCGGCCCGGCCTCGGGCGGCAGGTCGGGCAGGCGGCGGAAGAAGATGTAAGAGGGGTTGGTTTCCAGAAGGCCCGCGCCCGGGTTCTGGCGGACGATGGTCTTGATCTCCTGCGCCGATACATCTTCCAGCCGGTGGCTGCCGCGCCGGATGAGTTCCGCGCCGACCGACCGGTAGCCATGCCCGTTCCGCCCGGCATAGCCCACCCGCATGACCCGCCCGTCGGGCAATCTTATCCGACCCGATCCCTG
>CAZVIS010000544.1:0-1894 GCA_964627355.1 uncultured Rhodobacterales bacterium
AACGACACGGTTACCGGGGGCGACGGTAACGATCTGTATTACGGCGGGGCCGGGGACGACCGGTTCGGGGACTGGAACACCGACGGCGGCAACGACACGGCCTATGGCGGTGACGGGGCCGATACGCTCATCGGGGCAGGCAACGACGATGTAATCTATGGCGACGCAGGCAACGACGTGCTTTCGGGCGGGGTCGGGATCGACTCGGTCTATGGCGGGACCGGCAACGACCAGTTCTGGGTCAGCGAAGACCACCAGATCGATTCCCTTTTCGGCGGGGAAGAAAACGCCGACTATGACCGAGTGGATTTTGGCAACTGGCTGTCCACCGATGGCGTCACGGTCACCTATACCGGCACCGAAGCCGGGACCTATGATTACAACGGGTCGGGCGATGCCTCGGGCACCTTCTCGGGGATGGAGGGCGTGTCGGGGACCAACTATGCCGACACGATCAACGCGTCCTCTACCACCACCGCCAACGAGATCACCGGAAATGGCGGCGCAGATGCGCTGACGGGCGGATCGGGGGATGACACCTTCTTTGGCGGCACCGGCAACGACACTGTGGTGGCGGGCCTCGGCAGCGATGTTGTCTATGGCGGCGATGGGGGCGACGTCATCTACACCGGAAATGCCTCTGGCGCGGTAACCGGAACCACGGCCGACTCGATCTATGCGGGCGCGGGTGACGACCACATACGCATCACCGAAATCGGCTGGGGCGCCTCGACCATCGACGGCGGTGACGGCACCGACACGATCTTCTTCGAGTACGACCCGGCGGCGCTTGGGGGAACGACGCTGCGGATCGTGATGTCGGACACCACGACGCAGCCGCTGGATGGGGTGGCAGGCGACCAGTATTTCTCAAACGTCGAGAATGTGACGACCGGGTCCGGCACGGATTCCGTGGTCGGTAACAGTTCGGCCAACATCATCTCGACGGCGGATGGGAACGATACGCTGGGCGGCGGCGCTGGTAACGACAGCCTTTATGCCGGACAGGGCAACGACGTGTTGCGGGGCGACAGCGGGTCGGACCTTCTTGCCGGTGGGGCCGGGACGGATACCGCGGACTATGCAGCGTCAGCGTCCGGGGTGACGGTGAACCTGACCACCGGAGCGGGGTCCGGTGGCAATGCTGCGGGTGACACGCTGTCGGGCATCGAGAATGTCATCGGCTCGGCGCAGGCCGACAGCCTGACCGGCGATGGCACGGCCAACGTTCTGGACGGCGGCGCGGGGGATGACCTTATCGACGTGTCATCTGCCGACAATGCCGCCGACATCGCCTATGGCGGCGACGGAGACGATACCTTGACCAGCCGCATCGATCTCGATGGCGGCAATGACACGCTGTTCGGGGGCGCGGGGCGTGACGTATTGGTGGCTGGCGCAGGGGACAGCGTAGATGGCGGCAGCACCGGCGATGATTTTGACACGCTTGACCTGTCCTCAACCCCCTATGTTGGCGCGACCATCACCCTGACCGGCAGCGGAGAGGGCAGCGCGACCAGCACCGGCCAGACGCTAAGCTTCACGGAGATCGAGGCGATCACCGGCACGGCGCAGGCCGATACGATCAACGCGACTGCAGACGGCGGCGGGATGCAACTGTCGGGTGGCGGCGGCAATGACAGCGTGACGGGGGGCAGCGGCAACGATGTGCTCTTTGGCGGCAGCGGCACCGACACGCTGACCGGCGCGGACGGGATCGATCACCTGTCGGGCGGCGACGGGAACGACCTGCTGCAGGGCGGCGCAGGCACCGACACGCTGATCGGCGATGAAGGCAACGACATCCTGACCGGCGGGGCGGGCGACGACCGCTATCGGTTCGAGACCGGCTCGGGCTTCGACGTCATCACCGATTTCGACCTGAACGACGACG
>CAZVIS010000545.1:0-1886 GCA_964627355.1 uncultured Rhodobacterales bacterium
GTCAATCCGCTGAAAGGGTCCCCATGGGCACCGGCTCCCCTCCCGCCCGTTGGGCTCCGCTCATCGCCGAGATGATCGTCAGCGACTATGCCCGGACCCTCGCCTTCTGGACCGGCCCCATGGGCTTCACTCCCGCCTTCGTGCGCCCGGCCCAAAGGCTCGCTTGCGTCACCCGCCCCGAAGGCGCGCAGGTCATGTTCTACGAACGCGACGGCTTCTGGGAGACGGGGCCGATGGAGCCGCCCTACGGTCGCGGCGCCATCATTCAGGTGTTTGTCGCCGACCTCTCCCCCCTCATCGCCGCCGTCGAATCGGCAGGCCTGCCTTTCTACGTCCCCCCGCGCGAGAAATGGCGCGACTGGGGCGACCGCCTCGGCGGCCAGCGCGAGTTCCTTGTGCAGGACCCGGACGGCTACCTCATCATGGTCGCGCAGCGGATCGGCGAGCGGCCCCTGACCGCGACCGCCTGATGCGCATTGCACTCATCAATCCGCCCCACCGGTCCATCGGCAGCCGCGTGCCCGGAGAGCTTTTGCCACCCCTCGGCCTTCTCGCCATCGGCGGGCCGCTGATCGATGCAGGGCACGACGTGCGCCTCATCAATGCCGACATCGCGCCGATGACCTTGCACGCCATCGTGGACGACCTCGCCGCCGACCCGCCCGATGCCGTGCTCATCGGCCATTCCGGCTCGACCTCGGCCCACCCGACCGTCGCCAGCCTTGCCCCGCTGATCCGGGCGGCCCTGCCGGACGTCCACATCATCTATGGCGGGGTTTTCCCAAGCTATCACTGGGCGGATGTCCTGACCGAATACCCCGCCATCGACGTGATCGTGCGGGGCGAGGGCGAGGTGACCGCCCCCGCCCTGATCGCGGCCCTCGCCACAGGCCAGCCGCTCGACCGCATCCATGGCATCGCCTTCCGCAGGAACGGCCAGCCCCACGCCACGCCGCCCGCGCCCCTCCTTCGCGACCTCGACAGCGCCCGCATCGGGTGGGAGCTGATCGACTTCGCCCGCCACTCCTATTGGGGCGGCAAGCGCGCTGTCGTCATGCAGTTCTCGCGCGGCTGCCCACATCCCTGCACCTATTGCGGCCAGCGCGGTTTCTGGACGCAATGGCGCCACCGCGACCCCGTCCGCTTTGCCGCCGAGATCGCATGGTTGGTGCGGGAAAAGGGCGTCGAGTTGATCAACCTCGCCGACGAGAACCCGACCTCCTCGCGGAAGGCCTGGAAGGCGTTTCTCGAGGCGCTGATCGCAGAGGGGGTCAAGGTCACCATCATCGGCTCCACCCGCGCCGACGACATCGTGCGGGATGCGGACCTGCTGCCGCTGTACAAGCAGGCCGGCTGCCTGCGCCTCCTGATGGGGCTGGAGGGGACGGACGAGGCGACCCTGGCCACGGTGAAAAAGGGCGGCACCCGCGCCAAGGACCGGCAGGCGATCCATCTTTTGCGCCAGCACGGGATGATCGGCCTTTGCACCTTTGCCGTGGGGTTCGAGGAGGAGACGGATGCCGACTACGCCCGCCTCCTCCGCCACCTTCTCTCCTACGACCCCGATCAGGTGATGTCCGTCTATGCCACCCCGCACCGCTGGACGCCCTTCCACGGCCAATCCGCGCACCGTCGCGTGGTGCAGACGGACCTGACCCTCTGGGACTACAAGCATCAAGTGCTCGAAACCCCCCGCGTCCCCGCCTGGCGCGTGTTCCTGTGGGTCAAGCTGATCGAGGCGGTGCTGCAACTGCGGCCCCGCGCGCTGTGGCGGATCTGGCTTCAGCCCGATCCCGACCTGCGCCACGCGCAGCGCTGGTACACCCGCATGGGCCGTGGCGTCTGGCTGCATGAGTTCCGCGACTGGCTCACCCGCCCCGCAAGGC
>CAZVIS010000546.1:0-1882 GCA_964627355.1 uncultured Rhodobacterales bacterium
ACGTGTGGACACGGGTGCGGTATAATGAAATCAAGGGGTTAAGGGGGTCTCTTTAACCTTGTCTTAACCGTCGCACGGGGCGGCACGTGTTCGCCAACTGAGAGGACACTCCCTCGTGCTAGACGCCTTTAATGGTGAAGGTCAGCTAGGTGGACGAAGCAGGCGTTCCACTCAAGATTAGTTTAAGGCATTCTCAAATTCGGGTGTCGAAGAGCAACTAGACGCAAGCTGGACCTCGGAGATGTTTTCATGAACCTTCCAAGTAGGAGTTGGCTTTCTGATGTGGCGGTATTCAACGAAAGTGATGAATATACCGTGCCCGGTAGTGTTTCCATTTTTCGCAACATGAAGGAAATGTGTTCGGGGATGGAAGCATGGATGGTCGAAGGCGGCGGAATAGGGTTTGCTTTGAATGGCTTGGGTCAAACCATTGAGCTTGAAATGGCTGGTGAACAAGTTGTTGGTTCGGTGCTCGAACACTCCAAACCGGATCTAACCACACTCACTATCTGGCTTCAGGCTGCTGCCAAAGCTGTCCGGGAGGCAAGGTCAATCAAGTCCCAAAAGAAACCTTGGTTTTTCTGGTCGCCCCCAACTCTAGGAAAAGCTGAACTAGAAGGTGTGATGCCTGACACTATCGAAGGACTATTGGCGTACATTCACATGTAGGAGGGGGCCCGTAGCCGCACCCGGCCATCCCGCGCCAGCCAACGAACCCTACAGGTTCTCCGCCTGCGGCATTCCCAGCACATGATAGCCGCCGTCCACCAGGATCGTCTCGCCGGTGGTGCAGGCGCCGTAGTCCGAGGTCAGCCAGACGGCGGTGCCGCCGATGGCGTCGAGGGTGGCGTTCTTGCGCAAGGGCGCGTTTTCCTCGGTGTGGCGGAAGGTGGCGCGGGCGCCGCCGATGGCCGATCCGGCCAGCGTTTTCATCGGGCCGGGGCTGATTGCGTTGACGCGGATGCCTTGCGGCCCAAGGTCGTTGGCGAGGTAGCGCACGGCGGATTCCAGCGCGGCCTTGGCCACCCCCATCACGTTGTAGTTCGGAGTCACCCGGTTCGAGCCCTGGAAGGTCAGGGTCAGCAGGCTGCCGCCGTTCGGCATCAGGTCGGATGCCCGCCGCGCCACGTCGATGAAGCTGTAGCAGCTGATCGTCAGCGAGTTCTTGAAGTTCGCGCGGCTGGTGTTGATGAAACGGCCCGTGAGTTCCGCCTTGTCGGAAAAGGCGATGGCGTGGACGACGAAATCCAGTGTCCCCCACCGGTCCTTCAACGCCGCGAAACAGGCGTCGAGGCTGTCGTCGTTGGTCACATCCACATCGACGAGGAAGTCCGAGCCGAGCGAGGCGGCCAGCGGTTCCACCCGCTTGCCGAAGGCGTCACCCTGGTAGGAGAAGGCGAGTTCCGCGCCTTCGCGGGCGCAGGCCTGGGCGATGCCCCAGGCGATCGAGCGGTCGTTGGCCACGCCCATGATCAGGCCACGTTTGCCGGTCAACAGTTCGGCCATGATCGTCCCCCGGCTCGTTTTCTCGTTATTCCAGATACTTGCTCATCACCAGCGTGGCGTTGGTGCCGCCAAAGCCGAAGGAGTTGGACAGGATGCTGTCGATCGCTACGCCGTCGCGCATCTCGGTCACGATCTCGCCCGGCGTCAGGGCAGGGTCGAGCGTCGTCACGTTCGCCGAGGCCGCGATGAAGCCCTTTTGCATCATGATGAGCGAATAGATCGCCTCATGCACCCCGGCGGCGCCAAGCGAATGGCCGGTCAGCGACTTGGTCGAGGCAATCGGCGGGGTGGCCCCGTTGCCGAAGACGCGGCGGATCGCCTCGACCTCGGTCACGTCGCCCACTTGCGTCGAGGTGCCGTGGCTGTTGATGTAGTC
>CAZVIS010000547.1:0-1874 GCA_964627355.1 uncultured Rhodobacterales bacterium
AGGATGTTGTCCTCGACCGAGAGGCCGCGGAAGATCGACACCTCTTGCGGCAGATAGCCGATACCAAGGCGCGCGCGGCGGTACATCGGCAGCGCGGTCACGTCGCGCCCGTCGATGATGACCTGCCCGCCTTCAGGCGTGATGAGGCCCGCGATGGCGTAGAAACAGGTCGTCTTGCCCGATCCGTTGGGGCCAAGCAGCGCCACAACCTCACCCCGGTTCAGGGTCATCGACACGTCGCGGATGACGGGGCGCTTACGATAGCTTTTCCGCAGGGACCGTACCGTCAGGCCCGCCGACCCCGGTGTTACCGAAAGGTCGGGCGCGGGCATCAGTTTTCCGCCGCAGGCTGTGCGCCGGGGGTAAACACCGTCTGCACGCGCCCCTCCATCTGGCCGGTGCCTTCCTCGAGGTCGAGGACCAGCCGCTGGCCCGAGATGGCGTTCTCGCCTTGGGTCAGCAGCACGTTGCCGGTCATTACCATGTCGCCCGTGGCAATGGTGTACAGCGCCTCTGCCGCCTCTGCCGCGTCTTGGGCGCTGACCAGGGTGACGCCACCGGTGGCGCGCAGCGTCTCGATTCCGGTGCCACCCTCGCTGTAGGCGACCTCGACCCGGGCTGCGGCCAGCCGCATCGCCCCCTGGACTGCAAGGACATTGCCTTCGAACACGGCAATCCCGTCGGTCTGGTTGACGGTCAGGCTGTCCGCGGTGATTTCGACAGGCAGCGAGGGGTCTTGCCGGACGCCGCCGAACGCGACCTGCGCTCCCTGCGCCGAGGCGAGCGCGGGAAGCGCAGCAAAAAGGATCGGCAGAAGGCGGGCAGCGCGCATGGCGTTCCTTGCAGTCGGGTCGAGACGCGGAAGTGGCCTAGGGCGCGTCCACCTCGGGGTCGTATATCAGTCGCACACCACCGTTGAAAACCAGAACGTAGGATCCCGGTCTTTCGTCCGCCTCGGTCAACCGCATCCGGCCCCCGGTCAGTGTTCCAATCGGCCCGGTGGCGGTGACAGCGGTGTCCGAGGACAGGTCTGTCCGGTCCATCCTTGCGCTGAGGGCCTCGGTGGTGATGCGGTACCCTGCGGATGTGGTCACGACGACGTTGCCTGCAACCGTCATCTGCGATCCGTCCGGCTGCAACTGGCCCGAATCCGCGACCAACTCGACGCGTCCGCCCTCTGGCAGGTCGAGCGTCGCGTGCAGGGACTGCGCCGAGGCGCCGATCATGCCGCTGCCGTCGGGACGCGCTTCGGAGGCGACTACGGTCATTGCCGCGCCGTCTTCGGTCATTCCGGACCAGGTTGGTGTGGTCAGGCGGGGCTCGCGCACGCGCTCGGCGATATCGACGGGCGAGTCTGGGATCGCCGCCTCGGGGTCCACCGTGCGCGAGACAAGAAAAAGGGTGGACAGGATGCCCAGGGCGATCAGCGGAAGGGCGACCTTCAGCCAGGCTACGGCGGTTGAATGGAAGTTGTCGCGCAGGGTCATGGGGGAAACCTAGTCATCGCCGCGCCGCCCGCCAAGCGCCCCGGACCAGGCATGGTAACTAATGGCGGAAGATGTCCGTCTCATCGCCCCAGCCGAGAAGGTCAAGTTCGGCCCGGGTGGGCAGGAAGGCAAAGCACTGCCGCGCAAGGTCCAGCCGCCCCTCGCGCACCAGCCGCGCCTCAAGTTCGGCCTTGAGCCGGTGGAGGTACAACACGTCCGACGCCGCATAGTCGCGCTGCGCCTCGGTCAGTTCGGCCGCGCCCCAGTCCGAAGTCTGCTGCTGCTTGGAGACATCGACACCGACGAGTTCCGCCAGCAGGTACTTGAGCCCGTGCCGGTCGGTGAAGGTGCGCACCAGCTTGGCGGCGATCTTGGTGCACCAGACCG
>CAZVIS010000548.1:0-1867 GCA_964627355.1 uncultured Rhodobacterales bacterium
GGATGCAGGCCCTCTGCCGCCTGCAGCGCCACTTCGGATCCGCCGTCTTCACCGCGGGCCCCGAGGTCATCCCCCCGGACCTCCACACCCGCGACCTGCCGCCCGACTTCTTCTTCACGGTCGGGGCCGACACATGATCGTCACCGTCTCCCCCGGCCTGACCCTTGCATGGATATTTGAGCCAAGATGAAATCAGCGCCCCCTTCATCTTGGCCCAAATATCCCCCCGCCGGAGGCGTCCGCCCCCTCCACCCTCGCAAAGGCCGCGCCTGATGCGCCTTCTCGCCGTCCTCTGCGTCAAGGATGAGGGGTCGTTCCTGATCGAATGGATGGCCCACGCCCGCGCCGTGGGCTTCACCGACATCCTCGCCTTCTCGAACGATTGCTCGGACGGAACGGATGCGATGCTCGACCGCCTCCAGACCCTTGGCTGGTGCGTCCATGTCCGGAACACCGGGCAGGCGGAGGAGGGGCCGCAATGGGCCGCGCTCAAGGCCGCCGACCGCCATCCGCTGAAAGCGCGCGCGGACTGGGCGATGGTGCTCGACATCGACGAATTCGTGAACGTGGGGGTAGGTGACCGCACGATCCCGGCGCTGCTTGCGGCGCTGCCGGGGGCGACGGCGGTGGCGATGACCTGGCGGATGTTCGGGAATGCTGGCGTGGTGGAATACGAGGACCGGCCCGTCACCGCGCAATTCACCCGCTCGGCCCCCGCCGTCCTGCACTGGCCCTGGCGGGCGCAGCACTTCAAGACGCTGTTCCGCAATGACGGCGCCTATGGAAAGCTTGGGGTCCATCGCCCCCGCGCCCCCAACCCGGCACGGATGCCCGCGCAGGTCTGGTTCGACGGATCGGGGCGGCGCCTGCCGCCAAGCTATCACACGGTGCGCGCCTTCTCGGACCTCGGGGCCGACCACGGGGCGCTGGTGCGGCTGAACCATTACGCGCTCGGCACGATGGAGGGATATTTGGTCAAATGCGACCGGGGCAGGGCCAACCGCGCAGGGGCGGCCTTCGACATGGGCTACTGGGTGGACCGCAATTTCGACGCCGTCGAGGACCGATCGATCCTCGCGCTCGACGCGGTGACGGCGCCCTTGCGCGCGCACCTCCATGCCGATCCCGTCCTCGGCCCCCTGCACCGCGCCGCCGTTGCCTGGCGACAGGCCCGCATCGTGGCGCTCTTGGCCGAAGAGCCATGGCGCGCACTCTTCGGCCGGCTGATGCTGGCGGCCCCCTCACGCCTTCTGTCCGAGGCGGACGCGCATCGCATCTGGCGCCACAGATCCGCAGTATCCGGCGGGTCTGTCCCCCGCGCCTGAAACAATCGCCGTGCATTTTTGCCGGCCTGCCTTTGCGCCGCCCTCTTGTCATCACCATCTCGCCAACCGAAACTCATACCGGTTGCCGCGACCTGCCAACGCGGACCCGTTGGTGATTCCCTGAAGGCGGCGTTTTCCCGTGAGTGATAGTTCCCGTGCCCAGCCCGCCGCAGCCAGCGCCGCGCCAAGTCCTGCGGCAGCCGGACGCGATGCCTGGATCGCCCGGCTTCTCGACCTGACCGAGGAGGAGGGCTATTTCGAGCCGGTAGGTCCCGGCCATCATGCCCTTTTCCTCGATCGCGGGTCGACCCTTCTCGTCACTTTCGAAGAGGCGGGTGCCGTGCGGGCCCGGCCCGAAGGCGGGATGCCCACCGGCTTTCAGCTGGCCCTTGCGCAGGGCTGGTCGCAGCTTGCCATGATGGCCGAGGGCGAAACTTGGTTCCGCGACGCCGCCGTCTAACGCCACTTCGACCGACTAGGCGACGATGCCTTCTTCGAGGATTTCGACCGTGTGCTGTTCTACGGCGCGGGCATGGGCGGCT
>CAZVIS010000549.1:0-1864 GCA_964627355.1 uncultured Rhodobacterales bacterium
CCTGTTGCGCCTCCCGTTCCCGTTCCATCGCGCGATCCCGCGCCCGCGATCCTCGCCGTCGCCGGAGCGCTGCAGCCCGACCTGGCCCAGGGCTTCCGGATCGACGCGCTGCGTCTGCGCCTCGAAATGGAGCGCGCCTTTGGCGGTACCGATGCCGATGGCGCTTGGGACTGGAAGCTCGCTTATGAGGCGGGCGAGGTGGCGCTGGTCCTCTTCCTGCGGAAGTTCGGCCGTGCGCTGCTCGCCCGTTCCGGCTCGCCCGCTGCCCTGCTGCCGATCCTCGCCAAAGTGGCGGGCCTCTTGCCCACGTACACCCGGCGCTCGGAGGAAATGGAGCGCTTCCAGCAATTCTCGACGCCGCTGCCCATGGGACTGGCTGCAATGGCGGCAGCGCAGATCACGCCCCGTGACCTCGTCCTCGAGCCTTCGGCCGGGACCGGGCTTTTGGCGATCCTCGCGGAGATCGCGGGAGGCAGTCTCGCGCTGAACGAACTCGCCGAGACCCGCGCCGACCTTCTGCGTGACCTTTTCCCGGAGCGTCCTGTCACTACGTTCGACGCAGACCAAATCGACGATCATCTGGACGTGGGCGTCCGCCCGAGCGTCATCCTGATGAACCCGCCGTTCTCGGCGGTAGCCCATGTCGATGGTCGGACGACCGAGGCGACGGCCCGGCATCTTCGCTCGGCGCTTGCGCGCCTCGTGCCCGGTGGTCGGCTCGTGGCCATCACCGGGGCAGGTTTCGCGCCAGATGCGCCGGCCTGGGCGAAAACCTTCAGCCGTTTGACCGAGACGGCGCATCTGGTCTTCACCGGCGCCGTCTCCGGTGCCGCATTCGCCAAACACGGCACCAGCTTCGAGACGCGAATTTCGGTCTTCGACAAATGCCGAGGCGGTGAAAAGGGTGGCATCACCGCCGATCTGGCTCGGCCGATGTCCGTCGATGCGCCGCAGCTCCTCGCCCGGATCGTAGCAGAGGTCCCGCCACGCCTCGAGATGGATGCGGGCGCAGTCGCGTGCTCCACGACCACGTCCCCTTTCCGGGGAATTCCTTCCCGTGCCTCCGGCCCTGCCGCTCGACCCCAGCGGTCAACGGCGTCGGCCAAGATGGATGTGCATGTAACCACGCCGGATGCGGCGGATCTGGCCTATACCCTGCGCGAGGCGGCAGACGATCTCGGCGCTGCGCGCCTTTCCGACGCGATCTACGAGACCTTCCGCCTGCAGGCCATCGACATTCCCGGCGCGGCACCGCACCCGACCAAACTGGTGCAGTCGGCGGCAATGGCCTCTGTCGCGCCCCCGAAGCCAACCTACCGCCCGAAACTCCCCGCCGCCGTCCTGCGCGACGGCCTGCTCTCTGATGCCCAACTGGAGACGGTCATCTATGCGGGCGAAGCGCATGGCGCGTATCTCGCCGGATCGTGGACCGTCGATGAAACCGGCGACATGGTCTCGGCCGCGCCTGATGGTTCGGCGGAGGCCGTCCGCTTCCGTCGCGGCTTCTTTCTCGGTGACGGCACCGGTGCGGGCAAGGGCCGCCAGTCGGCCGGGATCCTGCTCGACAACTGGTGCCAGGGCCGCCGCAAAGCGCTCTGGATCTCGAAGAGCGACAAGCTTCTTGAGGACGCGCAGCGCGACTGGTCGGCGCTTGGCCAAGAGCGACTGCTGGTGACGCCGCTTTCTCGCTTCGCGCAAGGTCGCGACATCCCGCTCACCGAGGGCATCCTTTTCACCACCTACGCCACGCTGCGCTCCGAAGAACGCGGCGCCAAGAAATCCCGCGTCGATCAGATCGTAGACTGGCTCGGGGCGGATTTCGACGGAGTAATCCTGTTCGATGAAAGCCATGCCATGGCCAATG
>CAZVIS010000550.1:0-1862 GCA_964627355.1 uncultured Rhodobacterales bacterium
GCCCCGATCCGCGAGATCGTCGAGGTCTGCGAGGCGCATGGCGCGATGAGCTATATCGACGAGGTCCACGCGGTCGGCATGTACGGGCCCCGTGGCGGTGGCGTCAGTGAACGCGAGGGGCTGGCGCACCGGATCGACCTGATCGAGGGGACGCTTGGCAAGGCGTTCGGCGTGGTCGGCGGCTATATCACCGGGTCGGATGCGCTGTGCGATTTCATCCGGTCCTTCTCTTCCGGCTTCATCTTCACGACCGCCCTGCCCCCGGCCGTGGCTGCAGCCGCCGCCGCCAGCATCCGGCACCTGAAATCCTCGAACGCCGAGCGTCTGGCGCAGCGCGACAGGGTCGCGCGGGTCCGCGCCAAACTGGACCGCAAGGGCATCCCCCACATGGCCAATGACAGCCACATCATCCCGGTGATGATCGGCGATCCGGTGAAGTGCCGGATGATTTCGGACATCCTGATGCGCGACTGGGGCATCTATGTGCAGCCGATCAACTATCCGACAGTGCCCAAGGGGACGGAACGGCTGCGCATCACGCCCTCGCCCCTTCATTCCGATGCCGATATCGACCGGCTGGTCGAGGCCATCGACTCGCTCTGGAAGCATTGTGCATTGGCCCACGCTGTCGCCTGAGGGCGCGACAAGCGTGCAAAGGCGGCGGCTACCCTAACCTAAAGCTTCGTGCTAAGCACGAACCTGTGAGGATTGTGGGCCCGCGGAATGGAAGCTTTCGCTGCGATCGACGCAGAACTCGCACGCATCGCGCAGATCGCGACAGCGGGCTATTTCGTGGCCTTGCGCAACCGTGGCACCTCGCCCCTGATGGCATTCCAGACCTATCCGCAGGCCTGGATCGACGAATACACCGACAACGCCTATGTGCTGCGGGATCCGATCACCACCTGGGCATTGACCATCGGCGGCACGATCCGGTGGAGTTCTCCCTTTCTTCCTGACCCGTTCCGAATTTTTGCCAAGGCGGCAACGCGAGGGCTGACATATGGCGCGTCAATCGCCATTGGTCCCATCGGTGCGCTGACCATCTGTTCGGTCGCGCGGGCCGACCGCGAGCTGACCGACGCCGAAATCGTAGAATTGAGGGAAATTGTCTCGGGCCTGCACGAGATGACCAGACTGCCGGGCGAGTTGACGCCTGTGCAGAAGGAAATCCTGGGCGTCATGGCCGAACGGCTGAGCGTCGCGGCATCGGCAGAGCGCCTCGGGGTATCCGAGGCTGTGGTCCGCCAGCGCACCAAACAGGTCTGTACGGCTCTGTTTGCCCAGACCCCCGAGGTCGCGGTGCAACGGGCCAAGGATTACAAGCTGCTTTGAGCCAATTCGTCCGGTAGAGACCTGCGTGGCAGGAACCCGTCCGTCCACTCATGCATCCAACGCATGAACCTGATGCAACTTCACCGGATTATCGAGTAGGCCAAACAGGGGCACCTTGAGGGCATCCAGCAACAGGAGGCCATCATGAAGTTCTTCACCCTCTCCAGCACCCTCGCCCTGCTCGCCACCACAGCGCTTGCCGGGAACCCGGATTATGCCAGCGATTTCCGCGGCCTGAAGATGGAACGCGATGACAAGGGCGTCCTTGTCGTCACCATCAACGACGGCAACGGCGGCCCGATCACCTTTACCGCGCAGGACCATACCGAGTTCACCGAGGCCTTCTACCGCATCGCCCAGGACCGCGGGAACAAGGTCGTCATCCTGACCGGCGCGGGCGACTACATGGCGCAGATCGACTTCTCGACCTTCGGCAACGTGGGCGACCCAGATGTCTGGAGCCAGGTGCATGACGAAGGCGTGCAGATCGTCGAGAACATCGCCAACATCCGCGTGCCGATGATCGC
>CAZVIS010000551.1:0-1857 GCA_964627355.1 uncultured Rhodobacterales bacterium
AGGTCGTCGCGGCTCATCCCCGGTTTGCGGGGGACGCCTGCGGTGACGATGCAGACGTCGGCGCCCGCGATGTCGGCGTAGCTGTTGGCGCCGCGCAGGGCCGCATCGAACCCCTCGGACGGGCCGGCCTGCGCGATGTCGAGCGCCTTGCCCTGCGGCGTGCCCTCGGCGATGTCGAAGAGGATGACGTCGCCGAGTTCCTTGATCGCGGCGAGATGGGCGAGCGTGCCGCCGATCTGACCTGCGCCGATGAGGGCAATCTTGGGTCTGGCCATGGGAAACCTCCGCTGGATGGGCTTGGGGCTGCGTAGGACGGATCCGGCGGCGGTGCAAGTTTTCTGCGGCGTGCACACGGACCCTTGAGCCTGCGCGCCGCTGCGCTAAGCCGGGGCGTTCAGGGAGGGCAGTGCGTGGAGGATGCGGGGTTCTGGGTCGCGGCGGTGATTGCGGCCGTTTTCGTGGGCATGGGCAAGGGCGGTCTGCCGATGGTGGGCATGCTGGGAGTGCCAGTGCTGTCGCTGTCGATCTCGCCGGTCACGGCGGCGGGGTTGCTGCTGCCGATCTACGTGCTGTCGGACGCCTTTGGACTGTGGGTCTATCGCCGCGAATGGAACGCCCGGGTGGTGGCGATCATGGCGGCGGGGATGACGGTGGGGGTCGGCATCGGCTGGGCCACGGCGAGCGTGGTGTCAGAGCGGCTGGTGACAGGGCTGGTGGGCGCCATCGGCCTGATCTTCGCGGCAAGCCTGATCCTGCGGCGGGCCGAGGTGGCCGAGCCGCGCGCGGTACGGGTGGCGCCGGGGCTGTTCTGGGGGGCAGTGACGGGGTTCACCAGTTTCGTCAGCCATTCGGGCGCCCCGCCCTATCAGGTCTGGGTGCAGCCCCTGGGCCTGACCAAGGCGGTCTTCGCGGGGACATCGACCATCGCTTTTGCCTATGTGAACCTGATCAAGCTGGTGCCCTATTGGGCGCTTGGGCAGTTGAACCCCGCGAACCTGAAGGCGGCGGTATGGCTGGCGGTTCCGGCGGCGCTGGCCGTGTTTGCAGGGGCACGGCTGGTGCGGGTGATTCCCGAGAGGCTGTTCTTCAGGTTGGTCACCTGGGCCCTGCTGGCAATTTCGCTTCGGCTGATCTGGCAGGCAGCGGCAGGCTGAGCGTCAGGCGGGAGAGCCCTTTGCAGGCTGCTCTTCCACCACCGGCTCGAAACTCTGGCCGCTGGCGATCAGGCAGGTGATGCCTTGCGGTGTGGTGACGGTGATCGTCCAGGTCCCTGTCGTCTCGCTGGCGAACACCTCCATCACGGTGCTGTTGGCGGCAAGGCCCATGCTGCGCCGCGTCTCGCTGTACTTCTGGCCGAGGTGGGCCACGACATCGGCGCGGGGTGCGCATTGCGGATTCGCGGCGGCGGTGTCAGTCCAAAGGATCAGCCCGGCAAAGCCGAGCGACAGGGCAAACAGTTCGTTTCTCATCGGCGGGCCTTTCGGATGGGGGCGGGGGGACGGCAGAGGCGATTTGGAAATGCTGCGCGTGAGTCCTGCATTTAGGGTTAACGCCACGCGCGCGCGGCGCCCGCCGCGCAGGGTTGCCTGACCAAATGCTGCAGATTCGGCCTTGCCGAAGGCGGGCGGCGCGGGTGTCCTTGGCGCCAGACAGCGGGTCCGGCAGAATCGATGCTGCAGCCTGCGACCAAGAAAGGGACAGTTGATGATCCTGTTGACCGCTGGAGTGGTGCTGTGGTGGCTGGCGCATCTGTTCAAGCGGCTGGCGCCGGGCCCGCGCGCCGTGGCGGGCGAGCGGGGCAAGGGCGTGATTGCCGTGCTGATCCTGGCTTCGGTCGTGATGATGGTGTTCGGCTAC
>CAZVIS010000552.1:0-1854 GCA_964627355.1 uncultured Rhodobacterales bacterium
CCGTCCTTGAAGGGGCGGCCCCTTTGACGGCCGCCTGCCCATCTCTTGAAGGCCGCTCGGGGGACGGGTGGATGAGATTTACCCGGGAAGAGGCGAAGGCGACGGTCCAGAACCATGACAAGGATCCGTGACCCCTGCCCCGCTATCCCGGACTGCCCCTTGCGCGATGCAAGTCAGCCGGACAGGCGATGCCGATCCTCTGGCCCGATCTGCCCTTCCAGATGCTGGCGCAGCGCGTCCTTGCCGTACGCTCGGAGATCATCGTTGAAATCCCCGAGCCGTGGTTCCAGCACCCGAACGGCAATCCCGGCATCAAGAGCTCTGGCGCTCAACCTCTCTGCCGCGCGTTGCCCGGCTGGATCGCGGTCGATGGCGATGTAGAGGCGATGCACCCCCTCAGGCAGCAAGACCGCCCCGAGGTGACCCGATGAGAGCGCCGCCCAGACGGGAAGGCCGGGGACTGCCTCGACCAAGGACAGCATGGTCTCGATGCCCTCGCCGACCACGAGGATGTCGAGATGCGGGGTCAGCCTGACGGCATTGCCGAGGAGGTGACCCATGGCACGCCGCTGCGTCTCGACAGCCGCCTTTCCCTGTCCGTCAGGTGCCAGCCAAGTACGATGCACACCCTGCAAGACCCCCGCCCCATCGGTGACCGCGGCGATCAGCGCCGGTCTGGGGAGGCTCCGGGTCTGGCCCTCATCCCGGTGCCAGCACTTCGGGTGGAAGCGCAGGGCGCTCATCCTGCCGCCTCGGGTCAGGCCTCGGGCGCGGAGGTAGGTGTCGGCAAGCGTGCCTGCGACCGGCACCGAGGCTGCAAACAAGCGCGCCGCCGCTGCTGGCGTGCCACCGGGGGGCTTGGTCTTCTTCGGCACTGGCGTATCGGGGAGAACCGGCTGCGGACGGCCCAGATGCGCTCGGGCCTCAGTGAGAAGATCGGGAAAGCGGGAGATCCCGGTCCTTTCGCGGATGATGTCGAGAAGGTCGCCATGCTCGCCCGTAGCGCCGTCGGTAAACTTGCCGGCCGCGCCCGGCCCCGAGGAAGGCCCGGTCAGCCGCACGAAGAGCGACCGGCCGGGATTGTTCTGCAGATCGCCCACGATCCAGTAGGATCCTTCCCGCCGTCCGGCGGGAAGGTAGGCACGACACACGCTCTCTGCGTTCTCGGCCAGAGCGCGGATCACATCTTCAGTCTCGGAATACATCGCTTAGCAACCTCCGCGTGCATGTAGTCCCGTCACAGGACAACGTGCAAGCAGGCGCTCCAGAACGACAATTCCGGTAGGGTCGGTCGGACAGAAGAGGCGCAGCTTCCAACTGATGATCTCCGAGAAGAAGCCATCGGCCTTGAGCCGGTCCTTGGCAGCCTCGGTGAAGCCTGACAGCTCAATCCGGTTCACGCCCATGACGCGGGAGCGGTGCAACTCCATTCCTTCGGCCAGCCGCACGACAGTCTTGCCCTCCAG
This sequence comes from uncultured Rhodobacterales bacterium, assembly GCA_964627355.1. Lineage (GTDB taxonomy): Bacteria > Pseudomonadota > Alphaproteobacteria > Rhodobacterales > Rhodobacteraceae > JBBQXK01. The sequence continues at coordinate 1,467 of CAZVIS010000552.1, forward strand.
AACGAGGGCATGGACCTGCGCCGCTGTGAGCTTCGGCGCATCGTCAGTAAGCGTGGTCGCGACCCAGGCGGGCGAGACGCGGCGACCGATGATGCGCTGGCCATCGTCGGTCTGCAGCCGGTAGACGCGGGTTTCATCCTGGGGCAGCTGCTTCCAGATCGGCAGCAGGAGGCCCGCCACGATGTGCAGCGTGGCTTCCGAGAACTCGGGCACCTCAGCCAGTTCCGCGGTCCAGGCAGTAGCGAAGGCTGCGCGGTCGGCTTCCAGCCAGTGGGTGTCGCCCATGATCTTGGCTGGAACTGTGCTGGCTTCCGTCGGACGGATCAGCCGCAAGCGGGGCTCGATGGTGCCATCATCCAGCATTAGGCTGGTGGCGGGCACCTGCACC
>CAZVIS010000553.1:0-1854 GCA_964627355.1 uncultured Rhodobacterales bacterium
TCCTGCCCCGGCACCCAGTTCGCGGGCGTGGCAAAGGGCACCCCGTCGGTCGCCTGTACCGCATCAAGGGCGCGCAGGATCTCGGCGAAGTTGCGGCCCACGCTCATCGGGTAGGTCATCGTCAGCCGCACCTTCTTGTCCGGCCCGACGATATAGACGGTGCGGACGGTGGCGGTGTGCGCGGGCGCCCGCCCCTCGTTCGGCAGGTAGTAGTCGGCGGGCAGCATGTCATAGGCCTTGGCGACCGTCAGGCTGGTGTCGTCGATGATCGGGAAGTCGGCAGGCACGCCCGCCACCGCCTCGATGTCGCGCTTCCACTTGTCATGTTCGGCCACCTTGTCCACCGAAACGCCGATCACCTTGGTGTTGCGCTTGGCGAATTCGCCCGCAAGCTGGGCCACGGCACTGAATTCGGTGGTGCAGACGGGGGTGAAGTCCTTGGGGTGGCTGAACACGATGGCGTAGTGGTCGCCCACCCAGTCATGAAAGTGAATGGTTCCGGCGGTCGATTCGGCGGTGAAATCGGGGGCGATATCGTTGATGCGCAGACCCATGGGTAAATCCTTCCGGCACGGCCCGGGACGGCAGCCCGGGCATCCCCCTCAATCTAGGCAATCGACGCCCGCGCGCAAGGCGACCCTTCAGTCCGTCGGGCAGGGCCAGTTGGCAGGCGCGGTCAGTCCGGCGGGCAGTTTCGTGCCCGCGTCGCCGCAGGCCATATCGACCTGCGCCTGCTCAAGCCCCGTCGCGGCCGTCAGATCCACACCCTCGATCCGTGCCTTGGACAGGAACGCATCCGTCAGGTCCGCCCCGGACAGGTCCGCCCCCACGAACAGCGCGCGCGACAGAATCGCCTCGTTCAGCCTTGCCCCTGTCAGCTTGGCCCCGCTGAAGTCGTTGCGTGCGAAGACGCCATCCGACAGGTCCGCCCCGGCAAGGTCGGCGCTCTGAAAGTTCACCCGCTGGAACTCGGCCTTCACCAGGCGCGTGCCGACCATCATCGCCCCGCTGAAATCCGCACGGCTGGCCAGCACCTTCTCGAGATTCGCGCCTGTCAGGTTCGCCCCCGCGAAAGAGGTCCGCACCAGTTCGCTCAGCTGCAAGTCGGCATCGGTCAGGTCCGCCCCGCGAAGGTCCGACCCTGACATGAACACGCCCGCCAGCGTCGCCTCCATCAGCTCGGCCCCGCCCAGCATCAGCTTTTCCTTCGGGCAGCCCGACCAGTCCACACCCGGAGCAAGGCGGTCGCTGCAGTCCGCCAGCGCGGGGGTCGCAAGCACGCCCAGGACCACAAGACAGGCTGCGACGCAGGACATCGGTTGGTGCATCGGGGGCCTCGATCCACAAAAAGAGTGGCGTGACGATAGGCGGGTGCCGATCCGATGGCAATGCAGGGCTGCCGGACCGGGGCCCGCGCGGCATCACGATCCGGCGAACCCGATGCTGCTTCCACTCTGGCATGCGCAGGTTCGGGTGGTATGCTGCGCGGCAGAAGGGGCTGTCTCGCGCCCCGCGCGCGCCTGCCGCGTCGTGACAGGCCAACCCATGAGGACCCGATGATCGAGAGACGCCATTTCTACATCGACGGCGCCTGGGTGGCCCCGGCCATCCCCCGCGACTGCCCCGTCATCGACCCCTCGACCGAAGAACCCTGCGCGGTGATCTCGCTGGGGTCCGAGGCGGACACCAATGCCGCCGTCGCCGCCGCGAAACGCGCCTTCCCCGGCTGGGCCGCAACGCCCCGCGCCGAGCGCCGCAGGCTGGTCGCCCGCATCCTCGACATCTACGAGGCGCGGAAAGAGGATCTCGCTCAGGCCATTGCCATGGAGATGGGGGCGCCGATCGACTTTGCGC
>CAZVIS010000554.1:0-1850 GCA_964627355.1 uncultured Rhodobacterales bacterium
CGGCATCCCGTCCTTCATCGTTACGCTCGGCGGACTTCTGGTCTGGCGCGGCGCGGCCTTCCTTGTGGCCGGAGGCAAGACCATCGCGCCCCTTGACGACACCTTTGCGCTGATCGGCGGCGGGTCCTTCGGGGCGCTTGGCCGCACAGGAAGCTGGATCTTTGGTCTCATCGCTTGCGCCTTCGTGGTCTGGGCTTTCCTGAACGGGCGTAAGTCGCGGCAGCTGCATGGCTTTGCGCTACGCCCGGTCTGGGCCGAGACCTTTGTGATCGGCCTGATCTGCGCCGTCATCGTCGGTGCGACGGCGATGGTGAACGCCTACATCTGGCCCCCGGGCAACATCCAGAAGTATTACGCCTCAATCGGACAAGAGGCACCGGCCTGCGCGCAGCGCGGTGGCGACATCACCACCGATGCCTGCGCCTCGTTCAGCCATGGCTTCGCCTATCCGGTGCTGATCCTGATCGCGGTGGCCATCTTCATGACCATCCTCATGACCCGCACCCGGTTCGGCCGCTATGTCTTTGCCATCGGTGGCAACCCCGAGGCGGCGGCGCTGTCGGGCATCAACACCCGCGCCATGACGGTGAAGATCTTCACCCTGATGGGTGCGCTGGCAGGAATCGCCGCCGTCATCGGCTCGGCCCGGCAGAACTCGGCCACCAACGCCATGGGCAACCTGGATGAGCTTTACGTCATCGCGGCGGCCGTGGTCGGGGGCACCTCGCTGGCAGGGGGCGTCGGTACGATCTATGGCGCCATCATCGGCGCGCTGATCCTGACCGCGCTGCAGACCGGCATGGTGCTGATCGGGTTCGGCGACGGGTCCTACCAGCGCATCGTCATCGGCATTGCCCTCGTCCTCGCCGTCTGGCTGGACATCATCTATCGCAAACGCATCAAGTAAGGGGCCCCTATCATGATTGACAGAAGCGGAACGCCCCTGGTCGAGTTGCGCGACATCTCGATCGCCTTCGGCGGCATCAAGGCCGTCGATCACGTCAGCGTCGATCTGTACCCGGGCGAGGTGGTGGGCCTTCTGGGCCACAACGGCGCCGGGAAATCGACGCTGATCAAGTGCCTGTCGGGGGCCTACAAGGCCGATGCGGGGCAGATCTTCATCAACGGGGAAGAGGTCGAGATCAACAACCCCCGCGACGCGCGGTCCTACAACATCGAGACGATCTACCAGACGCTCGCGCTGGCCGACAACCTCGACGCCGCATCGAACCTGTTCCTGGGGCGAGAGTTGGTTGGCGTGGGCGGCATGCTGAACGATGCCGCGATGGAAGCCGAGACGCGCAAGATCATGAAGCGGCTCAACCCCAACTTCAAGAAGTTCAACGTGCCGGTGTCGGCGCTGTCCGGTGGCCAGCGGCAATCGGTGGCCATTGCGCGCGCGGTCTACTTCAACGCCAAGATTCTCATCATGGACGAGCCGACGGCCGCCCTTGGCCCGCAGGAAACGCAGATGGTGGCCGAGCTGATCCAGGAGTTGAAGGCGCAAGGCCTCGGCATCTTCCTGATCGAGCATGACATCCATGCGGTGATGGATCTGTGCGACCGAGCGGTGGTGATGAAGAACGGCCAGCGCGTTGGATGCGTCGATGTGAAGGACGTGACCGACGAGGATATCCTCGGGATGATCATCCTCGGCAAGAAGCCCCCGCAGGCCTACTGATGTATATCGGTCTGGATCTGGGGACCTCGGGCCTCAAGGGCTGCCTGATTGACGGGGATCAGGCGCTGCTCGCCGAGGCGACGGCCCCCCTGACGGTCAGCCGCCCCCATGACGGCTGGTCCGAACAGGCCCCGCACGACTGGATCGCGGCGGCCGAGGTGGTGATGGA
>CAZVIS010000555.1:0-1839 GCA_964627355.1 uncultured Rhodobacterales bacterium
GGCGTGGGTCGGGTGGCGAGTGTCCTTTGCGTCCAAGTCACGAGGCAGACGAAAACGATGGATCTGAACCAGGTTCGTTACTTTCTGGCGCTGGCCGAGACGCTGAACTTCACCAAGGCGGCAGAGCGGTGCGGGGTGAGCCAGCCGACCATGTCGCGGGCGATCAAACTCTTGGAGCAGGAGTTCGGCGCAGACCTGATCCGCCGCGAAAGGGGGCATACCCACCTGACCGAGCTTGGCCGGATCGTGCGGCCTGGGTTAGAGCAGGCGCTTGCGATGATGGAGTCGGTGCAGACCGACGCCGTTGCCTTCTCCAAGCTGACCAAGGCCACGCTGCGCCTTGGCATCATGTGCACCATCGGCCCGTCGCGGTTGATCCCCACCATTTCGCACCTTTCGCTGCGGGCCCCGCAATTGACCATCGAATTGCTGGAGGCATCTGGCGAAAAGATTGTTGAGATGCTGGTCAATGGCGAAATTGACGTGGCGCTGGTCGGTATGCCGGAGTACCCCGATGTGATTTCCGTGCATCCGCTGTATGAAGAAACCTATGTCGTGGTCTTTCCAAAGGGCCATCGTTTTGCCGACATGGAAGCCGTACCGGTATCCGAACTTAGCGGCGAGCCCTATCTTGAGCGGTTGAATTGCGAATATGTCGCGCACTATAATTCAGTGCGCGGTCCGTTTCATATCGACGTCGACGTCCGCTACAAAAGCGAGCATGAGGACTGGATTCAGGCTATGATTCTCGCCGGAATGGGTTGCGCCTGCATGCCGGAATTCATGATGCTGTTCCCCGAACTCAAGCGTCGCGAGCTGGTCGATCCGACGATCCGGCGCACCATCTCGGTCGCGACGGTGCGCGGGCGCAGGCATGCGCCGGCAATCGAGTTGTTCACGCGCCTGTGCACGGAACTGCATCGCGACCGACGTTGAACTGGGCGGGACGGTTGTGTCTGCCGATGCCCTGAAACTGGGCGAAGCGGATAGGTTTCCTTGCGGATTGCAACAGTATTGTCGAATCCTGTCCTTTCGGGGCGGGATCGTTCACGATACGCGGCGCGCATGAAATCAATTCGCAGTCTTCGGTTTTAATTTGTCGGGGCTGCCGTTACTCGTTGCGCTGTCCGACGCGGCAATGATTCCCATGGCCAAAGACCAACTCGGCACGCAAGGGTAGAATTGGATGGCGACGATGGAAAGGCAAGGGACGGCATCGAAAAAAATCGCACCCGGCAAGATCGAACGGCATGTCTCGCTGTTTGGCGTAATGGCGGGGAATGCGGCACAGGCGGCCCAATTTCAACGGGCGCTGACTGGTCTGGCGATGACATGCGCCACGAACGTGGCGGAAAGCGCAGCCGCCGTGCAGGCCGAGATTGCCCGCATGACGATCGACGCCGTGCTGCATGGGGATCCGGGCGCGCTGATGTCGCTGGGCGAACGCGCGGCGCGCACCGGGTTCAGTGAAGGCATGGAATGCGCGGCGCGCAACCTTCGTGCGGCGCAGTCGGCCGGATCGCAAATCCTCGACACCCTATCGACCCCATCGGGGGCAGCGTCCGGCACCCCCTGATCCCTCAACCAACTTCATGGAGATAACCGACATGACAAGATCCCTTCTTGCCGTGGCCGCCATCGTGCTGGCCACCACGACCTCTGCGCAAGCCGAAGGCTGCCCGCCCGATCAGGTGCTGACCACGCCCCGCTCGCTCGATCAGATCGCGGCGAAGGCCCTAACGCGCGAAGTCATCGCCAACGTCCGCCTGGAAGGCTGGCGCGAGATGGGCGGCTTTGTCCTGCGGATGCGGCGGCTGGAACTGGCGCCCGGCGGCTTTG
>CAZVIS010000556.1:0-1838 GCA_964627355.1 uncultured Rhodobacterales bacterium
GTCGAGGCGACAAAGTTCACCGAGGTCGGCTATGTCGGCCGCGATGTGGACAGCATCATCCGCGACCTGATGGACGCCGCGATGATCGAGACGCGTGCCCGGATGCGCGAGGATGTGGCGGCCCGCGCCGCTGCCGCCGCCGAGGACCGCGTGATCGAGGCCATCGCCGGCAAGGACGCCCGCGACGCCACGCGCGAGATGTTCCGCAAGAAGCTGCGGGCGGGAGACCTCGCCGACACCCTGATCGAAGTGGACGTCCCTGCCTCGCGCGGCGCACTGCCCACCACCACCATCGCGGGCATGCCCACGGATGCCCAGATGGACGGCCTGATGGACATGTTCCGCGGCCTGACCAACGCCGGAAAGAAGAAGAAAGTCCGCGTCGCCGACAGCTACGACCTTCTCCTCGGCCAAGAGGCCGACAAGCTTCTGGATGACGAGGCGGTGCGGGCGGCGGCCCTCGACGCCGTGCAGGAGAACGGCATCGTCTTCATCGACGAGATCGACAAGGTGGCGACACGGGCCGAGGCACGCGGATCGGATATCAGCCGAGAGGGGGTCCAGCGCGACCTCCTCCCCCTGATCGAGGGGACCACCGTCAGCACCAAGTACGGCCCGGTGAAGACCGACCACATCCTCTTCATCGCCTCTGGCGCCTTCCACATCGCCAAACCCTCGGACCTCCTGCCCGAACTTCAGGGCCGCCTCCCGATCCGCGTGGAACTCCAGCCCCTGACCGAGGGCGATTTCGTCCGCATCCTGACCGAGACGGACAACGCCCTGACGCGCCAGTACGCCGCCCTTCTGGCCACCGAAGGTGTCACCGTCACCTTCACCCCCGACGGCATCGCCGCCCTCGCCCGCACCGCCGCCGAGGTGAACGCGAGCGTCGAGAACATCGGCGCCCGCCGCCTCTACACCGTGATGGAGCGCGTGTTCGAGGAACTGTCCTTCGCCGCCCCCGACCGCAGCGGCCAAGGCGTCACCGTGGACGCCCCCTTTGTCGAGGCCAACATCGGCGCCCTCTCCCGCTCCACCGACCTCTCGCGCTACGTCCTCTGACCCTTCCCTTTCAACTTCTTTTGTCCCCAAATATCCCACGGGGGGTGCGGGGGGTGTGAAACCCCCCGCTCTTCGCCAGAACCCGCGACAACGGAGCCAATCATGCCCACCATCATTGTCACCGGCGCCGGCAGCGGCATCGGCCGGTCCACCGCCCGCACCTTCCTCGGCGCTGGCTGGCAGGTTGGCCTGATCGGGCGCCGGGCCGAGGCGCTGGAGGAAACGGCGGGCGGCAACCCGGCGGCCCTGCCTCTTCCCTGTGACGTCACCGACCCGGCAGCGGTAGGGGCCGCGTTCGCCAAGGCCGCCACCACATGGGGCCGCCTCGATGCGCTTTTCAACAACGCGGGCGGCAGCCTGCCGGGGCGGCCGATCGACGAGGTGTCGTGGGAGGAGTGGCGGGGCCTCATGTCCGTGAACCTCGACGGGATGTTCCTCTGCGCCCGCTCGGCCTTCGGCCAGATGCGACGGCAGGACCCGCAAGGGGGCCGGATCATCAACAACGGCTCCATCTCGGCCCATGCGCCGCGCCCAGGCTCGGTCGGCTATACCGTGTCCAAGCATGCGGTGACGGGGCTGACCAAGACGCTGGCCCTCGACGGCCGCGCCTTCGACATCGCCTGCGGGCAGATCGACATCGGCAATGCCGAGACACAGATGACCAGCCGCATGGCCGCCGGGGTCGCGCAGGCCGACGGGTCGGTGAAGGTCGAGCCGCGGATGGATGTCGAGGATGTGGCGCGGATGGTCCTGCACATGGCCAGCCTGCCGCTCTC
>CAZVIS010000557.1:0-1838 GCA_964627355.1 uncultured Rhodobacterales bacterium
GGGCATAGACGCGCGCCGCCTCGGCAAAGCGGCGCGATTCGAGCAGGATCTGCGCCTTGGTCTCGACCGGGTAGGGGTCGCCGGGGCGGCGGGCGATCAGGCGGTCGATCTCTTCCAGCGCCTGATCCGTCTTGGCCTGCCTGTGCCAGGCAAGCGCGCGCCGCAGGGCCGCCGCATCCGACGTGTCCCTGGCGGGCGCGCGGCGCAGCACCTCGGACGGGTTGCGGCTGAAACCCTCTAGCTTGGCCTGGGCGCGGGCAAACCAGTAGGCTGCGCCCTCGTCCGGTGTACCCTCGTAGTCCAGCGCCGCGACGAAGGCCTCCACAGCGCGCAGCCGGTCACGTGTCAGGGGATGGCTTTGCACATAGGCATCCTGCCGGCCCGCGCTCAGCGCCTCTTGCCCGCGAAAGAGGTCCAGCACCTCGGCCGCGGCCTGCGGGTTCACGCCCGCCGTCGCCATGTAGCGCAGGCCCGCCTGATCGGCCGAGGCTTCTTCGCCCCGCGTATGCGCGAAATAGGCGCGCTGTGCCACCGACTGGCTGCCGACCGCGAGGCCCGCCGCTGCCTCGGCATTGCCCGAAATCGCTCCGGCGGCAGCGGCCAGCAAGAGACCGATCCCCGCTGCCGTCCGGGCGCTGCCCGAGGCGATGCCGCGACGGGTGATGTGGCCGTTGGCAATGTGCCCGATTTCATGCGCCATCACGGCTTGAACCTGCTCGGCGGTGGTCAGGCGCAAGAAAAGACCGGTGTGAAGGAACATGGTCTGCTGGTCGACGACGAAGGCGTTCAGACGGCGGTCGTCGATGAGGTAGATGCGCAAGGTCCCCATGCTGACCCCGGCGGCCGAGGCCAGCGGCCGCGCAAGCTCGCGCAGGGCATATTCGATCTCGCTGTCGCGGATGATCCCGGCGGCCCGCGCAGGCAGGGTCAGCGACAGCAACGCGGCCATCAGCATCAGAAGGGTGCGGGCGGCGCGCATTGACCCCGGCGGGCTCCTGTCGCATGGATCGGTGGGGCGACCATAGGGGCAGGACCATGCGGGCATCAAGACGGGGTGTGGTCGATCCCTTCATCGTGATGGACGTGATGGAGGCTGCTAGGGCCGCCGAGGCGGCGGGGCGGCGGGTGATCCACATGGAAGTGGGCCAGCCCGGTACGCCCGCGCCTGCAGGCGCAAGGGCCGCATTGGCCCGCGCCATGGAGGCGGGGCCCTTGGGCTATACCGTGGCGCTTGGCCTGCCCGAGTTGCGGCGGGGGATCGCGGACCTTTACCGCCGCTGGTACGGCCTCGACCTCAACGCCGACCGGGTGGTGGTGACGGCGGGGTCGTCGGCGGCCTTCACGCTGGCCTTCACCGCGCTTTTCGATGCGGGGGATCGCGTGGGACTGGGCGAACCCGGCTATCCGAGCTATCGCCAGATCCTGCGCGCCCTCAGCCTGACGCCTGTGGGCCTTCCGGCCAGCGAGGGCAACCGCCTGCAACCCACCCCCGCCGACGTGGCCTTGGCGCCCGACCTGCAAGGCCTGATCGTGGCCTCTCCTGCGAACCCTTCAGGCACGATGCTGTCGCGCGACGCCCTTGCCGCGCTGATCGCACATGCGGCGGACAGGGAGATCGCCTTCGTCTCGGACGAGATCTATCACGGGCTGCACTACGGCGACCGCGCGGTGTCGGCGCTGGAGATTTCGGATGATGTCGTCGTCATCAACAGCTTCTCCAAGTACTTCAGCATGACGGGCTGGCGGATCGGCTGGATGGTGGTGCCCGAAACGATGGTCCGGACGGTCGAGCGGCTGGCGCAGAACCTGTTCATCTGCCCGCCGCATGCCAGCCAGGT
>CAZVIS010000558.1:0-1822 GCA_964627355.1 uncultured Rhodobacterales bacterium
TTGGGGTGGCGCCTGAGGTCGTGCCGCTCGCGGATTGAGGGGGCTGGGGCGGGGGGTTTCACACCCCCCGCACCCCCCGTGGGATATTTGTGCAAAGGTGAAAGGGGCGAGTCGTCGGACTTGCGGAGGGGATAGCCATGTTCACGGCGTCGTTGCAGTTCGATCTGGGCGAGGATGTGAATGCGCTGCGCGAGGCGGTGCATGCGTGGGCGCAGGGGCGGGTGAAGTCTTTGTCCGCGCAGGTGGATCGGGAGAATGTGTTTCCCGCGGGCCTCTGGCGCGAGATGGGGAAGATGGGGCTTCTGGGGGTGACGGTGCCCGAGGCCTATGGCGGTGCTGGGATGGGGTACTTGGCCCATACCGTTGCGGTCGAGGAGGTCGCGCGGGCCTCGGCCTCGGTGGCACTCTCCTATGGGGCGCATTCGAACCTGTGTGTGAACCAGATCGCGCTGAACGGGACGGAAGAGCAAAAGGCGCGCTATCTGCCGGGGCTGGTGTCGGGGGCGCAGGTCGGCGCTTTGGCGATGTCCGAGGCGGGGGCGGGGTCGGATGTGGTGGGGATGCGGCTGCGGGCCGAGCGTAGGAATGACCGGTATGTGCTGAATGGGTCGAAATACTGGATCACCAACGGGCCGGATGCGGATGTGCTTGTGGTCTATGCCAAGACCGACCCCGAGGCGGGGTCGAAGGGGATCACGGCCTTCCTGATCGAGAAGGGGATGGCGGGGTTCGAGCAAGGGCTGCATTTCGACAAGCTGGGCATGCGGGGGTCGAACACGGGGGAGTTGGTGTTCACCGACTGCGCGGTGCCTTTCGAGAATGTGCTGGGGGAAGAGGGGCGCGGGGTCGCGGTCCTGATGTCTGGCCTGGATTACGAGCGGGTGGTGCTGTCGGGGATCGGGCTTGGCATCATGGCGGCCTGTCTGGACGAGGTGATGCCCTATGTGCGGGAGCGGCGGCAGTTCGGGCAGCGGATCGGGGATTTCCAGCTGATGCAGGGCAAGCTTGCCGACATGTATGTCGCGCTCAATTCCGCGCGCGCCTATGTGTACGAGGTCGCGCGGGCCTGCGACCGGGGGCAGGTGACGCGGGCGGACGCGGCGGGATGCGTGCTTTATGCCAGCGAACAGGCTATGGCGCAGGCGCATCAGGCGGTGCAGGCGATGGGGGGTGCGGGGTTTCTGGCGGATGCGCCGGTCGCGCGCCTGTTCCGGGATGCGAAGCTGATGGAGATCGGCGCGGGGACGAGCGAGATCCGCCGTATGCTCGTGGGGCGCGAGTTGATGGGTCCCGCCGGTTGACCGGTGGGGGCGGCGCTGTCAGGGTCGCCCTGAAGGAGGACCGGGCATGAGAATTGCAGTCGCACTGGTGATGCTGGCGGGGGCGGCGGGGGCGCAGGAGCTGACCTTTGACCCTGCGCCGACGGTCGCTTGCCTCGCGCAGGCGGACCTCTACGCCACCGGCGCCTTCGACTGCATCGGCAAGGCGGCGGAGGCCTGCATGGCGACCCCGGATGGCAGCACCACAATCGGCACGGGATATTGCCTTGGCGCCGAGTGGGAGTGGTGGGATGCGCGGCTCAACGCGACCTACAAGCAGTTGATGGAACAGCATAAGGCGGCGGATGCCGAGATGGCGGGGCTTGGCGCGACCGTCCCGTCGCTTGCCGATGCCTTGCGCACCATGCAGCGCGCCTGGCTGCCCTTCCGCGACGCCGCCTGCGATTATGAGCGGGCGAACTGGGGCAACGGCACGGGAGGGGGGCCTGCGACGGCGGGCTGCCTGATGGTGCAGACGGGGCGGCAGGCGCTGTCGCTTGAGG
>CAZVIS010000559.1:0-1821 GCA_964627355.1 uncultured Rhodobacterales bacterium
ATGGGCCGCATCCTGATCGCTGGCGAACCCGGCGCCGACATCATCCCCGCTCTTTACCCGGCGCCCGGCGAAATCGTCATCGACAAGCCCGGCAAGGGCGCCTTCTACGCGACCAGCTTGACCGACGACCTCTCCCGCCTCGGCACCAAATCCCTGATCTTCGCCGGCGTCACCACCGAGGTTTGCGTCCAGACCACGATGCGAGAGGCGAACGACCGGGGCTTCCAGTGCCTGCTCGCCGAGGATGCCACCGAAAGCTACTTCCCCTTTTTCAAGGCCGCCGCCCTGTCGATGATCCGGGCGCAGGGCGCCATCGTCGGCTGGACCGCGACCGTCGCCCAGATCGAGGCCGCCCTCGATGCCTGAGCCCCTGCACATCGCGGGCCTCCTCGCGGGCGGCTGGCGGACCGCCGCTTTTCAGCCATTCCGCGAAGGCGTCGAGATCTGCCCGATCCTGGAGGGCGCCCCCGCCGTCGCCCTCCTCCGCTACGCCCCCGGCTCGGGCGTGCCGCGCCACCGGCATCCGGGGCTGGAGACGATCCTTGTGCTGGAGGGCGTGCAAAGCGACGACCGGGGCGACTATCCCGCCGGGTCGCTGATCCTGAACCCCGTGGGCAGCCAGCACCGCGTCTGGTCCGCCCCAGGCTGCGTCGTGCTGATCCAGTGGGAACGGCCCGTGGAATTCCTGACCGAGTCTGATAGCCTGCCCCTATGACGCTGAAATCCCTCTCCTTCGACATCGCCGCACTCCACGCGGCCTATGCCCTTGGCACCACTCCGTCGGCCGTCCTGGCCGAGGCCTATGCCCGTATCGCGGCGGCAGAGGATCCCGCGATCTTCCTGCACCTGCGCGCGCTGGAGGAGGCGCAACGCGAGGCCGCGAGCCTGCCGCCCTTCGACCCGGTGGCCATGCCCCTCTGGGGTATCCCCTTCGCCATCAAGGACAATATCGACGTGGCCGGCGTGCCCACGACCGCTGCCTGTCCGGCCTTTGCCTATGTCGCCAAAGCGGACGCCTTTGCCGTGGCGGCCCTGCGGAAGGCCGGGGCGATCTGGCTGGGCAAGACGAACCTCGATCAATTCGCGACGGGGCTCGTCGGGGTGCGCTCGCCCTACGGGGTGCCGCAGAATGCCATCGACCCGGCCATCGTGCCAGGGGGGTCGTCCTCAGGGTCGGCGGTGGCGGTCGCGCGGGGGATCGTGTCCTTTGCGCTTGGAACGGATACGGCGGGGTCGGGGCGAGTGCCTGCCGCCTTGAACAACATCGTGGGGCTGAAGCCTTCGCTCGGGGCGCTCTCGGCGACCGGAGTGGTCCCGGCCTGCCGCACCCTCGACACCATCTCGATCTTTGCCTTGACGGTTGCGGACGCCTGGACCGCCTACCGCGCCGCGGCGGTCTATGATGCCGCCGATGCCTATGCCCGCCCGATGCCCACGCCCGCGCTTGGCCCCGTCCCACAAGCCCTTCGCATCGGCGTCCCCGACGCCGCCACACGCGAATTCTTCGGCGACACCGCACAGGCCGCCAGCTTTGCCGCTGTTATGGAGCGCCTGAAAGCCCTCGGCCACCGCGTCACCGAGATCGACTTCACCCCGTTCTTCGAGGTCGCCAAGATGCTCTACGAGGGCGCCTGGGTGGCCGAGCGGATGACGGTGGTGGAAACCCTGATGCGCGAGAACCCCTCTGCCCTCCACCCCGTCACCGCGAAGATCATCGGCGTTGCCGACAAACTCTCCGCTGCAGACGCCTTCCGTGGCATCTACCGCCTCGCCGACCTGAAACGCGCGGCGGAACCGGCGCTGGCGGCGGTGGACCTGCTG
>CAZVIS010000560.1:0-1818 GCA_964627355.1 uncultured Rhodobacterales bacterium
CAAGGTAGCCGTAGGGGAACCTGCGGCTGGATCACCTCCTTTCTAAGGATGTCCCCACCAGGTTGGTGCTTGCACCGGCCTACAGGAGACACTTAGCAGGACCGAGTCATCGGTCCAAAAATGCGGCCAGGCCGTCCTCATATCCCTTCAAAGAACAGAGCGGAATGCGAGCAGCGTTTGCTCATGCGGGGCCTTAGCTCAGCTGGGAGAGCGCCTGATTTGCATTCAGGAGGTCAGGAGTTCGATCCTCCTAGGCTCCACCAATACTGAGGTTCGGGCGTTCCACCCACCTCGGGCTTGCGCCCTCGGCACCTGCCTCAAGTCGGTCCACCGGACCGATTTGCCGCGGCCAAGGCCGCGGACGGCATGTGGGTCGGTAGCTCAGGTGGTTAGAGCGCACGCCTGATAAGCGTGAGGTCGGAGGTTCGAGTCCTCCTCGACCCACCATGATCCCGAAGCCGCGAGGCATAGAGACAACCCGATCATCAAGCCCATCCTTTGGTGGGTTTGATCGTCCGGTTGGACGAAAAATTGACATCGTAGAGAGAGAAACATCAGTATCGCTGGTGCACCGGAGTGTCGGTGCGCTGACCAATTGGTCAAGGCGATATTGTTCCAAGTCTAGTACACTAACCGGTGTCCTCCTTCGCGAGGACACGGTGGGAAAGTACAAGCTTTTGACACCCAGGGGGTGCGTGGACGAACCAGCCATGCTCTTCCTGGATCAAATCAAGCGCGAAAAGGGCGTTTGGTGGATGCCTAGGCAGCAAGAGGCGATGAAGGACGTGATACCCTGCGATAAGCCATGGGGAGCCGGGAATAGGCTTTGATCCATGGGTCTCCGAATGGGGAAACCCACCTGATATTCCGCTGTTGTCTCTCACAAGAGGGTCATCAGTGGGGTAAGCCAGGTACTTATCCCTGAATACATAGGGGAATAAGAGCAAACCCGGGGAACTGAAACATCTAAGTACCCGGAGGAAAGGACATCAACAGAGACTCCGTTAGTAGTGGCGAGCGAACGCGGACCAGCCGATCCTTGAAGCGTGACCAGAATGATCTGGAAAGATCAGCCATAGCGGGTGACAGCCCCGTATGGGAAGCGCCATTGGACATATCAAGTAGGGCGGGACACGTGAAATCCTGTCTGAAGATCGGAGGACCACCTCCGAAGGCTAAGTACTCCTTGCTGACCGATAGCGAACCAGTACCGTGAGGGAAAGGTGAAAAGCACCCCGACAAGGGGAGTGAAACAGTACCTGAAACCGGACGCCTACAAGCAGTCGGAGGGCCCTTGAGGCCTGACGGCGTACCTTTTGTATAATGGGTCAACGACTTGGTCTTACGAGCAAGCTTAAGCCGGTAGGTGGAGGCGCAGCGAAAGCGAGTCTTAAAAGGGCGCATGAGTTCGTGGGATCAGACCCGAAACCAGGTGATCTAGCCATGAGCAGGATGAAGGTTGGGTAACACCAACTGGAGGTCCGCACCAACACCCGTTGAAAAGGGTCTGGATGACTTGTGGCTAGGGGTGAAAGGCTAATCAAACCTGGAGATAGCTGGTTCTCCGCGAAAGCTATTTAGGTAGCGCCTCGGACGAATACCTGCGGGGGTAGAGCACTGCATGGGTGATGGGGGCCCACAGCCTTACTGAGCCTAAGCAAACTCCGAATACCGCAGAGTACTATCCGGGAGACACACGGCGGGTGCTAACGTCCGTCGTGAAGAGGGAAACAACCCTGACCTGCAGCTAAGGCCCCTAATTCGTGGCTAAGTGGGAAAGCATGTGGGACGGCCAAAACAACCAGGAGGTTGGCTTAG
>CAZVIS010000561.1:0-1806 GCA_964627355.1 uncultured Rhodobacterales bacterium
GCCAGCCGCAGGCGTGCAGCATGAAGTTCACTCCGGCCGTCAGCGCCATGTTCAGGCTGTTGGCCGATTCGTAGGCCGCCTGCGCATCGGGGAGTTTCGAGCCGCAGAAGGCTCCGCCCGAGCGGTAAGGCAGCCCCAGACGCCGGGCCAGCTGCCCTGCCCCCCAGGTGATATGTGCGGCCTCTGGCGTGCCGAAGGTGGGGGCGCCGGAGTTCATGTCGATGGACGTGACGAAGGCGCCGAAGATCACCGGCGCGCCTGCGCGCACCAGCTGGCTGTAGGCCACGCCCGCCAGCACCTCGGCCAGCACCTGCGTCAGCGTGCCTGCCACCGTCACCGGGGCCATCGCGCCGCCGACGATGAAGGGGCTGATGATCGCGGCCTGTCCGGCGCGAGCATAAACCTCGAGCGCGCCCATCATGGTGGAATCGAAGGTGAGGGGGGAGTTGATGTTGATGAGGCTGGTCATCACGACATGGCTGTCCACAACGTCCGAGCCGAACAGCAACCGGCACATCTCGACCGAATCGGCGGCGCGGACGGGCTCGGTGACCGACCCCATGAAGGGCTTGTCCGACAGCGTCATGTGCGCGTGCAGCATGTCGAGGTGGCGCTTGTTCACCGCGACATCCGTCGGCTCGCAGACCGTGCCGCCGGAATGGTGCAGCCATTTGGACATGTAGCCCAGCTTCACGAAGTTGCGGAAGTCGGCCATCGTGGCATAGCGGCGCCCGCCTTCGGCATCACGCACGAAGGGGGGGCCATAGACAGGGGCCAGCACCATCGTCCGCCCGCCGATCTCGACATTCCGCTCGGGGTTGCGGGCGATCTGGGTGAAGCGGCCGGGGGCGGTGGCGCAGAGTTTCCGTGCAAGGCCGCGCGGAATGTGCACCCGCTCTCCCTTGACGTCCGCCCCGGCGTGACGCCACAGCGCCAACGCTTCGGGGTTATCGACGAAATTGACGCCGATCTCTTCCAGCACGGTATCGGCGTTCCATTCGATGATGGAAAGCGCCTCGTCGTTCAGGATCTCGAAGTTGGGGATGTTCCGCTCGATGAAGCGGGCGGTCTCGAAATGGACCGCCGTGCGTTCCGCCCGCCGCGCCGATCCGCCGCCGCCGCGCACCCGGCGCCCTGCTTCTGCCACATCGCTCATCGCACCCTCCGTCCGTTGCCGCCGTTATCGCGCGAAGCGGTAAAGGACCGACCGCCGGATACGGCGCTTGGCGCGCGAAAGCGACATGGGTGGGGTCGTTTTCAAGGTGGCGGCTTGGGAAGATGCAACGGTCGGCGCTGGGGGCGCCGACCCGGGACAGGCAACGCCTGTCGGACGATCAGCCGCGGCGGCGGCGCAGGGCGGCGAGGCCGCCGATACCGGCGAGCAGCATCCAGCCTGCGGCGGGAAGCGGAATGACGGAGGCTGGGGTGCTGCGGGTCCCTTCGAACCGGACTTCGGCAAGGCCGGTGAAGCCCGGGTTCGGGAACTCGGTCCCCCGTACGGTAAAGGTGACGGAACGGACGTTGTCGATGGGGGTGGCAAAGGTGACCGGCGTCTGACGCAAGTCGGTGTTAAACCCAAGCGACACATTGGTCAGCGTTGTCAGTGCAGTCCCACCCGCATCCCGCAGCACAAGGTCGAACAGTGTGACGTCATAGCCTGAGTTCTGGGCGATAACGTTCGAGCGGTGGTTCCAGACATACATCGCCGACAGGCTGACCGCGCTGCTGAAGCCCCAAGTGATGAAGGATCCAATCACCGGGCTCCCGTCTGTCGTCCAGTGGTTGCCCGGGTTCGCGCTATAGTCT
>CAZVIS010000562.1:0-1790 GCA_964627355.1 uncultured Rhodobacterales bacterium
TTGCAGACGGGGGTTTTCCCGACGCTGCGCTGCACGATCAGACTGTGGGGTATGACCTTTCGGGGACTCGCGGACTAGGCTTTGTCGCGGGAGGACAATGTGTTGCAGCGGTTTGCCAGTCGCCATCCGGTCTGGACGTTCATTCTTGCCATTCTGGTGGCAGGATTGCTGTGGCTGATCTTTGCGCCGTGGTCGGACGGGCTGGAAGAGGTGCTGGGACGCAAGCGCGTGTTCCTGAACGCCCTGTTCGGGGGGATCACGCTGGGGGCGCTGTATTTCCTTGTCGCCGCCGGGTTCACGCTGATCTTCGGGCTGATGCGCAACGTGAATCTGGCACACGGGTCGCTGTACCTGCTGGGGGGCTATCTGGGCTTCGAAATCAGCGAGGCGACGGGGTCGTGGCTTCTGGCCTTTCCAATCGTCTTTGTCGTGGTGGCTGTTCTGGGCCTGATCCTGCAGCACCAGGTGTTTCGCCGGATGGAGGGGGAAGAACTGCGCCAGACCATGGTGACCATCGGCCTGTCCGTGGTGCTGGCCGACGTGATGCTGTGGATCTGGGGCGGGCAAAGCTACACGATCCTGACGCCCGACCTGCTGTCGGGGCCGGTGGAACTGCCGGTCATCAGCTCCGTTCGCGACGATACGGGCGAGATCACATGGTTCAAGTTTCCCGCCGTCCGCATCGCCATCCTGATCGCGGCCATCGTGATGGGCGTCGCGATGTGGCTTGTGCTGAATCGCACCAAGCTGGGGATGCTGATCCGCGCTGGCGTCGATGACCGCGAAATGCTGGCGGCATCGGGCGTGCGCATCCAATACGTATTCCTTGCCGTGTTCGGCTTTGGCGCGGGCTTGGCGGGCGTGGGCGGCATCGTCGGCGGCACCTTCCAGTCGCTGAGCCCCGGAGAAGACACGCGGTTCCTGCTGGCCAGCCTTGTGGTCGTGATCGTGGGCGGCATGGGGTCGATCCCCGGCGCGGCCATCGGCGCCGTCATCATCGGGTTGAGCGAGCAGTTGGGGCTGGTCTATGCGCCGACCTATTCGGTCGTGTTCACCTTCCTCATCATGGCGGTTGTGCTGGCGTTCCGGCCGCAGGGGTTGCTGGGGGCGGGGCGGTAGATGGCGGTCACCGAGGCCCCCCGCGTCGAGCCTGGCCAGTTGAACCTGATCGACCGGGTGCATCCCGTGGTCTGGTTCCTGGGGCTGATGGCCCTCACGATGCCCGCGCTCGCCAATGATTTCATTCTGTTCCAGGTCTTCGGCTGGACCTTTATCCTGGGCATGATCGCGCTGAGCCTGATGTTTCTGGCGGGCTATGGCGGGATGGTCAGCCTGATCCAGATGTCGGTGGCGGCGATGGGGGGATATGGGGTCGCGATCCTCGGCACCTCGGGGATGACCGAGATCAGTCTTGGCTGGCCATGGTGGCTGTATATCCCCTGCGCCATCCTGATCGCGGTGATCTTCGGAACGCTGGTCGGGGCCCTGGCGGTGCGGACCGAGGGCATTTACACGATCATGATCACCCTCGCTATCGCGAGCGCGTTCTTCTACTTCACACGGCAGAACTACGAGATCTTCAACGGCTATTCCGGCTTCAACCTGATCGTGCCGCCGCCCCTGTTCGGGGTGGACTGGCGCCAGCCGGTGCCGTTCTATTACCTGTCGCTTGGGTGCGCGGTGCTGGCCTATGCGGCGGTGGTCTATGTGTCCCGCTCGCCGTTCGGGTTGGCCTTGCAGGGGGTGCGGGACAATCCGCGGCGGATGGCGGCGCTTGGCTATTCCGTGAA
>CAZVIS010000563.1:0-1788 GCA_964627355.1 uncultured Rhodobacterales bacterium
GCGTTGCCGCCACGATGTTCAAGGCGCTGGCCGCCGAGAACGTCAACATCAAGGTCATCGCCACGTCCGAGATCAAGATCTCAGTGCTGATCGACCGCAAGTACATGGAACTGGCCGTGCAATCCCTGCACGACGCGTTCGAGCTGGAGAAGGCCTGATTTCAGGACTTTGCGCGGCGATCTTCAATGTAGAGCAGCCGCGCCAGCATGGCGAGGAAGCCGATGCAGCCCGACAAGGGTACAACCGGCAGCCACAGCGCCACGTTCATCCCTGCCGCCCGCGCGCGCGGCAGGATCAGGGTCCAGGCGATCCCGGCGGCGAGCAGCAGGTCGAACCAAACCTGATTGCCCCAAAGGTTCGCCGTGTGGATCGGCCAGAACCCCGTCGGCCCTTCGGTCACGATTGCCCAGACCGACCAGCCCAGAAAGAGGACCGACAGGACCGCAGGAGCTTGCCACGCCAGCCGGAACCGTGGGTTGAGCGAGGCGACGAGATAGGTCACGAAGGCAAAGCCTGTGACAAACGGGGCAATTGTCGTAAGGGTCATGAGCGGCTCCAGCAGAATTCGCGACTTTGTAGCATACGCTACATATGTCACGATGTAGCGCGCGCTACAAGGGGAACGAATGAAACTGAGCCAGGCCGAAATGCTCGACAGGATGGCGGATCATGTGCTGGTGCATGGCCTGACCCAGGCGACGCTGCGACCGCTTGCGTCGGCAGCTGGCACCAGCGACCGCATGCTGATCTACCATTTCGGCACGAAGGAAGGTGTGATTGGCGCCCTTCTCGACCACCTTGCAAAACGTTTCATGGTGCTTCTGGAGGCGGTTCCGCTGCCGGTCCAGGCATCAGCGGGCGATCTGGTGCCTGCACTCTGGCCGTTGATGCAGGCGCCGGCGGGTGCGCCCTATGTGCGGCTTTGGCTTGAGGTGGTCGCAGGTGCGGCGCGCGGCGTGCCCGGCTATCGCCAGGCGTCGGCGCGCATCCTTGGCCACTTCCAGCATTGGCTTCGCGCAAGGCTGCCGCAACACGACGACGCGACAGCGGCCTTCCTGCTGGCCGCCTTCGAAGGACTAGTCGTTCTGGCCGCTGCCGACGCCCCCGACGGCGCGCTGGTGGCGTCGGCGCTTGCGGGTCTGGATCGCCGGTACCAGTGACGTGCCGCGCCCACTTCCCGATGCGCGCGGCCTATGGTCTAAGCGGGCTGAGAGGGGACAGGACGCGCGATGACCGAACGGACCGAGACCGAGAGCCGCAAGCTGTTGCGCCGCCTGCGCGACAGTCTGGCCGGCCCCGGCAAGGGGCAGGACCGGCTGGACCGGATCACACATCTGATCGCCGATTCGATGGGGTCCGAGGTCTGCTCAATCTACCTTTTCCGCGACCCCGAGACGCTGGAACTGTGCGCGACCGAGGGCCTGCGCAAGGAGTCGGTCCACCAGACACGGCTTCGTCTGGGCGAGGGCCTCGTGGGCCGGGTGGCGCGCGCGGGCATGCCCGTCAACACCGCCAACGCGCCGCAGGAAAAGGGTTTCCGCTTCATGCCCGAGACGGGCGAGGAGATTTACTCCAGCTTCCTCGGCGTGCCGATCCAGCGGGTGGGGGAAAAGCTGGGCGTGCTGGTCGTGCAGTCCAAGGTCGCGCGGCTGTTCTCGGACGACGAGGTCTATGCGCTGGAAGTCGTGGCCATGGTGCTGGCCGAGATGACCGAACTTGGCGCCTTTGCGGGCGATGACGGGGCGATGCGGGCGCTGCACCGGCGGGCCGCGATGTTCCGCGGCTCGA
>CAZVIS010000564.1:0-1776 GCA_964627355.1 uncultured Rhodobacterales bacterium
CGAACCTGCGTCTGGTGATCTCGATTGCCAAGAAATACACCAACCGCGGGCTGCAGTTCCTTGACCTGATCCAAGAGGGCAACATCGGCCTGATGAAGGCCGTCGACAAATTCGAATACCGCCGCGGCTACAAATTCTCGACCTACGCGACATGGTGGATCCGTCAGGCCATCACGCGCAGCATCGCCGACCAGGCCCGCACGATCCGCATTCCCGTGCACATGATCGAGACGATCAACAAGCTGGTCCGCACCGGCCGCCAAATGCTGCACGAAATCGGCCGGGAACCCACTCCCGAGGAACTGGCCGAGAAACTCCAGATGCCGCTCGAAAAGGTCCGCAAGGTGATGAAGATCGCCAAGGAACCGATTTCGCTGGAAACCCCGATCGGCGACGAGGAGGACAGCCAGCTTGGCGATTTCATCGAGGACAAGAACGCCGTCCTGCCGCTGGATTCGGCCATTCAGGAGAACCTGAAGGAAACGACGACGCGGGTTCTGGCCTCGCTGACCCCCCGCGAGGAGCGGGTGCTGCGCATGCGCTTCGGCATCGGGATGAATACGGATCACACGCTGGAAGAGGTCGGCCAGCAGTTCTCGGTCACCCGCGAGCGCATCCGCCAGATCGAGGCCAAGGCGCTACGGAAGCTGAAGCATCCGTCGAGGAGCCGGAAGTTGCGGAGTTTCCTGGATCAGTGAGGTGATGATTGAAGGTGATTGTCACTATTTGTTCGGCCAAATATTTCTGGGTTCAGCGCAGCTTTGCTGCGCATTTTTCTGGGTCAAGAGACGGGCTCGAGCTTTTGGGCTCAACTGCCACAAAGAACTGGTGTTGGCAGGTTCGCGGAGAAAGTGTCGAGTTTGCTTTGGACGCCTTTCTTCTCATTTTCGAGATCTTCGATCTTTTCGCCAGCCGCTCTTGCGATTTCGATGGCAATTAGTTTTTGATCGTCCGGCGCCAGCGCTATTCCGGTAAGGCCGCGCCTCTCCTCTAGCTTCCAATACTCTATTTCTTCATTTAGATGTTGAATTCGATCTTCTAAGGATTTCTTGCTCTCCTCCCACTGGGATTTTGCTGCGCGCACTTGGGCCTCGCAGATTTCAATTTTTGCGCGGGCCGCGGCCTGTGCTGAAGTCACCTCGGCGCTTCTGAATAGAGCGATTGCAACGATGATTAAAGCTACTGCGAGCGTAACAATGAATGCAATGAGAAAGTACTGTTGCCGTTTCGATCGAATCCACTGCTCGGCCGAAATACTTTCTGGAATTACCTCTCCGAGTGCGGCCATGACTGTCGACTTTCGATCAGTTTCCGGGATGGCTGCAATTTGCTTTATGATTGTTTTCAGATTGGCTGACCGAACTGATGAGTATACCCATGCACCGATCGTAAGTGCGTAGCCGACTAGCGCGAGCGGACTCGTGGCGATCTCTGGTAAGGCAGAAATCAAATTGCTGAAGAAACTTTCTTGCATCGCTATTTCCAACTTAGAGTAAATCAAGATAAAGTCGATGGTAGCATAAACCTTTTTGCAATGAAACGGTTAGTAAGCCGTGCGGTGCGTCAAAACACACACCGCCTGCACCTGTCTCCAGCAGCGCGTGAAGCCACGCACCCAACCCCCCTCCCGATATCTTGATCCCCCACCCCCCTGCCTTTCCTTCCCCTCCGCCCCACCTCCTTACCACACATCGGAGGTCCCCCATGCGCGCACTCATCCTCGCAGCCCTCGCCCTCTCCCTCGCCACCCCCGCCTCGGCCTACACCCTCGACCGC
>CAZVIS010000565.1:0-1773 GCA_964627355.1 uncultured Rhodobacterales bacterium
ACCGGGCGGTCCGGACCCTGCGCCTCGAACTGCAGGTAGAACAGCGGCTCTCCCCGCCGCAGCACGATATCGCGCGAGGGGTCATGCCACTCGAACGCCCACATCAGCGGGCGCGGCCAGATGTTCATCGGGAACCGTCCGCCAAAGATCGTGCCGGGCAGCGGATCCGCCCGGTAATGCGCGAAGGTCCCCAGCTGCGTCAGCCACACAGGCTCGTCCGCGATGAAACAGTAGGGCAGTGACAGTTGCACCGTGGGCCGGTCGGGATAGCGCCACTCGGCCTCGGCCACCAGCGTCAGCACCTGATTGAGCTTGGACGCCCGCACGGGACTGGCCGCCCCCGCCCGGTTCACCAGATGCGGCTTGCCCTTCTCGTCCCGACCGAACCCGATGTGCAGGTCGAACGGGCACTTCACCACGAAATAGCGGCTTTCCATCTGTATCACGGCAGGGCAGCGGCTGGCCGACTTGGCATGCGCCTTGTTGGTCTGCCGGAACAGCAGCCGCTCGGGCGGATCGTACAGCACCCCACCCTTCGTCTCGGCCAGAAACCAGCCCACCGTCACCGGGCCGGACTGCGGGCCCTCATCCGGGCGGTCGTAGGTGAGGGTGATGTCCATGGGTGCCAGCCTTGCCGGGCGGCACCGCGCTGTCAACGGCTTGACACCACCCGCCCCCAGCCGCATCACCCCGGCAAAAGGGGATCCCGCATGGATGACCGGCTGATCGTGGCGCTCGATGTGCCGAATGTGGTGCAGGGGCTGGCGCTGGCCGACCGCATCGGGGACGCCGCCGCCTTCTACAAGGTCGGCCTCGGCATGCTGACCGGCGGCGGTTTCGCCCTTGCGCTCGAACTGAAGCATGAGAGGGGCAAGCGCGTGTTCCTCGACCTCAAGCTCTTCGACATCGGTGCCACCGTCGAGGCGGCGGTGAGGGGCATCGCCGAACAGGACCTCGACTTCCTCACCGTCCACGGCGACCCGCAGGTGGTGCGCGCAGCCGCCCAGACCAAAGGCGCGACGAAGATCCTTGCTGTCACCATCCTCACCTCGCTCGACCGGGCGGACCTTGACGCGAACCTGATCCGCCAAGGTGACCTCGCCGAGATCGTCGTCGAACGCGCCGCCCGCGCGATGGAGGCGGGCGCCGACGGCGTCATCGCCTCGCCGCGCGAGGCCGCGCGGATCCGCGCCCTGCCAGAGGCGCGGGGCAAGCTGATCGTCACCCCCGGCGTTCGCCCCGAAGGCGCAGCCCCGGGCGACCAGAAGCGGATCGCCACCCCGGCCGAAGCGATTGCCGCAGGCGCCGACCACATCGTCGTCGGCCGCCCCGTCTGGGCCAGCCCCAGCCCCGCCGCCGCCGCCCGCGCCATCACGGATAGCCTGCCGCCGCGCTGACCGAAAGGCCCCGGCGCACCGGGGCCCCCTTCGCTCAGGCGGCCTTTGCTTTGCCTGTGTTGACGGCTTGCACCGCAAGCCCGGTCAGCTTGGCATTCGCGGCCTTCTCCATGTCGAGGATCTGGCTCAGCAGGTCATGTGCCTGCGTATGGCCCAACTGCTTGGCCCATTCCCGCAACGTGCCATAGCGGGCAATCTCGTAGTGCTCGACCGCCTGCGCCACGCCGATCAGGGTGGCGTCCAGCGCGGCCCCCGTCGCCTCTTTCATCACGCCGTCACCCTCCTTGATGAGGCCCTCGATGGCATCGCACTTCTCGCCTGCGGCCTTTTCCTTGATCGAGGCAAA
This sequence comes from uncultured Rhodobacterales bacterium, assembly GCA_964627355.1. Taxonomy (GTDB): domain Bacteria; phylum Pseudomonadota; class Alphaproteobacteria; order Rhodobacterales; family Rhodobacteraceae; genus JBBQXK01. Next base: position 1,744 of record CAZVIS010000565.1, read on the forward strand.
GACCTTGTCCAGAAGCGCGATCTGCTCCTT
>CAZVIS010000566.1:0-1771 GCA_964627355.1 uncultured Rhodobacterales bacterium
AGAAGAGCCATCGCCTCGAGGTCGGCCTCGAACGCGGGGACAAGCGCGGGATGCGCGGCCAGCGTTGCCAGAAGCACCGCCTCGAGCATCCGCTCCTCGTCCGCCTCGCCTGCTGTCGCCAGCGCAGAGGCGCGGGTGGCGGCGAGGGGGGATGCAGGCGGGGGCTGGAACCGGCCGGGCGCGCGGGGTCCGGGGGGCGGGCGGCGGGTGTTGAAGAGCGCCCACTTGAGGTCCTTGAGTGCCGCCTCGTAGTGGCTGCGGAGACCTGGGTCGGGGATGCGGGCGGTGGCCGCGCGCAAGGCGGCGTCGAGGGCGGTGCGCCGCTCGGGGCTGTCGAGGACGCGGCCTTCGGTCTCGCGCCGCCAGAGGAGGCTGACCATCGGCTCGGCCCGGTCGAGAACGGCCTGCATCGCCGGGGCGCCGCGCGCGCGGATCAGGTCGTCGGGGTCCTGCCCGTCGGGCAAAAGGGCAAAGCGCAGGCCCCGTCCCCCCTCCAGCAGCGGCAGCGACAGGTCGATCAGCCGCATCGCCGCGCGGATGCCCGCCTTGTCGCCGTCGAGCGCGATGACCGGCTCAGGATGGATGCGCCACATCAGACGCAATTGGTCCTCGGTGACGGCGGTGCCGAGGGGGGCGACGGCGGCGCCGAAGCCAGCGTCCACCAGGGCGATCACGTCCATGTAGCCTTCGGCGACGATGAGGGGCTGGCCCTTGCCCGCCGCCTCTCGCGCCGGGGCGATGTTGAAGAGGGTGCGGCCCTTGTCGAAAAGCTCCGTCTCCGGCCCGTTGAGGTACTTGGCCCGGGCATTGGGGTCCATCGCGCGGCCGCCAAAGCTGATCGCGCGGCCACGGGCGTCGCGGATTGGGAAGAGGATGCGGCCCCGGAAGCGGTCATAGGGGCTGCCGTCATCGGCCCGGGCCACCAGCCCCGCCGCCTCGAGCATCTCCAGCGGGATGCCCTTGGCGCCAAGCGCGCCGATCAGGAATTGCCGGGCATCGGGGGCAAAGCCGATCTCCCAGCGGTCGAGCGTCGCTTGCGAGAGCCGCCGCTTGTCGAGGTAGTCGCGCGCCCCCTGCGCGGCCCCGGTGCGCAGTTGCAGCCGGTAGACCTTCACCGCCTCTTCCACCACTGCGACGAGTTGCGTCCTGCGGTCGGCCTTCGCGGCCTCCTGCGGATCGCGCGCGGGCATCTGCATCCCGGCCTCGCGCGCCAGAGCCTCCACCGCGTCCATGAAGCTCATGTTGCCGGTTTCCTTGAGAAACCCGAGCGCGTCGCCCTTCGCGTGGCAGCCGAAGCAGTAGTAGAAGCCCTTGCGGTCATCGACGTGGAAACTCGCCGTGCGTTCCTGATGGAAGGGACAGGGCGCCCACCAGTCACCCTTGGCCATGTTGGATTTCTTCATGTCCCATGTGACTGACCGCCCCACCACCTGGCTGAGGGGGACGCGGGTGCGCAGCTCGTCAAGGAAACCGGGGGGGAGACTCATGGGGTGAGTATCCGGCGTTGCGCCCTTGCGTGCAAGCGGTGCGGGTTTGAGGCGCGGACCGGGGGCCAGCCCCCGGACCCCCGGGATATTTGGGGACAAAAGAAGGGGCAAGGGGACGGTCAGCCGAGGAGGTCGCCGATGACCCTTGAAAAGACACGGACCCCCGGGGCGATGAGCGCGTCGGGAAAATCGTAGTCGGGGGCGTGGAGGGGCGGGTGGGTTTCCCCGGCGCCGAGGCAGAACATGGCGGATTTGGCGACGCTGCCGAAGCGGCCGAAGTCTTC
>CAZVIS010000567.1:0-1771 GCA_964627355.1 uncultured Rhodobacterales bacterium
CGCGCCCAAACCGCCCACATATCCCTTCTCACGTTCAATATGTCAAAGAGCGCGGACGAAAAACAACCAGCGTGCCAGAACTCTGGCACCACCAACTGCCTTGCCTCCGAAGATGTCTGCGTCAGGTTTCCCTGCCGCCACCGGGCCGCTGCATCGCTGCTGCCGTCTCGGTGAGGGGCTATTTACGGATCCACCTCACGACCCGCAAGAGGAAAAAGACAGAACCGTGACACTTTTTTCCGCGCGATCAAAACTTGCGCAAGATGTTGGGGTTGCGACACTTCCTGCCACAAATCCCCTAGGCGGTCCCGCGCAGCGCCCGCGCCCCGCGCCAGCCAAGCAGCACCAGCACCGCGCCAAGATAGAGGATCGGCTCCACCGGCCAAGCCTTCACCAGCCACAGGAAATGCACCGCCCCTGCCACCGCCGCGAGGTAAGTGAGCTTGTGCAGCGCCTGCCAGGTCTTGGGTCCAAGCTTTCGGATCGACAGGTTGTTCGAGGTGACGGCCAGCGGAACCAGCGCCACGAATCCGACAAACCCTGCGATGATGTAAGGCCGCTTGGAAATGTCGCCCCAGATCTCGCCCCACCGCAACTGCAGGTCCAGCACCACCCAGACGGCCAGATGCAGCGCCACATAGAAGAAGGCGACCAGCCCGACCGCCCGGCGATAGCGGATCAGGTTGATCCCCGTCACCCATCGCAGCGGGCTGATGCACAGCCCTGCCACGATCAGCTGCAGCCCCAGAAGGCCAAGCTCGCGCTCCACCGCCTTGACCGGGTCTGCTCCAAGGTGTCCGGCCGCGCCCTGCCAGAACAGCCAGATCACCGGCAGCAAGCCAAGCGGATAGATCACCCATGTCGGCACCGTCCGCAGCGCGCCGTTGATGCGCTGCGGCAGCGTCTCTGCGTTTCCGGACGTCGTGAACATCAGAAGTTCGCCCTGAGATCCATGCCGTCGTAAAGGCCCGCGACCTGCTCGGCATAACCGTTGAAGGGCAACGTGTCGATCCGGGGCGAGAAGAAGCCGCCGCCGATCCGCCGCTCGGACGCCTGGCTCCAGCGCGGGTGGTCCACCTCGGGGTTCACGTTCGAATAGAACCCGTACTCGGACGGTTGCAGCATGTTCCACGTCGTTTGCGGTTGCTCGGCCACGAGGCTGATCTTCACGATGCTCTTGATCGACTTGAAGCCGTATTTCCACGGCACGACCAGGCGCAGCGGCGCGCCGTTCTGCTTGGGCATCGGCTCGCCGTAAAGGCCGGTCGCAAGGATGGTCAGTGGGTGCATCGCCTCGTCCAGCCGCAGCCCCTCGCGATAGGGCCAGTCGAGGATGGCGCGCTGCTGGCCCGGCATTTCCTCGGGGCGCACCAGCGTCTCGAAGGCGACGTACTTCGCCCCGGACTGCACGCCCACCCTGTTCAGGCAATGCGACAGCTCGAACCCGATCCAGGGCACGACCATCGACCACGCTTCGACACAGCGGAAGCGGTAGATCCGCTCCTCCAGCGTCACGTCCTTCAGCAGGTCCTCCAACGCATAGGTGCCCGGGCGGTCCACCAGACCGTCGATCGTCACCGACCAGGGGTCCACCGTCAGCGCCCCGGCATAGCGGGCAGGGTCAGACTTGTCGGTGCCGAACTCGTAGAAGTTGTTGTAGCTGGTGATGTCCTCCAGCGCAGTCGGCATCTCGTCGGTCGACAACGGGCTGTTGACGTAGGTCAGGCTCCCCGTCGGGGCCACCTCGGCCTGCGCCAGCGCAGGTCCTGCC
>CAZVIS010000568.1:0-1770 GCA_964627355.1 uncultured Rhodobacterales bacterium
GTGAGCAGGCGCTGCGGCGGATGGCGGAATCGGGTGCGAACCCGGTCGTGATGACGGGCTTTGCCTTCGGTGACGTGCTGAACACCGTCGCCCCCGACTTCCCCGAGACCAAGTTCGCGATCATCGACATGGTGGTCGATCAGCCCAACGTGAAGTCGGTCGTGTTCACCGAGCATGAGGGGTCCTTCCTCGTCGGCATGATGGCGGGCCTCGCCTCCAAGACCAATACCGTGGGCTTCATCGGTGGCATGGACATCCCGCTGATCCGCCGCTTTGGCTGCGGCTATGCGCAGGGCGTCAAGGCAGTGAAGCCGGACGCGACCGTGGTTCTGAACATGACCGGCACAACGCCTGCCGCGTGGAATGACCCGGTGAAGGGCGCCGAACTTGCCAAGGCCCAGAAAAGCCAGGGCGCCGACGTGATCTATGCCGCCGCGGGCGGCACCGGCGTGGGCGTGCTGCAGGCCGCGGCCGACGAAGGGATCCTGTCGATCGGCGTGGACAGCAACCAGAACTACCTGCACCCCGGCAAGGTCCTGACCTCGATGCTCAAGCGGGTGGACGTGGCTGTCTACAACGCCTTCAAGGAGGGCACCGATCTGGCCCCGGGGATCAACGTCCTCGACCTCAAGTCCGAAGGCGTGGGCTACGCGCTGGACGAGAACAACGCGCCCCTCGTGACCGCCGAGATGCAGGCCGCAGTGGATGCGGCGGCAGGCAAGATCAAGTCGGGCGAGTTGGTCGTCCATGACTACATGAGCGACAACACCTGCCCAGCCGCCCAGTTCTGATGGGTCAGGCGGCACAGATGGATGCGGGGCGGCCGGAAACGGCCGCCCCCTTTGCCATCGAGCTGAAGGGCATCTGCAAGTCCTTTGGCCCGGTGCAGGCCAACAAGGACATCTCGATCCAGGTCCGCCGGGGCACCATCCACGGGATCATCGGCGAGAACGGGGCCGGGAAATCGACGCTGATGTCGATCCTCTACGGCTTCTACAAGGCTGACAGTGGCGAGATTCTGATCGGCGGCAAACCCACGGCCATCCCCGACAGCCAGAGCGCCATCCGCGCCGGCATCGGCATGGTCTTCCAGCATTTCAAGCTGGTGCAGAATTTCACGGTTCTCGAAAACATCATCCTTGGGGTCGAGGAGGGCGCGCTGCTGCGCCCCTCGCTGACCAAGGCGCGCAAGGTTCTGGGGGATCTGGCGCGGGAGTATGAGCTGGACGTCGATCCCGATGCGGTGATCGAGGACCTGTCGGTCGGCCACCAGCAGCGGGTGGAAATCCTCAAGGCGCTGTACCGCCAGGCCGATATCCTGATCCTGGACGAACCCACGGGTGTGCTGACGCCGGCCGAGGCGGATCACCTGTTCCGCATCCTCAAGGGCCTGAAGGAGCAGGGGAAAACCGTCATCCTCATCACCCACAAGCTGCGCGAGATCATGGAGATCACCGACAGCGTCAGCGTGATGCGGCGCGGGCAGATGGTGGCGACGGTCGAGACAGGCAAGACCAGCCCCGAGGAACTGGCCGAGTTGATGGTGGGCCGCAAGGTCCTCTTGCAGGTCGAAAAGCGCCCCGCGACGCCAGGGGCCGAGATCCTGTCTGTCGAGAACCTGCGGGTGAAGGACGAGGCGGGGGTGGAACGCCTGAAGGGCGTCAGCCTGACGGTGCAGGCGGGAGAAATTCTCGGCATCGCCGGGGTGGCCGGGAACGGGCAGACGGAGCTTCTGGAGGTTCTGGGCGGCATTGCCCATGGCACCGGGAC
>CAZVIS010000569.1:0-1759 GCA_964627355.1 uncultured Rhodobacterales bacterium
GGCCGCGGTTGCGGGCCTTGAGGTTCTCTTCCTCAAGCTCCTGCTTGTCGACATGCTCCCCTTTCAGCAGCGTGGTATCGCCCGAGTCGAGGATTTCCAGCTTCTGCAGCATCTGGCGAACGATGACCTCGATGTGCTTGTCGTTGATCTTCACGCCCTGCAGACGATAGACCTCCTGCACCTCGTCGATCATGTAGTTCGCCAGTGCCTCGACCCCGAGGATCCGCAGGATGTCATGCGGCGCCGGGTTGCCGTCCATGATGTAGTCGCCCTTCTGGACGAAGTCGCCTTCCTGAACCGGAATGTGCTTGCCCTTGGGGATCATGTACTCGATCGGCGTCAGCGTCTCATCGACAGGCTCCACCGTGATGCGGCGCTTGTTCTTGTAGTCCTTGCCAAAGCGGACATAGCCGTCCGTCTCGGCAATGATCGCGTGGTCCTTGGGACGGCGCGCCTCGAACAGTTCCGCCACGCGGGGAAGACCCCCGGTGATGTCCTTGGTCTTGGCCCCTTCGCGCGGGATACGCGCGATGACGTCGCCCGGACGGATGTCCTGCCCGTCCTCGACCGACAGGATGGCGTCCACCGACATCTGGTAGCTGATCGGATTGCCCGCCTCGCCCCGCACCGGATTGCCCGTCGCCGGATCCATGATGATCACCTCGGGCTTGAGGTCGTTGCCCTTGGGCGCTGACCGCCAGTCCGACACGATCTTCTGCGTCATGCCCGTCGCCTCGTCAGTATCCTCGCGCACCGAGATGCCCGAGACGAGATCGACGAACCGCGCCACACCGCCCTTTTCGGCGATGATCGGCAGCGTGTAGGGGTCCCATTCGAACAGCTTGGTGCCACGCTTGACCGCCTGGCCTTCCTTGACGTGGACCTTGGCGCCGTAGCTGACCTTGTGGCTCGCCCGCTCCTGCCCGTTCTCGTCGATGATCTGGATGGCCATGTTCCGGCCCATCACGATCTGCTCGCCAAGCGCGTTGCCCAGAAGGTTGCCGTTCCGGAAGGTGATCTTGCCCTCCTGGCTCGCCTCGAGGAACGACTGCTGACCGCCCTGCGCGATGCCGCCGATGTGGAAGGTCCGCATCGTCAGCTGCGTGCCGGGCTCACCGATGGACTGCGCGGCGATGATGCCGACAGCCTCGCCCTGGTTGACCAGCGTACCGCGGGCAAGGTCGCGCCCGTAGCACATGGCGCAGACGCCTTCTTCCGCCTCGCAGGTCAGCGGGCTGCGGATGCGGGCGGCCTGAACCGCCGCCGCATGGATCGCATCCGCCCGACGCTCGTCGATCAGCTCGCCCCGCGCCACGATCACCTCGTCGGTGCCGGGGACAAGGATGTCCTCGGCGGCAACGCGGCCCAGAACACGCTCGGCCAGCGACGACACCACTTCGCCGTCGTTGACCGCCGCTTCCGCCGTGATCGCGTTCTCGGTCCCGCAGTCGTGGCTGCGCACGATGCAGTCCTGCGCCACGTCCACCAGACGCCGCGTGAGGTACCCCGAGTTCGCCGTCTTCAGCGCGGTGTCCGCGAGGCCCTTGCGGGCGCCGTGGGTCGAGTTGAAGTATTCAAGAACGGTCAGACCTTCCTTGAAGTTCGAGATGATCGGCGTCTCGATGATCTCGCCCGACGGCTTGGCCATAAGACCACGCATCCCGCCAAGCTGCTTCATCTGCGCAGGCGAACCCCGTGCCCCCGAGTGGGACATCATGTAGACCGAGTTCGGTTCCTTCTCGGCGCCCTTGTCGTCCAC
>CAZVIS010000570.1:0-1751 GCA_964627355.1 uncultured Rhodobacterales bacterium
GCGAGCGTCTGGTCGAAATGATCCGCGCGGCCCTCGTGGCGCCAAAGCGCCGCATTGCCACCAAGCCCACGGCAGGATCGGAACGGCGGCGGCTGGTCGCCAAGGCCGTGCGCGGTCAGGTAAAGGCCCTGCGCGCAGCCCCTGCGGGAGAGGACGAATGACCGAAAGCCACGCCGAGCGCCGCGCGCGCCTTATGGGCCCGAACGTACCGACCTTCTACCACACGCCCGTTCATATTGTGCGCGGAGAGGGGGTCTGGCTCTGGGACGCCGATGGCCGCCGCTACCTCGACGCCTACAACAATGTGGCCCACGTTGGCCACTGCCACCCGCGCGTGGTTCAGGCTATCGCCCGGCAGGCGGCGATCCTGAACACCCACACACGTTATCACCACGACCTCGTCCTCGACTACATCGAGCGGCTGACGGGGACGCTGAACCACGGAATTTCGCAAGCCATCATGGCCTGCACGGGGTCCGAGGCGAATGACCTCGCCCTGCGCATGGCGCAGGCGGTGACGGGGGCCACCGGCCTGATCGCCACCGACAACACTTATCACGGCAACACCACCGCCGTGTCCGCGCTGTCGTCGCGCCGGCCACCCATCGGGGGATACCCGCCCCATGTGCGCCGCGTCCCCGCGCCCGACCCCCTGCGCGTCCCCGATCCAGACGGCGCACTCTTCGGCGCCCATGTGGCGCGGGCAGCGGCGGAGTTGCAGGCAGAGGGATTTGGCGTCGCGTCGCTGATCGTTTGCCCCGCCTTGGCGATGGAAGGGTTGCCTTCAATCAGTGCAGGGTTCTTCGGTCCGGCGGTGCAGGCGACCCGTGCGGCGGGGGGTCTCGTCATCGCCGACGAGGTGCAGCCCGGGTTCGGTCGCATGGGTACCCATTTCTGGGGCCATGACGCCCTCGGTTTTGCCCCCGACATCGTGACGGCGGGCAAACCCATGGCCAACGGGCTTCCGGTCGCGGCGCTGTTGACGCGGCCCGACCTGATGGCTGTGTTCCGAAACATTTTCTACTATTTCAACACGTTCGCGGGCAATCCGGTGTCGGCAGCGGCCTGCCTTGCCACGCTCGACGTGATCGAGGACGAGGGTCTTGTGGATCACGCCGCGCGGATTTCCGTGCACATGATGGAACGCCTGCGCGCGCTCAGCCACCCGCTTCTGGCCGAGGTGCGCGGCGCGGGCCTGTCCTTCGCCGCCGAATTCGTGACCGATGCCGCAATGACCCCCGCCACCGCCTTTGTCGATGCGCTGGTCGAGGGGATGCTGGCGCGCGGTGTCCTGCTCAACCGCATCGGCCGCCACGGCCAGGCCCTGAAGATCCGCCCGCCCATGCCCTTTTCCATCGAGAACGCGGACATGCTGATCGACACGCTGGAAGAGGTCCTCCGTACCACGCCGGTCCCCGGATGACCGAGGCGGAAGAGGCTGCAGCCCGATGGGGCGGGACCGTCATCCGCCTGATCGCGGCGCGCGAGAATGCCGTTTATGAACTGGCGCTCGCAAAAGGCCAGCGCGCCGCTATGCGCTTGCACCGAACCGCCTATCAGACCGCGGAAGGCATCCAGGCCGAACTTGACTGGTGCGTTCGTCTGTCTGCCGCCGGCCTGCCCGTCGCGACCCCCCTGCCCACGGCCGACGGTGCGCGGCTTGTCCGCCTCTCCACGGGCCGCCACGCCTCGGCCATCCGCTGGATCGAGGGGGAGCCGATGGGGGACACCCATCGCCCGCTCTCACACCC
>CAZVIS010000571.1:0-1745 GCA_964627355.1 uncultured Rhodobacterales bacterium
CGCAACCTCTTTCACTTCGCCGGGCAGCACCTGTGGTTCTGGGCGCTGGCCTTGATCCCCCTCGCCCAGGTCGTCGCGATCGAGTTCACCTCGCCGCTCTGGGTGATCCTGCTCGCCGCCCTGTTTCTGGGAGAGCGTCTGACGCGGATGCGGGTTCTGGCCGCGGCGCTTGGGTTTGCGGGCATCCTGATCGTCGCGCGCCCCGATTTCGGCGCGCTGGAGCCCGGCGTGATCGCGGCGGCGCTTTCGGCCATCTGCTTTGCCGCGACGACCGTCCTGACCAAGGCGCTGACGCGGGGCGAGAGCATCGTGTCGATCCTGTTCTGGCTGACCGCGATGCAGCTGGTCCTCGGCGCAGTTTTCGCCGGATGGGATGGGCAGATGGCCTTGCCAACCGCCGACACGTTGCCTTGGCTTGCAGTGATCGGCGTCGCGGGGTTGTGCGCGCATCTGTGTCTGACGACCGCCCTCTCGCTCGCCCCCGCGGGCTTTGTCGTCACCGTCGATTTTGCCCGCCTGCCGGTCATCGCGCTGGTCGGCTGGCTGGTCTTTGACGAAAGCGTGGCCCCCGCCGTGTTCGCCGGCGCGGGCCTGATCCTTGCCGGCATCCTGTTGAACCTCAGGGCCGCAACACCGGCACGCGCGCCACAATCGCAGGATGACGAAACTGTGACGCGGCGTCAGTAATTGACCGGCGGCAAACCTGTCCCTAACGCTGGTCGTCAAGGCAATAAAATGTCGCAGATGGCTTCAGGGGAGGGAGCACCATGCGGAATATCCTATCAGCAGTCAGCATGCTGGCCATATCGGCCAGCGCCGCATCGGCCGGCGGCATCGACCGGTCTAATCAGGGCATCGGCATCCTGTTCGAAAAGGACCGCGTGGTCGAGCTGTCGCTTGGTCAGATCAGCCCGACGGTGTCCGGTACCGACGTCGCGGCTTTCGGCGGTCGCGACACAGGCAACATCGCGGACGATTTTGGACAGGTCGGGCTCAGCTTCAAAGCGGACATCAACGACAACCTGTCCTACGCGATCATCTTTGATCAGCCGTTCGGAGCGGACGTCAACTACCCGCTGACCTCGGTGGCACTTGGCGGAACCACCGCCTACACCAAGACAGGGGCCTTGACGGGGATCCTGCGCTACAAGTTCAACGAGAATTTCTCGGTCCACGGTGGTGTGCGCGGGCAGCGCGCGTTCGGCAACATCGATCTGCGCGGGGCAGCCTACGGTCCTCTGAACGGCTATTCGATCAGCCTCGATGACGACATCAGCTTTGGTTACCTGGTTGGCGTGGCTTACGAACGGCCGGAAATCGCCCTTCGCGTTGCCCTGACCTACAACTCGGACATCGAGCACGAGTTCGATACGATCGAAACCGTGGCCGGAGGGGCGTTGACCGTCTCGCAGGGTGTGACGAACGTCAAAACGCCAGAGTCTGTCAACCTCGACTTCCAGACAGGGATCGCCAAGGACACGCTGCTGTTCGGCAATATCCGCTGGGTGAACTGGCAACAGTTCAAGATCGACCCCGAATTCCTTGTCGCGCGGACAGGTGCGGGTCTGATCGACATCGAGAACACGACGACCTACACCCTGGGCATCGGGCGACGCTTCAATGAAACCTGGTCCGGCTCGATCTCGGTCAGCTATGAGGATGACATCGACCCCCTGATCTCGCCCCTCGGCGGAGGAGGGATCGGGCGCGCCGGGGGCCACGACCAGCGCATCCGCATCGGCCTC
>CAZVIS010000572.1:0-1742 GCA_964627355.1 uncultured Rhodobacterales bacterium
AGTGCCTCCAAATAGGGATAGATCACGCGCGCTACGCGACAGAGTTCGGCATAGCATAGCGGCTGCGACACCAGCGCGCAACCGGGGCCCGTCTGGCGGGTGGCATGGCTTGGCCTATGTTGTAATATGTATCCGGAGGCTGCGATGACCTTGATCCGCCCGATTTCCGACCCCTATCCCGCCCGCGTGCCGCTGACCAACACGCCGCTTGGCGTCTGGGGCAGCCTTCAGGCCGGCCGTCGCAACGTGCTGGAGCTGATCCCCGAGATCGCGACCCGCGCGCCCATCATCTCGGGCCGCACGGGCAAGCGCTGGCACATGGTCATGGCGCCCGAGGCGCTGCGGCGGATCCTGCGCGAGAATGTCGAGAACTACCCCAAGTCGCTGGTGACGAAGCTGATCCTTGAACCCGCCATCGGCGAGAGCCTCTTCATCGCCGAGGGGGCCGAGTGGATGTGGCAGCGCCGCACCGCTGCGCCGGTGTTCAGCCACCGCAACGTGGCGGCCCTCGGCCCCGTGATGACCGCCGCGGCCGAGCGGTCGGCCGACCGGATCGCGGCGGCCGAGGGGCGGGCCGCCAACCTGTTCGACGAGATGGTGACGGCGACCTTCGAGGTGATCTCGGACGTGACCTTCTCGGGCGGCGAGGGGTTCGACCGCGAAAGCGTCCACCGGGCCATCGAGACCTATATCGGCCAGACCGCCAAGGTCTCGCTCCTCGACATCCTGGGTGCCCCCCGCTGGGTGCCGCGCCCGGGGCGGATGATCGCGGGCCGCGCCATGGGCGAGATGAAGAGGCTGGCCGATGCCGCCATCGACCGGCGGAGGGCCGAGGGGACGCGCCTGGTCCCCGACCTTCTGGACCTGCTGCTGGAAGGCGAGGACCCGAAGTCGGGCCGCAAGATGACTACGGCGGAACTGCGCGACAACCTCCTCACCTTCATCGTCGCGGGGCACGAGACGACGGCCTTGACGCTGTCCTGGGCGCTTTACCTCTGTGCCTTCGATCAGGGCGTGCAGGACGCCGCGCGGGACGAGGCGCAGGGGGTGCTTGGCGACCGCGCGGCGACCTCGGCGGACGTGCCGAACCTTCCCCTCATCCGCCGCATCGTGGACGAGACGCTGCGCCTCTACCCCCCGGCCGCCTTCCTGTCTCGGACGGCGCAGGCCGCCGATACCCTGCTGGGCCGCGAGGTTCGGCCCGGCGATACGGTGATCCTGCCGATCTATGCCCTGCAGCGCCACCATGCCCATTGGCCCGACCCCGACCGCTTTGACCCTACCCGCTTTGCCGACCCCAAGGCGATCGAGCGCTTTTCCTACCTGCCTTTCGGCGATGGCCCCCGCATCTGCATCGGCGCGAACTTCGCGGTGCAGGAGGCGGTCATCATCCTCGCCACCCTCCTCTCCCGCTTCCGCTTCGGCCTCGTGCCAGGCAAGACACCCCGCCCGGTGATGATCCTGACCCTGCGACCCGAGGGGGGCGTCTGGCTGACGGTGGAGCGGGCCTGAGAGGACCTGAGAGGGCCGTCGCACGTGTGGACAGAACGTCCCGTCAACGATTTCAATGGCTTGAGGGGGTCTGATTCACGTTCCCTTAACCTTTGCACGATCCGTCGCGCGCCCAGGTGACGAAACACAACTGTCATTTGCCAATCCCCGCCGTTCGCGCCATGATTGCATGGTCTGACGGGGGCCGGGCTGGCCCCATGCAGGCCACCCCTTCCGGACCGAGGCGGCCT
>CAZVIS010000573.1:0-1740 GCA_964627355.1 uncultured Rhodobacterales bacterium
TCTGGCAGGCCGAGGCGGCGGGGGTCTGGGTGGTCGAAGGGGGGATGCATCGCCTCGCGCAGGCCTTGGAGGGGCTGGCGCGGGCGGGGGGCGCGCGGTTCCGGTATGGGGTGGCGGCGGAACGAATCCTCGAACATTGGGGCAAGGTCTCGGGCGTGGCGCTGGCCGACGGGTCGAGCCTTGCGGCAGACGCCGTGGTCTTCAACGGTGATCCGGCGGCGCTGCGGGCGGGCCTTCTGGGTCCGGCGGCGCGGGGGGTGGTGCCTGCGCGTGGGGTCAGCCCGCGCAGCCTGTCGGCCCGGGTCTGGGCCTTTGCCGCAAGGGCGCAGGGCCGCGACCTGGCCCATCACAACGTCTTCTTCACCGCCGATCCGGGGACCGAATTCGGCCCCCTGTCGCGCGGTCGCGCGCCCGAGGCGGCCTCCTTCTACATCTGCGCGCAGGATCGTGGTCTGGGCGCCGCGCCGAAAGGGCGCGAGCGCTTTGAGATCATCCTGAATGCCCCGCCCTTGCCCCTGAGCGGGCCACACCCGCCCCCTGCCGAGGACCAGCGATGTCACGACCTGATGCTTTCGACGATGACGGACTTCGGGCTTACCTTCGATCCCGCACCGCCGCTTTCGGCGATGACGGGTCCCGGGGCCTGGGCCGCGATGTTCCCTGGCTCGCAGGGCTCGATCTATGGATTGAGCCCGGCGGGGATGACGGCGGCGTTCCGAAGGCCGCCCGCCCAGACCGCCCTGCCCGGGCTGTGGCTGGCGGGGGGCGGCGCGCATCCGGGGGCGGGCGTGCCGATGGCGGCCCGGTCGGGCCTGCACGCGGCCGCGGCGATCTTGAGCGCCCCGCCTTCGGCGTCGAGGTCGGGCCGGACGGTTATGCCTGGTGGTATGTCGATGGCGTCTCGGACGACGGGAAGCGCGCCGTCTCGGTCATCGGATTCATAGGGTCGGTCTTTTCGCCCTGGTATCGCTGGTCGGGGCGGCGCAGCCCGCAGGACCACTGCTGCATCAACGTAGCGACCTATGGCCCGGGCGGGCGGTTCACGATGACGGACCGCGGGCGCGCGGCTCTGCGGCAGTCGGCGGATACGCTGGAGGTGGGGCCGAGCAGGATGCACTGGACCGGCAGCCAACTGGTGATCGAGGTGAACGAGTGGGGGGCGCCGCCGATGGTGACGCCGGTACGGGGGCGGATCGTGCTGACGCCCTCGGCCATCTCAGGGGTCGAGGTGGCGCTGACCCCGGACGGCGCGCATGTGTGGCGGCCTTTTGCGCCGACGGCGCGGATCGAGGTGGACCTGAGCCAGGGCCACAAGTGGAGCGGGCACGGGTATTTCGATGCGAACTTCGGGACGCGGGCGCTGGAGGCGGATTTCCGGACCTGGACCTGGGGGCGGTTTCCGGTGACGGGGGGGGCGGCGTGTTTCTATGACGCGGTGCGGCGGGACGGGTCGGTGCTGGCCCTTGGCCTGCACATGGGGGCGGACGGGTCGGCGCGGGTGATCGAACCGCCACCCCTGACCCGGATGGCGCGGACGATCTGGGCCTTGCGGCGCGAGACGCGGGCGGATGCGGGGGCCAAGCCCCGGCAGGTGATGGCGATGCTGGACGCGCCCTTCTACAGCCGGTCCCTGGTCGAGACGGTGATCGGGGGGGAACGGACGGTGGGGGTGCACGAGGCGCTGGATCTGGTCCGCTTTCGCCAGCCCTGGCTGAAGCCGATGCTGGCCCTGCGGGTGCC
>CAZVIS010000574.1:0-1731 GCA_964627355.1 uncultured Rhodobacterales bacterium
TCATCAGGGCGGATTTGGTGACGTTGTAGATGGGTTCGTACCAGAGGGGCTGGACTGCGCAGATGCTGGCGTTGTTCAGGATTGCGCCGCCGCCCTTCCCTTGCATCTGCGGGACAAGGCCGCGCGACAGGCGCACGGCGGCCATGACGTGCAGGTCCCAGTAGGCCTGCCACTTGTCATCCGCCGCCTGCAGGATCGTCTCGTTCGAACCTGTGCCGGCGTTGTTCACCAGGATATCCGCGCCGCCCATGGCCGCCGCCGCCGCGATCACCGCGTCGCAGCCCGCCGCCGTGGCCACGTCCGCCGCCACCGCCTCGGCCCGAGTGCCGAACTCAACCGCGATCTTCGCGGCCTCACCCGCCGCCCGCGCGCCGTCCCGCGCCGCGATCAGGACCGTGGCCCCCTCGCGCGCAAAGGCCCGCGCTGCGCCAAGGCCGATGCCGACCGACCCGCCCGTGATGACCGCAAGCTTTCCCGTCAGTCCCAGATCCATCTCATGCCATCCAGTTGCCGCCATCGACGCCATAGGTCTGCGCCACGACATAATCGCTGTCCTTCGAGGCAAGGAACACCGCCATCCCCGTCAGGTCCGCCGCCGTGCTCATCCGGCCCGCCGGGACCGCCGCGCCCACGATGCGCTTCTTCTCTCCCAAGGGCCGCCCCTCGTACTTTGCGAACAGGCTGTCCACATGGTCCCAATGCTCGCCATCCACCACGCCCGGGGCAATCGCGTTGACGTTGATCCCGTGCTTGATGAGGTCGAGGCCTGCGGACTGCGTCAGGCTGATGACGGCGGCCTTGGTCGAGCAATAGACGGCCACCAGCCCCTCGCCCCTCCGGCCCGCCTGGCTCGCCATGTTGATGATCTTGCCGCCGGTGCCTTGGGCGATCATCTGCCGCGCCGCCGCCTGGAGCGTGAAGAGGGTGCCCGCGACGTTGACTGCATAGAGCCGGTCGTAGGAGGCGCGGGTGATCTCGACGATGGGGGCCATGTCGAAGAGGGCTGCGTTGTTCACGAGGACGTCGAGGCCGCCCATTTTCGCGACCGCCTCCGCCACCCCGGCGTCGATGCTCTCCTGCCGGGTCACGTCCATCACAACGGCATGCGCGCCAAGCTCGGCTGCCGCCGCGGTCACCGCCCCCTCGTTGATATCGGCGAGCGTCACCTGCGCGCCCTCGGCCAGATAGGCCCGCGCGAACTCCAGCCCGATGCCGCGCGCGGCGCCGGTTATCAGCGCGCGTCTTCCCGAGAGCCTCATGCCATCACCTGCCCGTTCGCATCGAACCGATGCACCTTGCCTGCCTGTGGGCTAAGCCCGATCCGGTCCCCATGGTTCGCCCCCACATCCCCGCCCCCGCGAACGGTCAAAGTGCCGATCCCGTCCGCCGCGACTTTGAGGAACGTGTCCGACCCCAGATGCTCGCTCAGCATCACGGTCCCCTGCCACACACCCCCCGGCCCGATGTCGATATGCTCGGGCCGGACGCCGATGGTGGCGGCGCCGTGTTTGGCAGCCTCGGCCCCCTCGATCAGGTTCATCCGGGGGCTGCCGATGAAGCCAGCGACGAACAGGTTCCTCGGGTGATGGTACAATTCCAGCGGGCTGCCGACCTGCTCGATCCTCCCTGCGTTGAGGACCACGATCTTGTCGGCCATGGTCATCGCCTCAACCTGATCGTGGGTGACATAGATCATCGTGGTCTTCAGCGTCTGGTGCAGTTCGGTGATTT
>CAZVIS010000575.1:0-1724 GCA_964627355.1 uncultured Rhodobacterales bacterium
GCATCAGCGAATCCGCCAAGATCTTCGCCGGCGTCGATGTCACCAAGGAACCGATCCCGGTCCTGCCCACGGTCCATTACAACATGGGCGGCATCCCCACGAACTACTGGGGCGAGGTGCTGAACCCGACGGCGGACAATCCCGACGCGATCTTCCCCGGCCTGATGGCCGTGGGCGAGGCGGGCTGTGCATCCGTGCATGGCGCGAACCGGCTGGGGTCGAACTCTCTGATCGACCTCGTGGTGTTCGGTCGGGCGGCAGCGATCAAGGCCGGGCAGATCGTCGATCCCGCGAGCCCCGTGCCGCCGGTGAACAAGGCGGGCGTCGAGCAGGCACTCGCACGCTTCGACGGCTTCCGCCACGCCAAGGGTGCCGTCCCCACCGCCGATCTGCGCCTGTCCATGCAGAAAACGATGCAGGCCGATGCCGCCGTCTTCCGCACCGACAAGACGCTGGCCGAGGGGATGGCCAAGATGACCGCCATCGCCGAGCAGATGAACGACATCTCGGTGACCGACCGCAGCCTTGTCTGGAACTCGGACCTCATGGAGACGTTGGAACTGGCGAACCTGATGCCGAACGCGCTGACCACCATCGTCAGCGCCGAGGCCCGCAAGGAAAGCCGGGGCGCCCACGCGCACGAGGACTACCCCAACCGCGACGATACCAACTGGCGCAAGCACACGCTGGCCTGGGTGGAAGGATCGAAGGTGACGCTCGGCTACCGCCCGGTACATCTGGAGCCCTTGACCAAGGCCGAGGACGGGGGAATCGACTTGAAAAAGATCGCGCCCAAGGCGCGGGTGTATTGATGCGGATGAAGGTTCTTCTCATGATTGCGGTCATGTCGCAATCAGGCTGCGTCGGCGCGGCGATCTATGCGGAGTCGCGCAACGTGACACGGCAGGGCGTCGCGGCTCCGCTTGCCACGATGATGCCCGAGACCGACAATAAGGCGGCGACGGATTGCGTGATGAAAGGGCTGACGCAAGGAGAGATCATCGGCCTGCCGAATTCCGGGACGCTCGACGATCCCGCGCGGGCCGAGGCCTTCGTCTCGGGCGCGATGGCGCGGCCGGGGGTGGGCGAATGCCTCGCCGCCGCACCGAAGGTCGCGGGATGAGGCGGGCCGTGGTCCTTGCGCTGACCCTTGCGGCCTGCACGCCTCAGGCGGTGACGGACCGGGTCAGCGAGGGGGCCGCACGTTCGGTCGTGCTGAACGTCGTTCTGAACCAGTATCCCCGCCCCGAAGCCGATCAGGCCGCCGATTGCATCATCGCCTCGGCCTCCACGGTCGAGGTGCAGGCGCTGGCCCGCGACGTCGGCACTCGGGCGGGGACCAGCACGCTGGCCACCATCCGCACGGTCGCCGCGCGCCCTGCCACGCAGTCTTGCGTCGACGCGCGCGGGCTTGCCCCCGTGGTGGTGCCGTAATGCGCGCGCGCGCCGATGCCGCATTTCCTTTGGCGCCCCGCTGCGCCACTCTGCCCTCGCGTTCATAGGAGCCGCCATGGTCCAGTTCACGCTGCCCAAGAATTCCAAGGTCCGCACCGGCAAGACCTGGCCGAAACCGGACGGCAAGGATGTCCGAAAGTTCCAGATCTACCGCTGGAACCCCGATGACGGCGAGAACCCTCGGGTCGATACCTATTTCATCGACCTCGACAAGTGCGGGCCGATGGTTCTGGACGCGCTGATCAAGATCAAGTCCGAGATCGACCCGA
>CAZVIS010000576.1:0-1724 GCA_964627355.1 uncultured Rhodobacterales bacterium
TGGCGCATGATGGCGCGTCAGATTTCGCCCATCAGCTGGGCCTTGGCCTCGGGCAGCAGGGCCATCAGCTTGGCGCGCACCTCATCGGCCGAGGCTTTGCCCGCAAGGTCGGCGGCCAACTTGCGCACCACGTCCTCGTCCCCGGCCTCTTCGAAGTCGGCGTGCACGACGCTCATCGCGTAATCCGCCGCCTCTTGCCCCGACTTGCCCAGAAGCCCGGCGGCCCAGAGACCGGCCAGTTTGTTCCGCCGCGCGGTGGCGCGGAACTGCATCTCGGCGTCATGGGCGAACTTATTCTCGAAGGCGTTCTCGCGGTCGTCGAAGGTGGTCACGGCGGCTCTCCCTGGTTCATCGCTGAAGGGTGCGAACTGATCGCGGCCTATATGCGCCGGGGTCTTTGCTGCCGCAACCCCGGGGGCGTGCGCAAAGCGCCTGCAAAGCGACTGAATCTTGCCGTGATTGGCGCAGAGGGTGGTCGTGCGGGGCCGGAGAAGCCGCCCTGTCACGGGAGCGCGAAATCTTCGATGGGGCAGCATGCCGGCCTGCGAACAGGTGCCTCAATCCGCCCGGCGGCGGTCGAGCGTGCCCGTGTGCTGATCGCGGTCGCCCTGATTCCCCTGGCGCCCTATGGCGATGCGGCGCCGACAGATGTGGCGCGCGTGCGCCATGTGCTGGCCGCGGCGCCGATGCTTTCGGATCTCGCCCCCTTTGCGCTGGATGAGTTGATCCCCTTGACCTTGCGGGCCCTGTCGGCGCGGGGACCCGATCGCGTGCTGGCCGACCTGCGCGGCCTGATCCCGCCTGGACTGGGTGAGGCTGCCCTCATGCTGGCCGTGCGCGCGGCCTATCAGGCGGGACGCGTGCCCGAACGGGCCATGGGCATCCTCGGCGGCCTTGCAAATCGCCTCGGTGTGCCGATCAGCGACTTTGCCGACATGCTGGAAGGGATGGGGCTCGAGCAGCCTGCGCCCCGCTGATCCCGCAGGGCGGCATCTCCCCGGGGGCACTGGGCTGTCCTTGCGGGGGAACCGGCCTTGGCTTATATGCCGCAGGTGAAGGTGCGACCGCCCCCGGTCTGCACCGCAAGGGGCATTCATGGCACGCCGCAAGAAGATTTACGAGGGTCAGGCCAAAATCCTATACGAGGGGCCCGAGCCCGGAACTCTGATCCAGTACTTCAAGGACGAAGAGCCGGGGGCAAGCACGGCGGCGGGGGCCATCGAGGGGCGGGGCGTCCTCAACAACCGGCTGTCCGAGTTCTTCATGTCCGGCCTGAACGCCATCGGCGTGCCCACCCATTTCATCCGCCGCCTGAACATGCGCGAGCAACTGGTGCGGATGGTCGAGATCATCCCGTTGGAGGTGGTCGTCCGCAACTTCGCCGCCGGTGGCATCACCGAGCGTCTGGGGATCCCCGAGGGGACGGCCCTGCCGCGCCCCATCGTCGAGTATTATTACAAGGACGAGAAGCTGAACTCGCCGCTGGTCGCGGAAGAGCACATCATTGCCTTTGGCTGGGCGAGCCAGCAGGATCTGGATGACATCGTGGCGCTGGCCTTGCGCGTCAATGACTTTCTGTCGGGTGTTATGATGGGGGTTGGACTGCGTCTGGCCGACTTCCGCATCGAGGTCGGCCGGGTCTGGGAGGGCGATTTCATGCGCCTGATCGTCGCCGACGAGATCAGCCCGGACAACTGCCGCCTGTGGGACCTGCGCGCGGGCGA
>CAZVIS010000577.1:0-1722 GCA_964627355.1 uncultured Rhodobacterales bacterium
GACAGGGGCGGACAGGACCGCCACGACAAGGCCCTGCCAGAACAGTACCGTCACAGTCGTGTCGTGGCACGAGCCGAGCCGCAGGGCGATCATGCAGGCGGCACCGCAGACCGACCCGGCCAGCGCCACCAGCGCAAAAGGGTCGAACCCCGCGCCAAAGGGACGGATCATGATCATGACACCAAGGAACCCGACAGCAGTCGCGGTCCAGCGTCGCCACCCGACCGTTTCCCGCAGGACCAGCGCGGCAAACAGGGTGGCGATCAGCACCTCTGCCATCCCGATCTCCGTTGCATCCGCAAGAGGGATATGCAGGATCGAGGTCAGCCCGCAGAACATCGCACCTACCGCCAGTACCCCTCGCGCGAGGTGAAGACC
Organism: uncultured Rhodobacterales bacterium; assembly: GCA_964627355.1. Taxonomy (GTDB): domain Bacteria; phylum Pseudomonadota; class Alphaproteobacteria; order Rhodobacterales; family Rhodobacteraceae; genus JBBQXK01. The sequence continues at coordinate 379 of CAZVIS010000577.1, forward strand.
AAGGCCGGTCGGGTGCAGGATCACATGGCGGCTTTGCCAGAACAGGGGCGCCATCAGCATCAGGGCCATGACCTGCCGGATCAGGATCACCTGCGGCACCGCGATCCGGTCGCCGATCACGCGCATAAAGACGGCCATCGCACTGAAGACGACGAAGGCGGCGATCATCAGGATCGACGCCCGCAGATCCGGGGTCATCCCCCCGATCTGCTGACGCCATGGCCTTGCCGCTGTGGGCATCCCGGACAGTCTCAGGCCACGTGCGGATAGGGGCGCTTGACGATCTCGTAGTAACCGTGCGGCTCGGTGTTGCCCCAGCTTGCGATATCGTGGTTGATCATCCAGCGCGGCGAGACGCGTTCGGTGGTGAAGCTGTCACCGTCAAAGCGGTGAACCAGAAAGCCCGTGGTCGCAAGACCGCCATGGTTGCCATCGGTGGTGATGAAGGATGTGGCGGGCGACCATTGGTAGGCGACGCCGCCCCGCTCGACCCGGCGGTCCTCATGCAGGTGGCCCGAGGCGACCAGGCGCAGGTTCGGCGTCTTTTCGATCAGAGACATGATCGCCGCGCGAGGTTCGGGCAAGACGGCGGCATGGCTGCGGCCGGGGTCGGCCGGATCGTCCAGAAACAGCGGATAGTGCAGGAAGAGTGCCGTGGGATGCGCGGAGTCGGCCAGCACCTCGGCGAGCCAGTCGTGCTGTTCGGCTTCGGCGGCCAGACCGCTGCCCAGAAGCTGGCTGTTGATCCCGATCATCCGCCAGTCGCCGATGTCCTGCAAGAACCGGTCTTCCCCCATCGCGTCCAGATAGGCCGCGTGGCGCGTTTCGGTGACCGGCTGGTGCAGCCCGCCCTCGAACGGCACGAGGCCAAGATCGTGGTTGCCGGGCACCGCGCTCCACGGCGCGCCAAGGCGGTCAAACTGCTTTGCGGCAAAAGCCACATCGGCGATGTCGTCCGGGCCGTTCAGGCCAAGGTCGCCGGTGATGATGACATGGTCGGGCGCAACCGCTTCCATCGCCTCGACCACCATCTCGAAGTTGAACTGGAAGAACGGGCGCGAGGCGCTGAGATGCGTGTCGGAAAGTTGGACGAGCGTGAATTTGGACATCGTGCGCCTCTGCGTGAAGGGGGGGCCGGGGGCGGTCTGCCCCCGGCCGGAAGACATCAGATCAGGCCTTGCGTATCAGCGACCATCTTGGCCAGCACGTCCGCAACAGGCATTTCGCCGCGCATGGCGAGGTTGATGTTCTCTCGCTGGATGTCGATGATCTTGTTCGAGTTCTTTCCGGGATAGCCGAACCACTTGCGCGCGACCGGGATCTGGCCGACGGAGGTGAGGTAGT
>CAZVIS010000578.1:0-1721 GCA_964627355.1 uncultured Rhodobacterales bacterium
GGGCAAGGCTCATCTTCACCAGCGCCTCGACCGTCTCGTCGTTCAGGATCACCCCATCGACCACCAGCCCGTCATGCCCGTTGGCGTTATAGGGATCCAGCGCCACGTCCGTCATCACCGCAATCCCCGGCACCGCCGCCTTGATCGCCCGGATCGCGCGGTTGGCAAGATTTTCGGGGTTCCACGCCTCTTCGCAGCCTTCGGTGCGCAGGGCAGGGTCGGTATAGGGAAACAGGCAGATGGCCGGAATGCCCAGGCCCGCCGCCCGTTCCGCCGCTGCCACCACCCGGTCGATCGACAGGCGGCTGACACCGGGCATCGAGGGCACGGGCTCCTCAACCCCTTCGCCATCGCGCACGAACAGGGGCCAGATCAGGTCGCTCACGCCCAGCAGGTTCTCTTGCGCAAGGCGGCGCAGGGCGTCCGTCCGGCGCAGGCGGCGAAAGCGCGCAGCAGGGTAGGGGGCGGAAAGGGGGGTCATGGCGTCCTCGGCGTCACAGGGGCGGCGCAGCTTGCCTGCAGGGCTTGCACCTCCGGGCCTTGCCTGCCATGGAAAGGCGCGCCGCTCAAGGGCGTGCGGCAGACGGGCGGGACAGGGAGGTCGCGCGGGCGTGGACTGGTACGAGACTGTCTTTGAAGTCATCGACATGCGGTCGTTTTCGAACCTGTGGTTCTGGATTGCGCTGGCGGTCCTTTGGTCATCCGCCAGCCACTATGTCCTTGGCGTGCCGTACGACATGGTTACGCGCGCGCGCCGCTATGGGGCGGATGCGGCCGAGGATGTGGACGCGCTGACGATGATCAGCGTCCGCCGCATTCTCTACATCACCCGGGTGGCGGGGCTGTGGCTCGCGGCGTTTGTGGCCTTCGTGCTCAGCTCGCTTGCGGTGATGGGATTCTGGTACGGGGTCGAGTTCGCGCAGGCGGTGCTGCTGCTTGCGGCCCCCATGACCATCGTCGGCGCCCTGTCCATCCGCACGGCCAGACAGATCGAGCGGCTCGGCGTCCGCGGACCTGACCTGTGGCGCTCGCTGCTCTTGCACCGGATGGTGGTGCAGGCCATCGGCATGGTCGCCATCTTCGTGACCGCGATGTGGGGCATGTGGCAGAACCTCAACGCGGCGATCCTCTGACCCTTGCTTGCGGCGCTGCCGCCCATAGGTAACCCAGCATGACCCCCCCGAAGATCATCCTGGGCGGCGCGCCCGAAGGGTTCGACGCCCGTCTCGTCGCCCGCGAGGCGGCCAAGGGTCCCGCCCTTCACGTCGCCCGCGATGACAAGCGCATGGCGGCGATGCGCGAGGCGCTGTCGGTCATGGCGCCGGACCTGCCCGTGCTGGATCTGCCCGCCTGGGACTGCCTGCCCTACGACCGCATCTCGCCCAACCCCGAGATTGCCTCGCGCCGGATGGCGACCCTTGCCGCACTGGCGCGGGGGCTCGCGGGGCCGTTCGTGCTGCTGACGACCTTGAATGCCGCCACGCAGCGCCTGCCCGCCCGCGACACGCTGCGCGAGGCGAGTTTTGCCGCGCGGGTCGGGGACCGGATCGACGAATGGCGGCTGCGGAATTTCCTGTCCCGCATGGGGTTCTCGCCCGTCTCCACCGTGGCGGAACCCGGCGACTATGCCCTGCGCGGCGGCATCGTGGACATCTTCCCGCCGGGCGGGCAGGGGCCGGTGCGGCTCGATTTCTTCGGCGACCAGCTGGACGGTCTGCGCC
>CAZVIS010000579.1:0-1719 GCA_964627355.1 uncultured Rhodobacterales bacterium
GGGCCGATGGCCATCCAGTCGGCGCGGATGCGGGCGACGCGGGTGTCGCCCCAGGTCTTGAAGACAAGGTGAAAGCCCGTCTCGGTCACCTGTTCGGCCTGAATGTCGGCGCGCAGGTTTGTCTTCTGGTCCATGTCCCACATCGAGATGCCGACAGTGACCGACGGAGGGACCAGATAGGGCTCGGTGAACCGCACGGCGTGGCGGCTTTCGCGCGGACCGCTGCCGGTCCACATGGCCCCCCCGTCGGCAAAATCCGAGAAAAGGACGCGAGACCCCTGTTGAATGCCGACCGCCGACGAGGAAATACGCTTCATGACACCAGTACCTAGTCCGTCAACCGTCGCGGAATAAAGCGACGAAATAAAGGAAGAGTTGTAGCGCCATAACAGAAAGGCCCCGCAGCAGCGGGGCCTTCCCACGGGTCCCTGGCGCCAGCTAGTGCCCCGCGGCAGCCTTAAGTGCAAGCAGGTCGCTGACCAGCTTCTCGGCATCGTCGCGCGCCTCGGGCGCGGCGGCGGCAACCTGCTCGCGCGCCTCGGCGACAAGACCGTCCATCAGTGCTGGCGTGACCTCATCGACCGGCATCGCGCGTTCCGCCAGCACGGACACTCCGGTCGCCGTGATCTCGGCAAAGCCGCCGGTCACGGCATAGGCCTTGGACCCATCGGCCCCGATGGCGCGCAGGACGCCCGGGCGCAGGGTCGTGATGGTCGGGGCGTGCCCCTCCATCGCGGTCAGGTCCCCGTCGGCGCCGGGGATCTGCACCTCGGTCGCCTTGAGCGAGGCAAGAAGCCGCTCGGGGCTGACCAGATCGAACTGAACCGGCATGTCGCCCCCTTACGCCGCAGCCGCAGCCAGACGCTGCGCCTTGGCTTTCACGTCCTCGATGTCGCCCACCATGTAGAAGGCGGCTTCGGGCAGGTGGTCATACTCGCCCGCCACCACGGCCTTGAAAGACGCGATGGTCTTTTCCAGCGGCACCTGCACGCCGGGCGAGCCGGTGAACACCTGCGCCACGTCGAAGGGCTGCGACAGGAAGCGCTGGATTTTCCGGGCGCGGGCCACGGTCAGCTTGTCCTCTTCGGACAGTTCGTCCATCCCGAGGATGGCGATGATGTCCTGCAGCGACTTGTAGCGCTGCAGGATCCCCTGCACCGAACGCGCCACGTTGTAATGCTCTTCGCCCAGAACCTGCGGGTCCATCAGACGCGAGGTCGAGTCCAGCGGGTCCACGGCCGGGTAGATGCCGAGTTCCGAGATCGCGCGGCTGAGCGTTGTCGTCGCGTCAAGGTGCGCGAAGGACGTAGCAGGCGCGGGGTCCGTCAGGTCGTCGGCCGGAACGTAGATCGCCTGAACCGAGGTGATCGAGCCTGCCTTGGTCGAGGTGATGCGCTCCTGCAAGGCACCCATGTCGGTCGCCAGCGTCGGCTGGTAGCCCACGGCCGAAGGGATACGGCCAAGCAGTGCCGACACTTCCGAACCCGCCTGCGTGAAGCGGAAGATGTTGTCCACGAAGAACAGCACGTCCGTTCCCGACTGGTCGCGGAACTGTTCGGCCAGCGTCAGGCCGGTCAGCGCCACGCGGGCACGCGCCCCCGGGGGTTCGTTCATCTGGCCGTACACAAGGGCCACTTTCGACTTCGTCAGGTCGTCGATGTTGATGACGCTCGATTCGATGAATTCGTGATAGAGGTCGTTCCCCTCACGCGTCCGCTC
>CAZVIS010000580.1:0-1718 GCA_964627355.1 uncultured Rhodobacterales bacterium
TTCGCGCGCAGCTTCGTCACCACGCCCGCATCGCGCATCGTGCGGCTGACCAGCGCCAGCGCCTTGAGGTGATCGACACCCGAATCCTTGGGCGCCAGCAGCGCAAAGACCAGATCGACGGGCTGACGATCCACGCTGTCATAATCGAGCGGCCTCTCCAGCCGCACGAAGATGCCCACGATCCGGTCGAGGTCATCCAGCCGCGCGTGCGGCAGCGCGATGCCGTGCCCGACACCGGTTGGACCCAGGCTTTCGCGTTCCAGAAGGCCATCGACGGCCACCGCCGCGCTGATGCCGTAGGCCTGAAAGGCGGCTTCGCCAAGGTCCTGAAACAGCCGCTTCTTCGAGGTGATGTTGCCGACCACCCGGACGGCGCCCGGGGTCAGAAGTTTGGAAAGGTCCATGGGCCGTTGTTCATCCACTGCCGGGGTACGGCGCGTTACCTGCTGTTGCGGGGGTCGATCCAGCCGATATTCCCGTCATCCCGACGATATACCACGTTCACGCCACCATGTCCTTCGTTCCGGAACACCAGCATCCGCTGCCCGGCCAGCTCCATCTGCATCACCGCCTCACCGACGGTGATCGAGGGAATCTTCGTCTCCATCTCGGCGATCACGACGGGCTGGAGGCGGGCTGGTTCGGTCTCTTCGATGTCCTCGGTTGCGGCGAGGATATAGGCGGCGCCGCCGTCGAACTCAACGGGTGCCGTGCGGTCACGGTGATGATCGCGCAGGCGGCGCTTGTAGCGGCGCAACTGCTTGTCCAGCTTCTCGCGGCAGGATTCGAAGGCGGCGTAGATGTCATGCGCATGCCCGCGCGCCTGTGCCGTCAGCCCGGTGGACAGGTGGATCACCGCCTCGCACACGTTCTCGTGCGATTCGCGGGAGAACACCACCACGGCCTCGGTCGGGCGTTGCGCGTACTTCTCGACCACCTCGCCCAGTTCGGCCTTCACATGAGTCTGCAAGGCCTCGCCGATGTCGATCTGCCGGCCGCTGATCTGGTAGCGCATGGTTCCTCCTTGGCGGGCCGCAAGATGCATGTCGCGCGCGGTCGGCGCCGCGTGGCCCAAGGCCGGATCCGACCGCCCCGCGACGGCGCCCGGGCTGGCATCGCCCGGCTTTGCGGCAGGCCGTCTGGGGGTGGATTGCACACGCATCACGGGCATTTGGCGACAGGCCGCCCGGCCTTGTCAACGGATTCCTCACAGCCAGATGACAGGACCGCGACAGGTCAGGAGATGCGGAAATTCTGGCCGAGATAGACGCGGCGCACATTCTCGTCGCGCACCACCTCGTCGGTCGTGCCGCTCATCAGGACGCGGCCGTCGTGCAGGATGTAGGCGCGGTCCACGATGTCCAGCGTTTCGCGCACGTTGTGGTCGGTGATGAGAACGCCGATGCCGCGCCCCTTGAGGTCGGCCACAAGATGCCGGATTTCGCCCACGGCGATCGGATCCACCCCGGCGAAGGGTTCGTCCAGCAGCAGGTACTTCGGATCGGCCGCCAGACAGCGCGCAATCTCGACCCGCCGCCGCTCGCCCCCCGACAGGGCCAGGGCGGGCGCCTGCCGCAGGTGGGTGATCGAGAATTCAGACAGAAGTTCTTCCAGCCGCTCGCGCCGCTTGTGGCGGTCGGACAGGGCGATTTCCAGTACGGCCAGGATGTTGTCCTCGACCGAGAGGCCGCGGAAGATCGACACCTCTTGCGGCAGAT
>CAZVIS010000581.1:0-1716 GCA_964627355.1 uncultured Rhodobacterales bacterium
GGGGAGAGCCGCTGTTCTACCTGCAGTTCGAGGCGCAGGGTCCGGACCGCCCGGTGCAACTGGTCGAGGCCGAACGCACCCCGGCGCTGCTCGACTACATGGAACGGATTTCGGGCGTGGTGAACTATGTCAACCAGACCTTCGCCCTGATGAAGGCGGCCGAGGCCGCACGGCCCCCGCGCCTCCTTACCCCGAAGTCCTGATTTCTTCTGTTCCCAAGTATCTTCGGGGGGTGAGCCGCCTTGGCGGCGAGGGGGGCGGAAGGCCCCCCTGCGGCCGTCACGCAAAGGCTGCCGTCAACGCGATCTCGACCATGTCGCCAAAGGATTTCTCCCGCTGGTCCGAGGGCAGCGCCTCGCCCGTCAGGAGGTGGTCGCTGATCGTCAGCACCGAGAGCGCGCGGCGTTTGTGGCGGGCGGCAAGGATGTAGAGCTCGGCCGTCTCCATCTCGACGCAGAGGGTGCCGTGGCGCTGCATCGCCTCGTTCAGGTCGGGGCGTTCGTCGTAGAAGACGTCCGAGGAATAGATGCCGCCCGCATGGATCGGGATCCCGCGCGCTACCGCAGAGGCATGGGCGGCGGCGAGAAGGGCGAAATCGGCGCAGGGGGCAAAGGACAGTTCCTTGAAGAACCCGCGCGATGGCGTGGACATGGTGGAAGCGGTCATCGCCAGCACCACGTCGCGGATGTTCAGGTGGGGCTGCATCGCGCCGGCAGACCCGATGCGGATCAGGGTCTGCGCGCCGTAGTCGCGGATCAGTTCGTTGACGTAGATCGACAGCGACGGCATCCCCATGCCCGAGCCATGGATCGTAACGCGGTGGCCGTTCCAGGTGCCGGTGAAGCCGAGCATCCCCCGCACCTCGTTGATGCAGACCGCGTCCTTGAGGAACGTCTGTGCGGCCCACCGGGCGCGGTAGGGATCGCCGGGCAGAAGGACGGTCTCTGCGATGTCGCCCGGTTTCGCGCCGATGTGAACGGTCATGCCTGCCTCCTTGCTTGGTGGCGGCAGACTAGGGGCGGGCGCTGTCCGGCGAAAGGGGGGCTAGGCGTGGAGCGTTACGGCAAGATCGGCGTAATGCGCGGCATTGGGGCAGAAGCCGGTTTCTTCGCGCGTCGCCTCTGGCCCCTTGGCGAGGGTCGTCTTGCAGGCGCCTCTGTGGCGGCAGTCGGCGCAATTCTCGGCGATCTCGATCCAGTCCACCCGATTCGCCTCGAGATCGGTGGGCGTCAGGCCGAAGATCGCGGCCATTGCGGCCATGCGTTCGGGCACGGCGCGGGGCAGATGCGCCAGCCGGTCGGCCTGATCGCGCGAGAGGCCAAGCTCGGACAGGTCGCGGTCCGTGGGCCCGCCAGTGATCGACAGTGCCGTCCAGCGGTGCAGAATGTGGCTCAGACGGTCAAGCATGGCGGGCCTCCCTCCCTGGGACGCCCCGTTTCTGGCATGACGGTCGTGGCCATTCCTTGATCCGGATCAAGGATCAGCCCGCGAGGTGGCGCAGCCCCTGCGTCACATCCGTCCGCACCGCCAGCCGCAGCCCCGGTTCATCGCCGGCACGGAGCGCGGCGAGGATCATGCGGTGGTGCTGCGGGGGTTCCTTGCGGCGCAGGCGGGTATAGACGGCGCGCATCGTGGGTCCCAGTTGCAGCCAGACGGTTTCCGTCAGCGCCAGCATCGCGGGGGCCTGGGCGCGGAGGTAGAGGGTGCGGTGAAATT
>CAZVIS010000582.1:0-1710 GCA_964627355.1 uncultured Rhodobacterales bacterium
GGTTCAGCCAGATCCGCCCGATGCCCTGCCACAAAGTCCGTGCGGAACACGACCGCCCCCGCCTCCTCGGCCGCCTGCGCCACCGCCCGGCCAATCCCGCTCGCTGCCCCGGTGACGACAATCACCCGGCCCTCCAGCCCGACCCTCACGCGCGCCCCCCTTCCGGCAGGTTCTCGCGCAGGATGATCCGGGGTTCTATGTTGCGCGCGGGCAGAAGCGGCGTCGCCGCCGCGATGGCCCCCAGAAGCCGGATCACCGCCTGCTCGCCAACGAGCCGCGCGTTCTGGTCGATCACCGCGTCGATCAGGTCGCCCTCCAGCCAGCCCCTCGCATTGTCGGTCAGGTCATGCATCACGGCGAACGGACGCTCCCTTGTCCCGCGGTCGCGGATCGCCTCGACGATACCCGTGCGCCCCGCGCCGACGCAATAGACCCCCGTAAGGTCCGCATGCTGCCGCAGCAGCCCCGCCATCGAGGCGCGCGACCGCCCGCTGTCCTCCCCCGTCTCGACCGCCGGCAGAAGGCGCAGCCGGGGATACCTCTCCCCCATCAGCGCCCGAAACCCCGCCTCGCGCTCGCGATGCCCATGAAACGCCGCCGAGCCGAGGAACAGCGCCACCGCCCCCGCCCGCCCTTCCGCCATCATCCCCATGATCTGCGCCGCCGTCCGCCCCGCGACCCGGTTGTCCACTCCTACATACCCCGCCCGCCCCGTCCCCATCACGTCCGAAGCAATCGTCACCACCCGCACTCCTGCCGCGCAGAGCCGGTTGATCGCCGACCGGCTGGCCGGATGGTCCGTGGTGATGACCCCCACCCCTTCCGTCTGCAAAGGCAACCCCTCCAGCGCCGGGATCAGCGCGTCCGGCCCGATCCCGTCCAAGGTCACCACCTCGCAGCTCGCGACCAGCGGTAGCGACGCCGCAAACTCCCGAATGCTCGCCGTTACGTCCCGCATGAAGGCGTTGTGCCCGAAGGGGATGAGGAACCTCAGATGCGCAGGCCGCGCGGGCAGCAGCACCATCCCCTCGCTCGGCAAGTACCCCAGATCCCGCGCCGCCCGCAGCACCCGCTGCCGGTTCGCCGCACTCACCCCCGCGCGACCGTTTAGCGCCCGGTCCACCGTCGCGGTCGAAACCCCTGCGATCCGCGCAATGTCGGCAATCGTCCCGTGCCCCATGCCGCCCCCATTCTGATGGAATCTGATGTGATCCTGCCTTGAGACCACGCGCAACAGTTGAAATCGTGGCCGTCAGGGAGAACTGCCATGAACGCTGAAACCGGCTTTGACCTGCCGCCCCGCGACTACTCGCTGACCGGGGCTTCGGCAGCCCATGCCATCGAGACGGGCCTTGCCGCCGCCGAGTGGTATCACTCCGACGTGCCACGCGCGCAGATGAAGGCCCTCATGCAGCGCCGCGACGGGCCGGCGATCCGCGATACGGTCCTGTGGGCCGTGCTGCATGTCGCCTTCGCCGCGGGCGGTATCTGGTTCTGGGGGACCTGGGCCGCCCTGCCCTTCTGGTTCGCCTACGGCACGCTTTATGGTTCCGCCGCCGATGCGCGCTGGCACGAATGCGGCCATGGCACCGCCTTTCGCACCCGCTGGATGAACGACGTGGTCTATCACATCGCCTCGTTCCAGCTGATGCGCAACCCGGTCAACTGGCGGTGGAGCCATGCCCGCCACCACACCGACACCATCATCGT
>CAZVIS010000583.1:0-1695 GCA_964627355.1 uncultured Rhodobacterales bacterium
ATCTTCGCCTCGACCCGGCGCTGCACTTCGCGTTCGGCGATGCGGTGCAGCATGGCGGCGTCGGGCTGCGGCGGTTCCGCCCCGAAATAGCGGTCATCGGCGGCGAGGTCGCGGAAGTACTCGGCAATCGCCTTCATCGTCGAGAACGGGTCGTCAAACCCCTCGAGCGTGCAGGAGAACGTCCCGTAGGAAACCGTCAGGATCTTGCTGGGTCCGACCATGGGCGGAAACCTTCTGTTTTACTCGACGACCCACTGTAGCCGTCTCGTGTTCAATTACATGGACAGACCGGGGTAATTTGAAGGATTGATTGTGGCCCTTTGGCCGGGCGCTTGCCTTATTTTGGGAACAGTATCCGCATGAACAGGTGGATTGTCGAATCTTCCGGCGGGGTCACGCTGATCGCCGGGGGCCCTGTCGGCGCGCGGGATCTGGCGCTGGCCCTGCGCCGGGCGCCTGCGCTGGTGGCCGCGGACGGGGGCGCGGACCGGGCGATTGCCCTGGGCGCCGAGCCCCTGGCGGTGATCGGGGATTTCGACAGTCTGGGGACGGAGGCGCGGCGCCAGATGGCGGGGCGGCTGCACGAGGTCGCCGAACAGGAAACAACGGACTTCGACAAGGCGCTGCGGTCGGTGTCGGCGCGGTTCGTCCTTGCGCTTGGGGTTCTGGGCGGACGGGTGGATCATGAGCTGGCGGCGCTGAGCACGCTGGCGGGGCGGACGGGCTTTCCGGTGCTGGCCGTGGGGCGCGAGGATGTGGTCTTTGCCGCGCCCCCCGACCTGCGGCTGGCCCTGCGGGCGGGGGACCGGCTGTCGCTTTTTCCCCTGGCCCGGGTGACGGGGGCGAGTGAGGGGCTGGACTGGCCGATCGACGGGCTGGTGCTGGCCCCCGACGGGCGGGTCGGCACCTCGAACCGGGTGACGGCGGGGCCGGTTGCGCTTCACTTCGAAGCGCCCGGGATGCTGGTGATCCTGCCGCGAGGGCGGCTGGATGCGGCGCTCGACGCGCTCAGCCCCGGGTGGCGCGGCGATGCCGGGCGGCCAGCCGCTCGCGGTGGATGATGTAGAGGCCGGAGGACACGATGACCGCGATCCCCGCCCAGGTGAGTACGTTCGGGAAGTCGCCGAAGATCGCATAGCCCAGGGCCACCGCCGCGACGATTTCCAGATAGTGCAGGGGGGCGAGCGTGGCCGAGGGCGCGAACTTCAAGGCATAGGTCATGCAGATGTGGCTGAGGGCGGCCCAAAGGCCGACGCCCGCGAGCCACAGCCATTGCAGCCCCTGCGGCCACACCGGATCAAGCGGTCCGATACCCGAGCCATCGGCCAGCCCGATCACCGGCAGGCACATCAGGGCACCAGTCCATGAGGTGTGGAACTGCATGGCGACCGGGTGCATGTCGGCAGACATCGCGCGCGTGACCAGCATGTAGAAGGCAAAGAAGAACGCGGTCGCCAGCGGCCAGAGCGCCACAAGGCCGAAGGCCGCGAGCGAGGGCTGAATGACCAGCAGCGCGCCGCCGAACCCCACCGCCGAGGCCGCGATCCGTCGCGGCCCGACCTCGTCGCCAAAGATCAGGCGGCCGAGGATGAGGAGGATGAAGGGTTCCACAAAGGCGATGGCCAGCGCATCGGCCACCGGCATCACCGCGATCCCCGAGACGAAGGAGAAGGTGGACAGGATCAGGAACAGCGC
>CAZVIS010000584.1:0-1693 GCA_964627355.1 uncultured Rhodobacterales bacterium
ACCACATGCCGGGGCACGCCGCGCACCATCACCTGATCGGACGCGCCGGACACCCGCATGGTGGGATCGCCGGTCAGGTTGTCCCACAGGCTCGCCTCGGGGTCGAGTTGCGCGCGGGTCTGGTCGAAGACGGCGATGGCGAGGTTGGTGCCGAGGGAAACGGTGCCGGTGTCGGGTTGGATTTCGCCGGTGAGGAGTTTCAGGAGCGTGGTCTTGCCCGCACCATTGGGGCCGACGAAGGCCACCCGGTCGCCACGCAGGATGCGCAGGTCAAGGTCGCGGACGATCGGGCGATCGTAGGTCAGCGAGATCCCCTTGGCCTCGATCACCTTGCGGCCTGACTGGGGGCCGGATTCCAGTTCCATGGCGGCGGTGCCCTGACGGCGGATCTGGCTGCGGCGTTCCTCGCGCAGGGCGGCCAGCGCCCGCACCCGGCCCTGGTTGCGCTTGCGCCGGGCGCTGATGCCCTCCACCGCCCACTTCGCCTCGGCCTTGATCTTGCGGTCAAGCTTGTGGCGTGCCTCGTCCTCCTCGGCCCAGATGGTCTCACGCCAGTCCTCGAACCCTTCGAAGCCTGCGGCGCGGCGGCGGATCACGCCGCGGTCGATCCAGAGGGTGGCTTTGGAAAGCCGCCGCAGGAAGGCACGGTCGTGGGAGATGAGGACGAAGGCGGCGCGGGTTTCCAAGAGCGCGGATTCCAGCCACTCGATGGCCTGAATGTCGAGGTGGTTGGTGGGCTCGTCGAGCAGCATCAGTTCAGGCTCGGCGGCCATCAGGCGGGCAAGGGCCGCGCGGCGGCGTTCCCCGCCCGAGGCATCGGCGACGCGGGTGTCAGGGCGGAACTTGAGGCCCTCGGCCGCGACCTCGACGCGGTACTCCTCGCCCGCAGGCAAGCCATGGACGGCGTAGTCGCCGAGGGTGTCGAAGGCGGAAAGGTCCGGGTCCTGCTCCATGTAGCCGACGGTCACGCCGGGGGCGACCACGCGCGCCCCGGTATCCGCCTCGGTCAGGCCCGCCATCACCTTCATCAGCGTGGACTTGCCCGAGCCGTTGCGGCCTACCAGCGCCATGCGGTCGCCGGGCTGGACGGTCAGGTCGATGCCGTCAAAGACGGGGTTCCCGCCGAAGGTCAGCGAGATCGAGGAGAGTTGCAGAAGGGGTGCGCGTGCCATGGGGCGGCAGGTATGCGGGCAAAGGGGCGGCGTCAACGGGGCGCGACAGCGGTTGGGGCGGCGATTGCAGCGTCTGGTTCGGGTGGACAAGGAAAGGCACTGCCTTTCCCCGCCCGCGTGGCACCGTCACCAGCAGACCGTTTCCCCACGCGCGACAGAGGCCAGCGCCTGCCTGAGCGGGCGAGAAGCGCCTGTCAGGAGGTGAGACCGGATCAGAAACGGTCCAGTGGACCGTATCCCGGTCGAACGCCCGCCCCGTGGGCGGGCCGGGTGGCAGGCGCTGGCCGGGGGCTTTGGCCCCCGACCGGTCCACGCGAGACCCTTCCGCGTGGACCCGGCGATGGCCGGGGCCATGGGAACCACCACCCCTACAGGGTCGGCCCCGGCGCCATCCTTGTCCCGTCGGTGAAGCGCGACAGGCGGAAGCGGCTAAGGTCGTGGCCGGCTGGATTGCCCATCACAAGATCGGCCACCACGCGGCCCATGCCGGGGCCGATGCCGAAGCCATGCCCGCTCATCCC
>CAZVIS010000585.1:0-1693 GCA_964627355.1 uncultured Rhodobacterales bacterium
TGGACATCCTCAAGTCCGGCACGCGAAAGGAGGATCTGCTGGTCGAGAAGGCGGATCTCTCCAAGACCTATGTCCTGCGGCGGATCCTCAACCCGATGGGGACCACGGATGCGATCGAATTCCTGATCGCCAAGCTCAAGCAGACGAAGAGCAACGCCGACTTCTTCGAGTCGATGAACACCTAACGGCTGGCGGTGATGGATACGATCTTTGCCTTGGCGACAGCGCGAGGCCGCGCAGGCATTGCTGTTGTTCGGCTGTCCGGGCCACAGGCCTGGACGGTGACCGAAGTGCTGGCGGGGTCAGTGCCGCCGGCCCGGGCGGCCCGGGTTCGGCGCCTGACGTATCGGGGTGAGGTTCTGGACGAGGCGGTGGTGGTCGGCTTTCCAGAGGGCGCGAGCTTTACGGGGGAACCGCTCTGCGAATTGCATCTGCACGGGAGTACGGCGACGGTGGCAGTTGTACTGGCGGTGCTCTCCTCGTTTCCCGGGCTGAGGTTGGCGGAACCGGGTGAGTTCACACGGCGCGCCTTTGAGAACGGGCGGCTGGATCTGGCTCAGGTCGAAGGGCTGGCGGATTTGGTGGAGGCTGAGACCGAGGTTCAGCGTCGGCAAGCCTTGCGGGTTGCGTCGGGTGCGATTGCCAAGCGGCTGGAGTCATGGCGGGCGATGCTGCTTCGGGCGGCAGCTTTGATCGAAGCCTCCATCGACTTTGCCGATGAGGATGTGCCGGTGGACGTGGTGCCGGAGGTCCTGGAGGTGACGCGGGCGCTGCTTGCCGCTTTGCAGGATGAAGTCCGAGGCGGGCGGGCGGCAGAACGCGTGCGGGAAGGTTTCGAGGTGGCAATCGTAGGTGTCCCAAATGCCGGAAAATCTACACTTCTCAATGCATTAGCGCGGCGAGAGGTCGCGATAACCTCGGCTCGAGCAGGGACCACGCGAGATGTGATTGAAGTAAGGCTCGATCTTTACGGTTTGCCGGTGACGCTCCTTGATACGGCGGGTTTGCGCGACAGCGAAGATGAGATTGAGCGGATCGGTATCGACAGAACACGTGACAGGGCGGAGCGGGCCGACCTTCGGGTGTTCCTGCTGGACGAGACCGGAATTCCGATTGGCGTGACAGTTCAGCCGGACGATCTCGTGGTGAGGGGGAAGGCGGACCTTGGTGGTGATGGGGTGTCTGGCCGCACGGGGGAAGGTCTGGATCACTTGCTTCGAAGGATTGGCGAGGTGCTGTCTGCGCGCGTGGTTCCGTCGGGGGTAATCACGCACTTGCGCCATCGCATGGTTCTGGAGCAGGCGATCGCCTCTTTGGAATCGGGTCGGCTTGCGCTAGAAGTGCGAGGTGAACCTCTTGAGCTTGTCGCGGAAGAATTGCGCCAGGCGAGTCGTGTCCTGGAGGGGCTTCTTGGCCGTGTAGATGTAGAAAGCGTGCTTGGCGAGATTTTCAGCCGGTTTTGCATTGGAAAGTAGAGTGTTTCACGTGAAACAGACAGATGTGATCGTTGTCGGTGGGGGACACGCGGGGACAGAAGCTGCTGCGGCAGCCGCTCGCCTAGGCGCGCGGACGGTTCTGGTGACGTTAAGGTGCGCCGGAATTGGAGCAATGTCTTGCAATCCGGCGATTGGGGGCTTGGGCAAAGGTCATCTTGTCCGTGAGATCGATGCCCTCGATGGCATCATGGGAACGG
>CAZVIS010000586.1:0-1686 GCA_964627355.1 uncultured Rhodobacterales bacterium
TGTGGCTCACGGCGGTCAGCGAGGCGGAGTTGCGGCTGGGTGTTGCGCTGATGCCCCCGGGGGCGAGGGCGTCGGCGGTGGGCGCTGCCGTCGGCGCCATGCTGGCCGAGGATTTCGCAGGACGGATCCTGCCGTTCGATGGGGCCGCTGCGCGAGCCTACGCGGCCATTTGTGCCGACCGGCGTGCGGCGGGCCGCCCGATTGCGGCCTTTGACGCGATGATCGCCGCCATCGCGCGGGCGGCAGGGGCGACGGTC
Source organism: uncultured Rhodobacterales bacterium (assembly GCA_964627355.1). Classification (GTDB taxonomy): domain Bacteria; phylum Pseudomonadota; class Alphaproteobacteria; order Rhodobacterales; family Rhodobacteraceae; genus JBBQXK01. The sequence continues at coordinate 258 of CAZVIS010000586.1, forward strand.
GCCACCCGCAACCAGCGCGACTTTGAAGGGTGCGGGGTGGATATCGTGAACCCCTGGGGGCTGCAGCAGGGGTAGCCCGCGCTGCCCTGCGTTGTGGCGCAAGGAGCTTGCCCTGCGGTCGATTGACGCGATGACGGCAATGGAAGAGGCTTGGGCCTGGACCATGGCCACAGGAACGCCCGGATGATCGACTTTGCCCTGAACCACATGACCGTGGCGCGCCAGTCCTTTCGCGAGCTTGTGGCGCTGGCATCCGGGCTGGGCTGCGGCGGGATCGAGGTGCGCAATGACCTGCCACAGCCGCTGTTTGACGGGATGGACCCGGCCGATGCGGGGGCCTTTGTGCGCGACAGCGGGCTACGGCTTCTGGCGGTGGCCGAGGTCAAGCGGTTCAATGATTGGTCTGCCGAGAAAGCCGCCGAGGCCCTGGCGCTGATGCGGATTGCGCAGGCGGCCGGGGCAGGGGCGGTCAGCCTGATCCCGCGCAACGACAACCAGGGGATGGGCGACGGCGAACGGCAGGCGGCCCTGCGAGAGGCGTTGACCGCCTTGGGGCCGATGCTGGACGATCACGGGCTGATCGGGCTGGTCGAACCGCTGGGGTTCGAGATCTGCGCGCTGCGCTACAAGTCCGAGGCGGTGGAGGCCATCGAGGCGGTGGGCGGCAAGGGCCGCTTCCGGCTGGTGCATGACACGTTCCACCACACGCTGGCGCGTGGCGGGCAGATATTCCCTGCGCAGACAGGGATCGTCCACATTTCTGGAGTCGTCGATCCGGCGGTGGATCTGGCGCAGATGCAGGACGCGCACCGGGTTCTGGTGACGGCCGACGACCGGCTGGGCAATGTCGCCCAGATCGCGGCCCTGCAGAAGGCCGGATACCGTGGCCCCGTGTCCTTCGAGGCCTTTGCCCCGTCGGTTCACGCCCTGCCAGATCCGGCGGCGGCGCTGCGGGCCAGCATGGACTACATCGCGACGGCGGTCGGCCAGGCATCCGGGGCGTAACCACCCGAATTGCAACCGGTTGCAAGAATCTGTTGACGACGGGGGTGGTTGGCCGCAGACTTGCGCAAGCAGGGGCAAAGACCCCTGTCGGGGCATGGAGGGCCCTGCCAAAGACGACACGACCTTGATCTGCCGCAGGAGGCGGCAGGCGTTCACTGGGAGGAGTGACCGATGAAGAAGACCCTTATCGCTGCGGGCCTTGCCGCGCTGATGTCCACGACCGCGATGGCGGAAGGCATCGGTGTTTCGATGGCGGCGTTCGACGACAACTTCTTGACCGTTCTGCGCAACGGGATCCAGTCCCAGGCGGATGCGGCCGGCCTGTCCGTCCAGATCGAGGACGCGCAGAACGACGTGGCCAAGCAACTTGACCAGATCAACAACTTCATCGCCTCGGGCGTGGATGCGATCATCGTCAACCCGG
>CAZVIS010000587.1:0-1677 GCA_964627355.1 uncultured Rhodobacterales bacterium
TGCACGAATGGGACGGCACGACCCCTGTGGAAGAGAAGATGGAGGCGCTGGACCGTCTCGTCCAGCAGGGCAAGGTCCGCTACGTCGGCTGCTCCAATTATTCCGGCTGGCATGTGATGAAGTCGCTGATGGCGTCTGAACGCGACCGCCGGGTGCGGTTCGTCACCCAGCAGATCCATTATACGCTGGAGGCGCGAGAGGCGGAGTATGAGCTTCTGCCGATCTCGGTCGATCAGGGGTTGGGGGTGCTGGTCTGGTCGCCGCTGGCGGCGGGCTTGCTGACGGGCAAGCACCGGCGCGGGCAGAAGACGCCCGAGGGGACGCGGCAGTTCGCAGGCTGGACGGAACCGCCGATCCGCGATGAAGAGCGGCTCTGGGACATCGTGGATGTGCTGGTCGATGTGGGGGCCGCGCATGGCGTCTCGGCGGCTCAGGTGGCGCTGGCCTGGCTGCTGACCCGGCCTGCGGTGTCGTCGCTGGTGGTGGGCGGGCGGACGGCGGAGCAGTTTGCGGACAACATCGCCGCTGTGTCGCTGCGCCTGACCGCCGAGGAGTTGGAGCGCCTGAACGAGGTCAGCCGGCCGCCGCTGATCTATCCCTTCTGGCATCAGGGCCAGTTCGCTGTGGACCGCTTCTGCGAGGCGGACTGGGCGATGCACAAGGGGAACCCGCCGCCGAAGTGGTAGGCCGCGCAGGCCCCTAAGGCTCGGTCCACCCGTCGTTCTCGCGGTTTCCCGTGTAGCTTTGGGCCACGGGAAAGGGCGGCAACCAAGCCTCGCGGCGCGATGTCCAGCACTCGTAGGTCGGCGTCCACTGATCCGGTGCGTCGAGCGAGCCGAGGTTCATCTCGACCTCGTCGCCGCTCCGCGACAGGACCGACGATCCGCAGCGTGGGCAGAAGACCCGCCCGGCGTAAGAGGCTGTCTCGCCGGTGATGGACACGGCGCCTTCGGGAAAGATTGCCGCCGCGTAGAACAGCGCGCCATGGAACTTGCGGCAGTCGAGGCAGTGGCAGATGCCGACCCGCCAGGGCGAGCCGATGACCACGAAACGCACGGCACCGCACAGGCAACCGCCGGTGACCTGATCCATGTCTCGCCCTTTCCCGCTCGGTCCCCTAGGGCCGCCCTGCGATCGCCCCCGCAATCGCCGTCATGGCAAGCATCCCCGGATCGTCCATTCCGATGGTCTTCTCACCAAAGATCCGCGCGCGCCCGATGGTCGCCACCCGGCCCCGCATCTCGACCTGCGCCGCAGTCGCGCTGTCGGCAGCAGCGGCGGCCACCGAGGACGGATCGCTCAGCCCCGACGTCGCCTTCGCCATCGCGTCCAGACTGTCGAGCACGGTCTTGCCCCCCAGTTCCGCTTTCCCCCGCGCCTGCATCGCATCCCGCGCGCCTGCGATCAGCACGGACACCTCGGACACCTCGACAGAAGTCCGTCCCCGCAGGACCTTGGCCATCGACATCAGCCCTGTCGCCATCAGCGTGCCATAGGACGACCCTGAGGTCTTGGTGAAGGCCTGCGCGCAGGCCAGAAGCGCCTGTCCCAGATCGTCCGGCAGCGCCAACTCCGAGATCGCGCGCATCCCGCGCGCCATCGTCACGCCCAGATCGCCATCGCCAAGCGCCCCGTCCGCCGTGTTCAGCGCGTCGAACTCCCGCTCCATCGCCGCCG
>CAZVIS010000588.1:0-1673 GCA_964627355.1 uncultured Rhodobacterales bacterium
CGAGCGCCGCGACGCGGAGCCGCTTGCTCGCGAGGTCGGCCTCGTCCTGCAGGCGGGAGATCAGGCGGCCAAGGTCCACCGCAGCGCTTTGCGGGACATCGCCGGTCAGCCGCACGGTGACCGGCCCTTCGAACCGGCTGAAGGCGGGCAGGGACCGGCCGCTTTCCATGCGGAAGGACAGTTCCAGAAAGTCGCGCGCAATGCCCGCGTTGCCACGCGCCGGCGCATCGGCGGCCTGCAGACCGAACCCAGCCGTGGCGGGGGGCAGTCCTGCCGTCTGGTTTGTTGCAAGGAGTGCGCGATTCATCGAAACGTCGGCCCCGTCCGACGGGACACAGGCCGCAAGCAGGGTCAAGGACAAGAGTGCGGCAGAACGCATGCGGCTATCCCCGGCCCGAACAGGCGGCGGCGGTGCGCAAAGGGTCGCAGATGCGGCGCGTCAGGGGCATTGCAGGTCCGCGTGGCAGGCGGGAATGGGCTAGACCGGTCCAGTGTCAGGATCGGGGCCCAGCGGTGTCAATCTTGGGGATTCCGCAAGAATGACAGGCAACTAGACCTAGACAAACGCGAATTCTCGACCCCCGCATCTATCCGGCGCGATCACGGAATATTGCGGATTGCGACAGCCTGCGTAAACTTCGTGATGAGCGGGTGGCGCGTGCCCGACCGCAGTCGGCGCAGCTGGGGCCGATTCTCTCGCGGTTCGAAACACTTATCCGACGTTCTTCAGGTTTGCCGCCCCGATCGCGCCATGAAGGCGAGGCGTTCGAAGAGATGCACGTCCTGTTCGTTCTTCAGCAGCGCGCCATGCAGCCGCGGAAGCGCCTGCCGGGCATCGCGGCGCAGGTCTTCCGGCGTCAGATCCTCGGCCAGAAGCAGCTTTAGCCAGTCAAGCACCTCGGACGTCGAGGGCTTTTTCTTGATCCCCGGTGTCTCGCGGATCTCGAAGAACTGGGTCAGGGCGGCGGACAGGAGGGCGTCCTTGATGCCGGGGAAATGGACGCGGACGATGGCCGCCAGCGTTTCGGCATCGGGAAATCGAATGTAGTGAAAGAAGCAGCGGCGCAGGAAGGCGTAGGGCAGTTCCTTCTCGTTGTTCGAGGTGATTATGACCGCGGGACGGTGGCGCGCGCGCACCGTCTCGCCCGTCTCGTAGACAAAGAACTCCATCCGGTCGAGCTCTTGCAGCAGGTCGTTCGGAAACTCGATGTCGGCCTTGTCGATCTCGTCGATCAGAAGGACCACGCGCCCCTCGGCGGCAAAGGCCTGCCAGAGCTTGCCGCGCTTTATGTAGTTGCCCACGTCATGCACCCGCGCCTCTCCCAGCTGGCTGTCGCGCAGGCGGCTGACCGCGTCATATTCGTAAAGGCCCTGCTGCGCCTTGGTGGTGGACTTGATGTGCCATTCCAGAAGCGGCAGCCCAAGCGCCTGCGCCACTTGCCGCGCAAGCTCGGTCTTGCCGGTGCCGGGTTCGCCCTTCACCAGCAGGGGGCGTTCCAGCGCCACGGCGGCGTTCACGGCCACGGTCAGGTCGGGGGGGGCGACATAGGCGGCAGTGGTGGCGAATTTCATGGTGGCTCAACGGCTTTCCTGCGGGGGCTGCGCCTTGCTAACGCCGCCGGGAAATTGTCGCAACCGCTAGTGACAAGCGCCAGCCCTTCGGCTAAGAGCGC
>CAZVIS010000589.1:0-1673 GCA_964627355.1 uncultured Rhodobacterales bacterium
CCTCGTGGCCTTCCTCGCCCGCGAGAACCCCGGCGCGCTGGACGCCCTGCAGGCCCGCTTTGCCGCGCTGCGCGAGGCGGGGCTGTGGATCAGCCGGAGGAATTCGCTGGCGGCACCGGAGGCGGCGGAATGAGCCGTTCTCAAGCAGCCCTCCCACTCCATCCGTCAGTGCCATGCCCCGACCCCGCAAAGGGGGAGGGAGGCGCTTGCTGCCGTCGTGCGGCATGTGTGAGTGGTGCACCGGTGGCGATACGCGCGGCCTTGCGGCGGCAAATGGTCGGCAGTCCTCTTCACGAGTTCTTTCGGGCGCCCCCCCACCCCATCCCTCCCCCACCAGGAGGGAGGGAGGCGCATCCTGCCTGTATGTGTCACCCGTGGCCAACGGGACGGGGCACCGACGCACAACCCATAAAGGCGGGCTCCCAAGGCAGCCCGCAGGCGGCTCCCTCCCACCTGTTGGGGGAGGGATGGGGTGGGGGGGCACGGCGCTGGCATGGATGAGGGCCACCCCATGACCGCCCCCGAAATCCGCGGCTGGTGCCCCGGTGCCCTGCGCCCGATGCTGTCGGGCGACGGTTATGTCGTGCGGGTGCGGCCCCACGGCGGGCGGCTTACGAGGGAACAGGCGCAGGGCATCGCCCGGCTGGCGGCAGCACATGGCAATGGCCTCATCGACCTCTCCTCCCGCGCGAACCTGCAGATCCGGGGGGTGACCGAGGTCTCGCATGCGCCGCTGGTCGAGGGGCTGCGCGCCCTCGGCCTCATCGACCCCACGCCCGAGGTCGAGGCGCGGCGGAACATCGTGGTGACGCCGTTCTGGGCGGACGGTGACGGGACAAGCGACCTCGCCGCCGCGCTGGAGGCGGCGTTGGCCGCCCCCGATGCCCCCGACCTTCCCGCAAAGTTCGGCTTTGCCCTCGATACCGGGCCGCAGCTGGTGCTCGGGGATGCGGCCGACATCGTGATCGCGCGGCAGGACGGGGGGCTGGTCGTCAGGGCGGCCGGAGCGGCCTGCGGAGCGGCGGCGACGCCGCAGACCGCCGTGGCGCTGGCGATGGCGCTGGCGCGCTGGTTCCTGGCCACCGGGGGCGCGACCGGGGGACGCGGGCGGATGGCGGCGCATGTCGCGCGTGCGGCGCTGCCTCCGGCCTTCCGCGAAGTGCCGGTCCGCGCCACCGCAATGCAGCCCGACCCGGGTCCCTCTCCCGCAGGTTGGCTGGTGGCGCTGGCCTTCGGGCAGACCGATGCGGAAACCCTTGCGGCGCTGAGTGTCCTCGGCCCCTTGCGCCTGACGCCGTGGCGGATGGTGCTGGTCGAAGGGGTGCAAAGGGCGCCCGCCCTGCCCGGCCTTGTCACCGACCCCGCCGATCCCCTGCTGCGCGTCGTGGCCTGCACCGGGGCGCCGGGCTGTCCGCAGGCCCATGCCGCGACCCGCCCGCTGGCCCGGAGCCTTGCCCCGGCAGTTCCGCCCCGTCAGACCCTGCATGTCGCCGGTTGCGCCAAGGGCTGCGCGCATCCCGGCCCTGCCATGACGCTGACCGCCGGACCGCAGGGCTGGACCCTGATCCGCCACGGCACCGCCGCCGACGCGGGGGCGATGCTTGCCCACCCCACCCCTGCCGATCTGGAGGCACCCCTTGCCCCACGCCTATGAAACCGACGGCGCCGCGATC
>CAZVIS010000590.1:0-1670 GCA_964627355.1 uncultured Rhodobacterales bacterium
CCAGACCATCGAGGACCCCGCGCCGCCCGAGGACGGGCTGAACCTGATGGAGGAAGGCGCGAAACTGCTGTTCCGGGGGCTGATGTCCGAGATGGAGCCCGCCCTCGACGAGATGGGCCGCGCGCTCGACGAAATGGAACCGGCCTTGCGGAAGATGGGGCCGGCGCTGCGGGACCTGGTGGCGATGATGGGCGACATCGAGAATTACGAGGCGCCGGTGCGGATGCCGAACGGCGACATCCTGATCCGCCGCAAACCCGGCGCCCCGCCGGTGCCTCTACCCGAGGCGACACCGCCCGCGCCGGGCGAGATCGAGCTGTAGCACCTTCCGGCCGGTGGCTCTCCCGCCCCCTTTCGCCTGACGGCTCAAGGCGTTGGGGGTAGCAGGGGGACGTTCCGTCCCCCTCTGGCCGCACGCGGCCATTCACCTCCTGGAGGATATTTGGGGACAAAAGAAGGGGGAAGAAGAGCGGTCTTTCTCTTCTTTTGCCCCCAAGTATCCGCAGGGGGTGAATTCGGCGCAGCCGAAGAGGGGGGCCGCGGCCCCCCTGCCACCCCCAACGCCTTGAGCCGTCAGGCGAAAGGGGGCGGGAGGGCTACGTTCGGGTTGCGCGGATCAGGGTCAGGATCTCGCGAGCGGCATCGGGGATGTTGGTGCCGGGGCCGAAGATGGCCTTGACGCCAGCGGCCTTCAGGTAAGCGTGGTCCTGCTGGGGGATCACGCCGCCACAGATGACGAGGATTTCGCCCGCGCCTGCATCCTGCAGCGCCTGCACCAGTTTCGGGGCCAGCGTCTTGTGACCTGCGGCCTGACTGCTGATCCCCACCACATGCACGTCATTGTCGATGGCGTCCTGCGCGGCCTCTTCCGGGGTCTGGAAGAGCGGGCCCACGTCCACGTCAAAGCCGATGTCGGCGAAGGCGGTGGCAATGACCTTGGCACCACGGTCGTGGCCGTCCTGGCCCATCTTCACGACCAGCATCCGGGGGCGGCGGCCTTCCTCGACCGCGAAGTCCTCGACATCCTTCTGGATCGCGGCGAAGCCCGCGTCGCCGTCATAGGCCGCACCATAGACGCCGGCGAGCGTCTGCACCTCGGCCCGATGGCGGCCAAAGAGGTTCTCCATCGCCATGCTGATCTCTCCCACCGTTGCCCGCGCCCGCGCGGCGTTCACGGCTGCCGCGAGGAGATTGCCGTCGTCGCGAGCCGCCGCCTCCACCGCCGCAAGCGCTGCCTCACAGGCAGCGGCATCGCGGGTCGCGCGGATGCTTGTCAGGCGGGCAACCTGAGCCTCTCGCACCGCAGCATTGTCGATGTCGCGGATGTCGATGGGGTCTTCCTGCGTCAGGCGGTACTTGTTCACCCCGACGATCACCTCTTCGCCCCGGTCGATCATCGCCTGGCGGCGGGCGGCGGATTCCTCGATGCGGAGCTTTGGCATGCCAGAGGCGACCGCCTTGGTCATGCCGCCCATCCCCTCGACCTCTTCGATCAGGGCCCAGGCCTGCTCGGCCAGTTCCGCCGTGAGGCTCTCGACATAGTAGCTGCCCGCCAGCGGATCCACGACCTTGGTGACCCCGGTTTCCTCCTGCAATATCAGTTGGGTATTGCGCGCGATGCGGGCCGAGAAATCGGTGGGCAGCGCCATCGCCTCGTCGAAGCTGTTGGT
>CAZVIS010000591.1:0-1668 GCA_964627355.1 uncultured Rhodobacterales bacterium
CCTACCCGATCAATCCCTTCATCCCGCTGTCAGTCGACACCTACGCGGGCGGTACAGTATGGCTGGCCGAAGTTCTGCACGAGGGGCACGAAGGCAACAGTTTAGAACGGATCGGCTTCATCGGAATTCCTGACTATCGCAAAGTTTACGACCTAATTCGCTCGTTGCAAATAGGTGAATCATGATTCACTTCATCAACGCGCGCCTTATCAACCCGGAAACTGCGACTGATACGACTGGCGCCCTCACCGTCGAAAGCGGCCTCATACAATCCATCAACACCCCCGCGCCGAAAGGCTGCTCCATCTTTGACTGCCGCGGCCTCTGCCTTGCGCCGGGGATCGTGGATTGGGGGGTGAAGATCGGGGAGCCCGGTGAGCGGCATCGGGAGAGTTTCCGGTCGGCGGGGCTCGCGGCGGCGGCGGGGGGGGTCACCACGATCATCGCGCGGCCCGATACCTCGCCTGCCATCGACACGCCGGAGGTCCTTGAGTTCGTGACGCGGCGGGCGGGGGATGCGCCGGTGCGGATCCGGCACATGGCGGCGCTGACCAAGGGGCGGCAGGGGCGCGAGATGACCGAGATCGGGTTCCTGCGCGATGCGGGGGCGATTGCGTTTACCGATGCGCAGGCGGTGTCCACCCACACCAAGGCGCTGGCACGGGCGTTTACCTATGCGCGGTCGCTTGGGGCGCTGGTGGTCGGGCATCCGCAGGAGCCGGGGCTGTCGGCGGGGGCTGCGGTGACGAATGGCAAGTTCGCCTCGCTGCGCGGCCTGCCCGGCGTGCATCCGATGGCCGAGCGGATGGGGCTGGAGCGGGACCTTGCCCTCGTCGAGATGACGGGGGCGCGGTATCACGCGGATCAGGTGACGACGGCGGGGGCCCTGCCTGCGCTGGAACGGGCCAAGGCGGCGGGGCTGGATGTGACGGCGGGGACGTCGATCCATCACCTGACGCTGAACGAACTGGACGTGGGCGACTATCGCACCTTCTTCAAGCTGACCCCGCCCTTGCGGTCCGAGGAGGATCGGCTGGCGATGGTGGCGGCGGTGGCCGGTGGCCTGATCGACGTGATCTCCTCGATGCACACCCCGGCGGATGAAGAGGAGAAGCGCCTGCCGTTTGAAGAGGCGGCGGCGGGGGCGGTGGCGCTGGAGACGTTCCTGCCGGCGGCCTTGCGTCTGTATCATGCGGGTGCGATCGACCTGCCAGGGCTGTTCCGGGCGATGGCACTGAACCCGGCGCGTCGGCTGGGCCTTCCGCAGGGGCGGCTGGCGGAGGGGACGCCGGCGGATCTGGTCTTGTTCGATCCGGATGCGCCATTCCTGCTGGACCGCTTTACGCTGCGCTCGAAATCGAAGAACACACCCTTTGACGGGCAAAGGATGGAGGGGCGCGTGCGCGCGACGCTGGTGGGCGGGGCCTTCGTGTTCCGCGAGGGGGTCTAGATGCCGGAACTTGTAACCTCGGCACAGGTGCTGGGGATCGTGGCGGTGCTGGCCTACCTGTTGGGGTCGGTCCCGTTCGGTATCCTGATCACCCGGGCCATGGGGCTGGGGGACCTGCGCGCCATCGGGTCGGGGAACATCGGCGCCACGAACGTGCTGCGCACCGGGAACAAGGGGGCGGCGGCGGCGACGCTGATCCTTGATGCGGCCAAGGGCGC
>CAZVIS010000592.1:0-1658 GCA_964627355.1 uncultured Rhodobacterales bacterium
GGGGTGCGGATGCGACGCCGGGATGACGAGGCGGAACTGATCTCTGTGGCCGCCGAGATGGCGGCTGCGGCCCGGGTGGCGACGCTGGCGCATTTCCGATCCAGTGCACTGTCCGCCGACAGCAAGGAAACCGTACGGTTCGACCCCGTGACGGTCGCCGATCGCGAGGCCGAGGCCGCGATGCGGGGCGTTCTGGCCCGGCGCCGCCCCGGCGACGGAATCCTCGGCGAGGAAATGGGAGCGGCGACGGGCGAAACCGGCCTGACCTGGACCCTCGACCCCATCGACGGCACGCGCGGCTATCTGGCCGGAACCCCCACCTGGGGCGTGCTGATCGCCGTGGCCGATGCACAGGGACCGATCTACGGCCTGATCGACCAGCCCTTTATTGGCGAGCGGTTCGAGGGCGGTTTTGGCCTGTCCCGCGTCACCGGCCCGACGGGCGCGCACCCCCTCGCCTGCCGCGCGCCCCGTGCCCTGTCGGACGCCATCCTCCTCTCCACCTTCCCCGAGGTCGGCACCGCCCATGAAGGCGCGGCCTTCCATCGCGTGGCCCGGGCAGTCCGGCTGGTGCGCTATGGGATGGATTGTTACGGCTATGCGCTGCTGGCTGCCGGACAGGTGGATCTGGTGATCGAGGCGGGCTTGCAGGCCTATGACGTGGCCGCCCCGATTGCGGTGATCGAGGCGGCGGGTGGGATCGTGACGGACTGGCAGGGGCAGCCCTGCCACGACGGCGGGCAGGTGATCGCGGCGGCGAATGCCGAGGTGCATGCGGCGGCCTTGGCCTTGTTGCAGGCGTCGTAGGGGGGCTTCGCGCCCCCCGGGCTGTGCCGGCCCTCCCCCCGCGGGATATTTGGGGACAGAAGAAGGATGGGCGAGGTGCAAGAGACGCTGATCCGGGAGGCCGAGGCGGTGGTCACGATGGACGCCGCGCGGACCGAACTTGCCGGGGCCGATGTGCTGCTCCGCGATGGCGTCGTTGCCGCCGTGGGGCGGGGGCTTGCTTCGGCCGGCGAGGTGGTCGAGGCGAAGGGCTGCGTGGTGACGCCCGGCCTCGTGAACACGCACCATCACCTCTACCAGACCCTGACGCGGGCGGTCCCGGGCGGGCAGGACGCGCTGCTGTTCGGCTGGCTGCGGACGCTCTATCCGATCTGGGCGCGGTTCGGACCCGAGGAGATGTTCGTGTCCACCCAGTTGGGGTTGGCCGAGCTGGCGCTGACCGGCTGCACGACGAGTTCGGATCACCTGTATCTTTTTCCGAACGGTGCCCGGCTGGACGATACGATCGCGGCGGCGGCCGAGGTCGGGCTGCGCTTTAACCCGACGCGGGGGGCAATGAGCATCGGCGAGTCGGCGGGTGGACTGCCGCCGGATGCGCTGGTGGAGGGAGAGGCGGCGATCCTGGCCGACATGATGCGCGTGGTGGACGCCTTCAACGATCCCCGCCCAGGGTCGATGTGCCGGGTGGGGCTGGCGCCTTGCTCCCCCTTCTCTGTCTCGCGCGACCTGATGCGCGAGACGGCGGTGCTGGCCCGGGACAAGGGGGCGCGGCTGCACACGCATCTGGCCGAGAACGACGAGGATGTGGCCTATTCTGTGGCGACCTTTGGCTGCCGTCCGGGGCAGTATGCCGAGGATCTGGGCTGGACGGG
>CAZVIS010000593.1:0-1657 GCA_964627355.1 uncultured Rhodobacterales bacterium
GCGGTGAAGACGGCGGATCCGAAGTGGCGCTGCAGGCGGCAGAGGGCCTGCATCCGGGGGCCGGTGAGTTCGTCGTAGAAGCGGGCCTGTGCCGCGTCGGCGCGAAGGGTGGCGATGCGGGCGCGATGCGCCGCGACCGCCGCGTGATGGGCGGCGGCGATGTCCGCGTCGGCCATGAGGCGGTCCCATTCCGCCCGCAGCATCGGCAGACGGGCCAAGCCTGCGTGGTCCTGATCGGCGTTGTGGTTCATGCGGAACCAGTAGTTCAGGCCCTGGTCGCGGTCCACATGGTTGACCCGGCCCCGGTCGCGCTTGACCAGAAAGCTCTCGGCCGAGCGGACGGCGTAGTGGTTGAGCTGCACCCAGTCATAGCCATAGGTCTCGGTCGTCGAGCGCCAGCCGTTGCGGAACATCTGGCGGGGCATCGGGCGGCCGGACCCGTTCAGCCAGCGCACCTGATCCCAGAGGTCGGGGATCAGACCCTTGGGGCGGTGGACGCCGAGTTTCTTGTAGATCTCGATATTGCGGAAGAGGGTCTTGAAGCCCCAGGCCTGATGCGGCTTGCGGATCAGTTCCGGCGCGCAGCGGGTGAACTGCTCGGTGACGAAGCGGTCCTGATAGGCGTGGATGTCGGCATTGCCGAAGAGGCGCCAGGTCAGCGCGATCATGTTGGCGCCAGGCATCGCCGCTTCCATCGCCGCGTAGAGCGTGGGCAGGCGCCCGTCGCCGAGCTTTATGGTGATGAACTCGTCCACGTCCATGCAGATGCCCCAGCCGCAATCCTGCATCACGGGTTCGGCCTCGGCGGCCTGAAGGGCGGCGTGCTGGGGTTTGAGGTCCATCGCGCGATAGGGGTTGTCGCGGTGCTGGACGAGGCCCTTGGATTGCAACAGGTCCAGCATCGTGTCGGTGCCGTCGGTGCAGTCGTTGGTGTAGATCAGGAAATCATCCACCCCGATCGCCCGGTGCCAGGCGAGCCATTCGAGGATGAAGGGCGCCTCGTTCTTCATCGTGGTGACGATGGCGGTGCGCGGGGACGTGGCCGCGCGGGGTTTCGCTACCGGAGGGCGGACGGGCTTCCAGCCAAGGACGGCCTGCGAGAGGTGGAGAAGGCCCGGGTCCTCGACCAGCGAGGTCTTGGGGACCAGTTCCGAGGCCGCCCGTCCCGGCACGCGGATCGCCATGGCGCGGAAGAAACGGGCGGCGGCATCCGCCTGCGGTTTCGTATAGGCCACGCGCAGCGACCGCCAGGTGTTGTCCAGCCCCGCCTTCGCAGGCGCGCAGGCCCAGCGGGAGAGGCCCTCTGTGCGGTCGAAGGGGCGGCAGATGTGGTCGCCGAACCGCGCCTCGGCCCCCTGCCGCACGCGCCACGGATAGATGCGCTGCCCGATCAGGGGCGTGACGCCGCCCCGTGCCGCCACGCAAAGGTCAAAGGCCGTGGGGGCCGCGGGGTCCCGCATCTCGAGGATGTCGGTCACATCAAGGGTCAGCACCGCCCGCGCCTCGGCCAGAAAGCGCCACTTGGCAATCTCGAGCAACAGCCCCTCGCCCACGGGTGCACGCCAGGGATCCGCCGGGGGCGCCTCCATCCGGTCCTTTCCGGGGGCGTCGGGGGCGAGGATCGGGTGGTTCTCGGCCGGCATCCCGGGCTTGCCCA
>CAZVIS010000594.1:0-1650 GCA_964627355.1 uncultured Rhodobacterales bacterium
GGGCGGCAGCATAGCCCTCGGCCACCGTCAGGTCGGCCCCGAGGCGCCCGGCATACAGCACCTTGTCCCCCACCTGCGACACATGGCCCGAGAGGAACAGCAGGTTTCCCATCCGGTGAAAGGGCTTCATCGTGCCGTAGCCCGCACCATAATAGCCGTCGCGGTCGAAATCGGGCAGGTCGAGGCCCATGCGGATGGCCATGGCTTCAGGGGTTGTCATCGCGGGCTCCTTTCGGTCTTTCCACCCTAGCCGGTTTGCGGCATCAAGAAAGCCCCGGAAGGAACCACCATGCCCGAACCCCGCGCCCCTCGCCTTGCCGTCCTGATCGACGCGGACAACGTCCCCGCAGGCTATGCCGAGGCGATCTTCGAAGAGATTGCGGCGCTTGGAGAGGCGTCGGTGCGGCGCATCTACGGCGACTGGTCGGCGCAGCGGCTGGCGGCCTGGGCGCGCAAGGTGGCGGCGCTTGGCCTCGTCGCGGACCAGCAGTTTTCCAACACCAAGGGCAAGAATGCGTCGGATATCGGTCTTGTGATTGCGGCGATGGATTTCCTGCATTCGGGCCTCTTCGACGGCTTCGTCCTCGTCTCCTCGGACAGCGACTTCACCCGCCTTGCCGCGCGGATTCGCGAGCAGGGGCTCGACGTCTATGGCATCGGCGAGAAGAAGACGCCCGAGGCCTTCCGCATGGCCTGCAAGCGCTTCATCTATGTCGAGAACCTCGGCGCGGTGGTCGAGCCGACCGAGGCGCCCAAGGCGACCGAGCCGCAGGCGGTGGCCGACCCCGCAGCCAAGCCGGTCAAGGAACTGCCCGCCAAGGCCATCCCCTTCATCGTCGCCGCCATGCGCGCGATCGACCCCGAAGGGGAGTGGTACACACTTGGCCAAGTCGGCCAGTTCATCACCCAGGCCAACCCCGATTTCGACACGCGCACCTACGGCAGCCCGAAGCTCTCGGAACTGGTCAAGAAGATCAGCCGGTTCGAGGTGAAGCGCGGCACGGGCAACACGCTGGTGATGCGCGACGTTGCGTGAAGCGCGCGACGGGCCGCTCGTCAGCCCTGACGGGCTTTCTCGCTGGCGACCGACCCAGCGAAGAAGCTCGCAAGGGCTGATGAGCGGTCCGGTGGTGTGCCTTCAAATCCCCGCGTACCACTCATACCTCCGGTCCGCCCAATAGCTGCCCCGCCCGGCCCCGACCCCGGCCAAGCTCTCCACCATCTCGACCGTATGGACGTACTTGGCCATCTTGTAGCCCAGCTGCCGCTCGACCCGCAGGCGCAGGGGGGCGCCGTTGGCAACGGGCAGGGGGCGGTTGTTCATCGCGAAGGCGAGGATGGTCTGGGGGTGGCGGGCGTCGATCATGTCGATGCTCTCATAGTAGGTGACCACGCCCGACAGACTGCGCTCGATCGCGTCATAGCAGCGAAAGACGGCATAGCGCGCCGAAGGCAACGGACGGGCGAGGTCGAGCACATGCGCCAGCGGCACCCCGGTCCATTTCGCGATGCAAGACCACCCCTCGACGCAGTCGTGGCGGGTGATCTGCGTGCGGGCGGGCATCGCCAGAAGATCGGCGTAGGAAATGGCCTGCGGCCGCTCCACCAGTCCGGTCACCGCCAGCTTGAATTCAGCGAACCCACCCTCGA
>CAZVIS010000595.1:0-1647 GCA_964627355.1 uncultured Rhodobacterales bacterium
AAAGAGCGGGGATGATGTCGGCGCCGGGTTCGCCAGCGATCAGGATGCGGCCCATCGGGCCGTTGTCCCCGATGCGCAGGGCCGGGTTGCCCCGGTCGCGCTTGGCCGGGGGGAGGTCGGACAGGTCCGGGCGGTGGCATTCGCGGGTGTGGATCACGGGGACGTCCGCGCGGCGGCAGGCCGCGATGAGGCGGGCGGTAGCGGGGACGATGGCCTGCAACAGGCTTACGTCATTGCCGAGGCTTTCGCCAAACCCCCCCGGCTCGATGAAATCCCGCTGCATGTCGATCACGATCAGCGCGGTGCTCGCGGGGTCGAAGGTGAAATCGAAGGGGTCGGCGGGGATGGTGGGCATCAGGCGTGCCCGCCCATGTGGTGGCCGATGGTGGCAAGATCGGCCTCTGCGGCGGCGACCTCATAGGCGATGCGGCCTTCGGACATCACGAGGATGCGGTCGGACAACTCCATCACCTCGTCCAGATCCTCGCTCATCAACAGCACTGCGCAGCCTGCGTTCCGCGCCGCCACGATCCGGGCGCGAATCTCGGCCACCGCCGAAAAGTCGAGGCCGAAGCAGGGGTTCGAGATCACCAGAAGGTCCACCTTACCCGTCAGTTCCCGCGCCAGAACCGCCCGCTGGACATTCCCGCCGGACAGCGCAGCAATCGGAGCATCGGGGCTGGCGGTCTTGACCTTGAAGGCGCCGATGAGGTCCACGCCGCGCTGCCGCATCTCGGCCCCCGACAGCCAGAAGCGGCTGCCCCCGCCCGGCTTCTCGACCACGCGGTCAAAGCTGCGAAAAGCGATGTTCTCGACGACCGACATCCGGCCCGCGCAGGCGTTCTTCAACGGCTCCTCGGGCAGGTAGCGGACCGCCAGCGCCTGACTCTCCTCGCGCGTGGCGGTGTAGGGCTGGCCCTTGACCTGCACGGTGCCCGCAATGGCGTCGCGCTGGCCGGTCAGAACCTCCATCAGCTCCATCTGGCCGTTGCCGGAAATCCCTGCGATTCCAACGATTTCTCCTGCGCGAACGGACAGGGCGTCAATCGCGATCTCTTTCAGGCCGGATCGGTCTCGCGCCCGCACGCCCTGCACGCGCAGAACCTCGGCCCCCGCCTCGCCGGCCCTTGCGGCAGGCGCCAAGGGTTTTTCGGCGCCGATCATCATGGCGGCCATATCGGAATGGGACAGGTCCGCAACCCGCCCCTGCCCCACCAGCCGCCCCTTGCGAAGGACAGACACGTCATCGGCAAATGCCGTCACCTCGCGGAACTTGTGGGTGATCATCAGGACCGAGATCTCGCCGGTCTGGCAGAGGCCGCGGACATGGCCCAAGACCTCGTCCGCCTCGTCCGGCGTCAGGACCGAGGTCGGCTCGTCCAGGATCAGGAAGCGGCGGCCGAGGTAGAGTTGCTTGAGGATCTCCAGCTTCTGCTTCTCGCCCGCCGCCAGCCGCGCGACGGGCTGGTCGAGCGGCACGCGGAAGGGCATCGCCTCCATGAAGGCGGCAAGCCCCTGCCGCTCTTTCCCCCAGTCGATCACGGCGGGGGCGTCCTTGCGGCTGACGACGAGGTTTTCGGCGACAGTGAGGGAGGGGACGAGGGTGAAGTGCTGATAGACCATGCCAAGGCCCATGGCATGGGCGTC
>CAZVIS010000596.1:0-1640 GCA_964627355.1 uncultured Rhodobacterales bacterium
CACCACGCAGCCGCAGCTTTTCATCGAGGTGGACCGGGCGCGTGCCGCTGACCTTGGGGTGGACATCGACGGGCTGGGAGAGGCACTACAGTCGGTCCTCGACGGTCGGACGGTCGGGGCGCTCTACCTCGATGACAAGAGTTTCGACATCAAGATGGTCTCGACCAGCGACCCGGTGAACGATCCCGGTGATTTGGAACGGATCTTCGTACCCGCGCAAGGGGGCCAGATGGTGCCGATCTCGACCTTCGTGCGGCTGAGCGAGCGTGCCGTGGCGCCGGAGCTTTCGCGGGAGGTGCAGATGCGGTCTGTGCCGATCACGGCAGGGCTGACGCCGGCTTTGGCGCTAGGCGATGCGCTGGTCGAGGTCGAACGGCTGGCGGCTGGCCTTCTGCCGCCCGACGCCCGCATCGTTCCCTTGGCCGAGGCGGCAAGCCTCGACGAATCCTCCTCGGGCCTCCTCCTCGTCTTCGGCTTTGCGCTGCTGATCGTGCTTCTGGTGCTGGCCGCGCAGTTCGAAAGCTTCGTCTCGGCCTTCATCGTGATGGCGACCGTGCCACTTGGACTTGCCTGTGCGGTGTTCGCGCTGATCGTGACGGGGGGCAGCCTGAACGTCTATTCGCAGATCGGACTGGTCCTCTTGGTCGGCATCATGGCCAAGAACGGCATCCTGATCGTGGAATTCGCGAACCAGCTGCGGGATGAGGGGGCATCTGTGCGCCGCGCCATCGAGGATGCGTCGAACATCCGACTGCGCCCCGTGATGATGACGATGGTGGCGACCGTCCTTGGCGGCCTGCCCCTCGTCTTTGCCTTCGGCGCGGGGGCCGAGGCGCGCGAGGTTCTGGGCTGGATCATCGTCGGCGGCCTTGGCCTTGCCACCATCGCCACGCTCTACATCACGCCGGTCGCCTATCTGCTGCTTGCGGGCCTGTCCAAGCCCAAGGCGCATGAGGAGGCGCGGCTGCGCAATGAACTGGCGCAGGCGGCCCGCGCGGTCAGTTGAAGCGGGCGTCGAGCACCCGCTCCATCTGCGCCGCGAACTTGGCGGCGGCGACAGGCAGGGTGCGACCGCGCAACTGACACAGATACAGGCTCCCCTCCGGCACGTCGCGGGTATCGACGGGGCGGGTCACCACACCTTCGCCCACTGCATCCGACAGGCCGATGGGGATCTGGAAGGTGATGAGGCGCTCTTGTGCCGGGTAGCGGCGCAGGAATTCGAAGTTGTCCGCCTCCAGCGCCACATCGAGCCTTACCGAGGATTTGACCAGCGCAAGGTCGATCAGGTGCCGCACGCCGTATTGCGCGGTCGGCAGGCCGACGGGATAGGCCGCACAGTCGCGCAGCCGCACGGGGCCGGGGGCGGCCAAGGGATGATCGGCAGCCATCACCGCATGGATCGGCTGACGCACGGTGGACAGGACCTGCACTTCGGACAGCCGGACGGGCTCAAAGATCAGCGCAATATCCGCCAGATGATCAACCAGCGCCATCTCTGCCGCCTCACGGTCGCGCACCCGCACGCCAAAGGTGACGGCGGAATGCGTGCGGCGGTATTGGCCGATCTGTTCGGGCAGGAAATAGGGCAGAAGGGCTTGCGAGCAGGCAATCGACACATGCCCCCGCCGCTGCCCCGC
>CAZVIS010000597.1:0-1632 GCA_964627355.1 uncultured Rhodobacterales bacterium
GAAGATCGACCGAGGCGTCGCGGTTCTCGGTCAGGAAGCGGGCCGAGACGGACACCGCATCCTGTCCGGATTCAAAGCGGAACTCGGCCGCCAGCGCATCCCGTGCCGCCGCAAACCCCTGTGAGTCGAGGTCGCCCGTCCCCTCTTCGATCAGCGCGGCCATCAGGTTGGTGACGCCGCGCTTGTCCGCCGGGTCAAGGTTCGCGCCGCCGCGAAAACGGATCTCCAGCGCGGTGAAGGGGATCGAGGCATCCTCGACCAGCCAGGCGCGGATGCCGCCGGGCGAGGTGACGTCCTGAATGGTCATCTCGGCCCGGACGGGCAGGGCCAGAAGCAGGAAGGCCAGCGTGGCGCGCAGGATCATTGCGTTTCCCCCTCGGCCTGGGTCAGCCAGCCGGTGACGGCGTTGTTGCGGTTCAGGACGGACATGGCGGCGGCCATCACATCCTCGGCCGTGACCGCCTGCAGGACATCGGGCCAGGCCTGCACATCGGCGACCGTCAGCCCGGTCGTCAGCGCCTCGCCATAGCGGCGGGCAAGGCCGTCGATGTTGTCGCGGCCGTAGATCTGGGCGGCGCGCAGTTGCGTCTTGATGCGGTCGAGGGCCGCAGGGTCCACGCCTTCGGTCATGAAGGTCGCGATCACGGCGTCCATCGCATCCTCGGCCTTTTGCAGCGAGACGCCGGGGACGGGGACAATGGCCAGACCGAACTGCGCGGTGTCCAGAGACGAGCCGTCGTAGAAGGCCGCCGTATAGACCGCCTTGGGGTCCTGAAACTGCAGGGCCTTGGCCAGCACTGACGTCGTGGGGTTGCCGCCCAGAAGCTCGGCCAGAACCGTCAGTGCGGCGGCGTCCTTCTGGTCGCCCGCGTTGCGTTCGGGGGCGAGGTAGGTCCGGATGACATAGGGTTGGGCTACGCGGGGGTCGGCCATGGTCAGGCGGCGCTCGGCCAGTTGCGGCGGCTCGGACGGGCGGGCGCGGGGCTGTATCGCGGGATTGGCGGGGATCGGGCCGTAATGCTCCTCGGCCAGCGCGCGCACCTGGTCCACGGTTACGTCGCCCGCAATCACCAGCACCGCGTTATTCGGCGCGTAATGCAGGCGGTAGAAGGCCAGCGCATCCTCGCGCGTCAGCCCCTCCATCTCGTGCCGCCAGCCGATGATCGGGACGCCATAAGGGTGGTTGAGGAACTGCGCCGCGCGACGCTGTTCGTCGAACAGGGCGCCGGGGTCGCTGTCGGTGCGCTGGCTGCGCTCCTCGAGGATCACCTGGCGCTCGGTCGTTACGTCTTCCTCGGTCATCTGCAGGTTGGTCATGCGGTCAGCCTCCATCCGCATGACGATCGGCAGGCGGTCGGCGGCGACACGCTGGAAATAGGCGGTGTAGTCGTAAGAGGTGAAGGCGTTGTCGTCCCCGCCCTGCAATTCCACGGTATCCGAGAACTCGCCCGCCTTCAGCGTGTCGGTGCCCTTGAACATCAGATGTTCCAGGAAATGCGCGATGCCGGACTTGCCGGGGGCCTCGTCGGCGGACCCGACGCGATACCAGATCATCTGCACGGCCACCGGGGCGCGGTGATCCTCGATCACCACGACCTCCAGCCCGTTGTCCAGCGTGAAGGTCGAGACGGT
>CAZVIS010000598.1:0-1630 GCA_964627355.1 uncultured Rhodobacterales bacterium
ACCATCCGATGTGGGGCGCGGGGCGGTGGTGCGACTGCTTCACGGTCGAGGGGGGCCGGATCACGCGCCTCTTCATCTACCTCGACCCCGATTATGCGGGCAAGGACACGGGGCGGTATCCGTGGATCAAGGGGTAGCCTGCGTGCGCAGGTTAACAGGGGGTTAAACAGACCCCCTCAACCCCTTGATTTTGCTGGGGCGCGGTTCTGTCCACACGTGCGACACGCGGGAAACGGCCTTGACGGATCGTCCGGCTGCGGTTCACTGGACGGGCCCCTGCCCCCGAGGCCCCCATGATCTCCGACTGGCCCGCCCTCAAGGCCCTCGCCCTGTCCCTAAACCTTCCGGAAGTGACCGAGGCGTTTCCCTGGGGCAACCCCTGCCTCAAGGCCCACGGCAAGATGTGGTGCTGGTGGTCCCCCTATATGGACGCCGCCGTCTTCAAGATGGGGCGGGAAGAGCGCGAGATGATGATCGCCGCCTCCCCCGACACCTTCCTCCTCCACCCCCACTACGCCCCCCACAACCTGGTGCTGGTCCGGGCGGGACGGATCGACGAGGACTGGGCCCGCGCCCGCCTTCTCCGCCAGTGGAGGGAGGCCGCGCCGAAGCGGTGGCTCAAGAATTGGGATGCGGGGAGGGGCGCGAACGATGGCCACGGCTGAGATGCCACCAGCCTTCCCCCGCGAGTTGCCCCTGCCGCTCTGGCGCCTCATGCTGGTGATGCTCCCGTTCGGCCTCGTTGCCTCGATCGTCCTGACGGCGATGGATCTTTGGTCAACGGAAGGCCGGAACGGCTGGAGGGCTGCCGGTCTGTTCCTTGCCGTCGCGCTGATGTCGTCCTCGATCCATGCAGCCTCGACAGGGAGTGTCGCGAGCATGGGAAATCGAAACCCGTTGAGCTTGCGGGCAACCGGATCGGTCGCCGCGGTATTACTCCTGCCGGTCATCGTGGCGGTCGTCCTGACCCTGGGCGTCGATGCCCCGCGTCGGCCACTCGTCCTGACCGGTGCCATCTGCTTTCTCCTCCCGCTCGCGTTCGCCTTTGCGGGTCCATGGCTCGCGCGGCAGGTGGTGCCCGACGGCCCGGCGACCGGCGGGAGTGTCTGGGGCAGGTTCTGGCGCATCGCCGTCCTTGGACCCCTGCCGCTGGTTGCCGTTGTGGCTTTGTCCGTCCCCCTGCGCGGCGGTGACGTCCCGCTCATCTCCGGATACTGGACCGGGGCAGTGATTGATACGGCCCTGTCAACTGTAAGCAACCTCTGCTTCATCATCTACGCCTGGGCCATCACCCGGACCGCCCGTGTCAACACTGCCGAGGTCTTTGCCTAATGGCGCGGGCAGCTGAGGAGGCGCCGATCCTCACCGTCAGCTCGCGGGGCGAATTGCGGGACTGGCTGGCCGACCACCACCACGAGAAGGGGCCGGTCTGGCTGGCCACCTTCAAGCGGCACCATCCGGACTATCTGGCCTATGAGGCGCAAGTCGAGGAGTTGCTTTGCTGGGGGTGGATCGACTCGGTGACGCGGGCGCTGGATGGGGATCGCTCGATGATCCTGATCGCCCCGCGCAATCCGAAGTCGGCCTGGTCGGCGATCAACAAGGCGCATGTGGCGCGGGCCATCGAGAC
>CAZVIS010000599.1:0-1628 GCA_964627355.1 uncultured Rhodobacterales bacterium
TGCAGGAAGTTCGTGGTGCCGTCCAAAGGATCGACGATCCAGCGCCGTGTGGGATCCTCTCCCGCGTCTGCCCCCGTCTCCTCGCCCAGCCAGCCATAGGTCGGCCGGCCCCCCATCAGTTCTTCCTTGATGATCCGCTCGGCCTCGCGGTCGGCCTTGGTCACGAAATCGCCGGGGCCTTTGGAGGACACCTGAAGGTTCTCGACCTCGCGAAAGTCCTTGACCAGCGCCCGCCCCGCCTTGCGCGCGGCCTTGATCATCAGGTTCAGGTTGGCGCTGCCTTGCATGCGGGGGCTCCTCGGGTTCGGAGCGGGTCCATAGGCGAAAGGGCCGCCAAAGGAAAGGGGCGGCGGCTTGACAGGGCGGGCGGGCGTCGGCAGTTTCACATACGGATGGTATGCGAAAGGGGCAATCATGGCGCGCCGGGTTCTGATCGTGGGGGGCAGCCGGGGGATCGGGGCGGCGGTCGCGCGGCATCTGGAGGGTCGGGGCGACCACGTTCATGCCGTCTCCCGCAGCGCCGCCAAAGCGGGAACCTGGATCGCGGCCGATGTGGCGACCGGGGCGGGGCTTGACGCAGTTGTGAAGGCGGTGGGGGACGGGCCACTCGACGCGCTCCTCTACCTCGGCGGGGTCTGGGAAGAAGGCGCCTTTACCGAGGCCTACCGCTTCCCCACCTCGACCGAGGCCGAAACGCGCCGCCTGCTCGACGTCAACCTTATGGCCCCCATCGAACTCGTGCGCCGCCTGGCCCCGCGCCTTGCCCTGTCGCCCAACCCCCATGTGCTGGCCATCGGCGCCCTCTCGGGCCAGCCCGGTCGTGCAACGTCCGAGGTGGCGAATACCGCTGCCAAGGCGGGGCTTCTGGGCGCCTTTGCCGCAATGCGGCTGGCGCTACGGCCCCTGGGTATAGGGTTCTGCGTCCTGAACCCCGGAAACGTCGCAACGGATGAGGTGCTGGACGACATCGCCGCAGGCCGCTTCGGCAAACAGGTGCCGATTCCCATGACCGACCTTCTGGCCGCCATCGACTGCGCTCTGGCCATGTCGCCTGCCTCGATGATCGAGGAGCTCTCACTCGCGCAGCGCCGCCCCGGCTGACGCTGGACAGCCCGCCGCCCTGCCGCAATAGTCGCGCGGGCCAACCGAGGGGACCCGATGGCCACCGAAGCCGCCAGCCACGCAGCCGACGCAGCTCACGCCGCAGGACCCGACATCGCGTCGGTCGTTATCCTGCTGGCCGCCGCCGTCATCGCCGTGCCGCTGTTCAAGCGTCTGGGCCTCGGCTCGGTCCTTGGCTACCTTGCGGCAGGGCTGGTCATCGGGCCCTTCGGCCTTGGCCTTTTCTCCGACCCCGCAACGATGCTGCATGTCGCCGAACTCGGCGTCGTGATGTTCCTCTTCATCATCGGGCTGGAGATGGAGCCCTCGCGCCTTTGGGCCATGCGGGGCGACATCTTCGGGCTGGGACTGGCGCAGGTGCTGGTCTCGATGGGGGTCCTCAGCCTTGTAGGCCTGAGCCTTGGCTATCCCTTTGCCACGGCCCTGATCGCAGGCACCGGGTTCGTTCTGACCTCGACCGCCATCGTGATGCAGATGCTGGAGGAACGGGGGGATCTGTCCACGCC
>CAZVIS010000600.1:0-1623 GCA_964627355.1 uncultured Rhodobacterales bacterium
CGGTGCGGCTGGAGGCGCTGACCCCCAACACCACCCGCCTGACCGCCGAGTGGCTGTTCGCCGCCGAAACCCTTGCCCAACCGGGTTTCGACCCCGCCCATGTCGCCAGCTTCGCCCAGACCGTCCTCGACCAGGACGCCGACGCTGCCGAGATGAACCAGCGCGGCCTTGCCTCGCCCGCCTTCACCCGCGGCACCCTGATGCCGCAGGAATTCGACCTGCACCGCTTTCACCATTGGGTCAGGACCCGCCTTGAAAGGGAAACCCCATGAGCCACCTGCAATCGCTCGCCCTGCCGACGCCGAACGACTGGGACCGCAAGGGCCTTCCCGGCTGGTCCTACCATTCGGATGCCATGTTCGCGCTGGAACGCGAGAACCTGTTCCTGACGCATTGGCAGGTCGCGGGCCATGTCAGCGACATTCCGGCGCCAGGCGACTGGCTGGCCTTCGACCTGCTGGGGGAACGCGCGGTCGTGATGCGAGGGCAGGACGGGGTGGTGCGGGGGTTCCACAACCTCTGCCGTCACCGGGGCGCGCGGGTCGTGGACGGGGCGCAGGGGCATTGCAAGGGCGCGATGGTCTGCCCCTTCCACGGCTGGGTCTACAACCTCGACGGGTCGCTGCGCGGGGCGGCGCGGCCCGAGACCTTTGGCCCCATGGACCGCCGCGACTTTGGCCTGAAACCGGTCGAGGTGGAAACCTTCCATGGCTTCATCTTCCTGCGCCTGCATCCCGGCCCGCAGCCGAGCGTGGCCGAATGGCTGGCCCCCTTCGACGCCGATTTCGCGGCCTACCGGGCGGCAGAGGCCCTGCCTGCCCGCGTGGCCGACTGGGCCACGGACCTGCCCGTCAACTGGAAATCCGTCCGCGATGTGGACAACGAAGGCTACCATGTCGCCATGGCCCACCCGGCTCTGCAGGACCTCTACGGGCGCACCTACCGCGACCTGCACTATGCCGGCGGGCTGTCCCATTCGGTGGGCGAGTTCGGCGATGCGCCCGGGCGGCGCTGGTCGGTGCGCCAGTACCTCAAGATCGCCCCCGAACAGGACTGGCTGCCGCCGCACCTCCGCCGGTCCTGGACCTATTACGGTGTCTTTCCCAACATCGTCTTCTCCTTCACGCCGGAAAGCATCCAGTTCTACCACGACCTGCCGCTGACCCCCGGCCTCACGCGCCTGTCGGGCCGCAGCTACCGCCACGCGCATGAGACGCGCGCCATGCGGGCCGCGCGGCATCTGTCCTACCGGATCGACCGCGATACGGCCAAGGAAGACCAGCAACTGCAGATCTGGTCGAACGAGTCGATGAAGAGCCGCGCCTTCGAGGCCTTCCACCTGTCCGACCTCGAATGGGGCGTGCGGCGGCATCATGATGCACTTCGCGCCCTTTTCCCGGTGCTCGATCAGCCCGAAGCACCACCAGAGGGTGAATTGGCCGCCCGCAATGCGGAATTGATTTGCGCGAACGCCAACGCTGCATGACCATAATCAACAGAAAAATGACAACAGGAGAGGATACACCATGAGACTTTCCCGCCGTTCCACGCTGGGCTTCGGGGCCGCGGCCCTGGCCGCCCCCTGGGTCCGCCCGTCCTGGGCGCAATCGGGCAGCATCAACG
>CAZVIS010000601.1:0-1620 GCA_964627355.1 uncultured Rhodobacterales bacterium
GACCTGCCGCTCGACCGCCATAAGGCCGATGCGGCGCCCGGTCGTGCCGTCAAAGCGATGCAGAGAGGCCGATGAGAAGGTCAGGCCGACCTCGTCGCCCTCGGCCAGCGCCAGTTTCTCGGTGGACAGGACCGTGACCGGAATATCCTCGATGTTCAGGTGGTACTCGCGCCCCGACCCCAGTTCCTCGGCAAAGTCGAAGCGGGCGGTCAGCATGGCGCCGGCGACCGGGCCAAGGGCCAGCTGTTCGGGCCGCAGGCCCACCTGTACCAGCGTTCCCGCCTGCGCCTGTATCCCCGCCGCCAGCGGCAGGGCCACGCCGTTTTCCAGCACGACCGAGGTCCGGCCCTCGGCGATCCGGCCGGGCAGGAAGTTCATGGCCGGGCTGCCGATGAAGCCCGCGACATAGACGGATGCCGGGCGTTCGTAGATCTCTTCCGGCGTGCCCACCTGCTCGATCGTGCCCTTGTTCATCACCACAAGGCGGTCGGCCAGCGTCATCCCCTCGTGCTGGTCATGCGTCACGAAGATCGAGGTCGCACCGATCTTGTTGTGGATGCGCCGGATCTCATGCCGCATCTGGACGCGCAGCTTGGCGTCGAGGTTCGAAAGGGGTTCATCGAACAGGAACACTTTCGGCTCGCGGATGATCGCGCGGGCCATGGCGACGCGCTGACGCTGGCCGCCCGACAACTGCCCCGGCTTGCGGTCGAGGAACTCGGACAGGCCCACCGACTGGGCTACCTGTTCCACCTTGGACCGACGCTCGGCCCGGGACACACCCGCGACCTTCAGCGCATAGCCGATGTTTTCGGCCACCGTCATGTGCGGGTAAAGCGCGTAGTTCTGGAACACCATCGCGCATCCCCGCTCGCGCGGTTCCAGCGCGTTGACGATGGTGCCGGCAATGGCGATCTCGCCGCTGGTGATCTCCTCCAGCCCCGCGATCATCCGCAGAAGCGTGGACTTGCCGCAGCCCGAAGGCCCCAGGATCACGACGAATTCGCCGTTGCGGATGTCGAGGTCCACGCCCGACATGATCTGCGTCTTGCCATAGGTCTTGCCGACGCGGCGGATGTTAATCTCGGCCATGGGTGCCTCACTTGTCGGTGTTGATCAGGCCGCGCACGAACCAGCGCTGCATGAGGATGACGATGGCGATCGGGGGCAGCATGACGACAAGCGTGGCCGCCATCGCCAGATGCCAGGTCGGCGTCCCGCCCCCGGTGGTCTGCTGGTCCGGCACAAGGTCAGACAGTTGCACCACGACCATCCCGTAATTCTCGCGGTCGGTGATGATGAGAAGCGGCCAGAGGTACTGGTTCCAGGCATAGACGAACATGATCGTGGCCAGCGCTGCAATGTTGGTCTTGGAGAGGGGGATGAGGACATCCCACAGGAACCGCAGGGGCCCCGCCCCGTCCATCCGCGCGGCCTCGACCAGCTCATCCGGGATGGTCAGGAAGAACTGACGGTAGAGGAATGTGCCAGTGGCCGTGGCGACGAGCGGAAGGATCAGCCCGGTGTAGGAGTTCAGGAGGTTCCACTCGAGGCTGACCTCGATGCCCGAAACCCAGGCGATCAGCGTCGAAATCCCCGTCGCGTCCATCAACGCCTGAA
>CAZVIS010000602.1:0-1589 GCA_964627355.1 uncultured Rhodobacterales bacterium
TGGCGGCGGCATTCGGCCTTGGCGAACTCCATGAACAGCAGGCGCTTGTCGGGGAAGTAGCTGTAGAGCGTGGCCTTCGACACCCCCGCCTCGCGCGCGATGTCATCGACCGAGGCGCCCTCGAACCCGTCACGCAGAAAAACGGACCGCGCCCCGGCGAGCACCTGGTCATACTTCCGGCCCTTGCGGATCGCCTCCGGCGCGCTGTCCATCATTGTCTCCTGACATGGCAGGATAGACGCGCGTCGGGGCGTTTCACAAGGGCGGCGGATCAGCGGCCGTTGGCGGCGCTGACCGTGGAGGTCGTGGGGGCCGTCACCGCGTCGGTCGGGAAGGACAGGCGCGGCAGGTCGATCGTCGTCACGTCGGCAAGGACGGGCACGGCGGTCAGGATCAGGACGGCGGCAGTGGTGGCGAAGCGGAGCATGGGGGCGACCTTTCTGAACTGATCGGTTTAGATGGTGTATATCTGAACCGAGTCGTTCAGTTTGTCCAGAGGAAAGTGAACCGATTGGTTCAGTCATTCCACCTTGCCGATGCACAGGCCTCGGCCTAGTTTAGAATCATTCCAGATCAGGAGCCGCCATGATCCCCGGCCTGTCCAACCGCCGCCGTTTTGCCGACCTGACCGAGCAAGAGGTTCTCGCCCTCGCCATCTCGAACGAAGAGGATGACGGGCGGATTTACCGCACCTATGCCGAGCGGTTGAGGGCCGACTATCCGGCCTCGGCGGCCTTGTTCGACGGGATGGCGGCGGAAGAGGATACCCACCGCCAGCGCCTGATCGACCTGCATGCCACCCGCTTCGGCCCCGTCATCCCCCTGATAAGGCGCGAGCATGTGGCCGGCGCCTATGCCCGCCGCCCCGTCTGGCTGACCGAGAACCTCGGCCTCGACCGGATCCGGGGCGAGGCTCGCGCGATGGAGTCCGAGGCGCGGACCTTCTATGAGCGGGCGGCGGCGCGGACGCAGGATGCGGGGACGCGGAAACTCTTGGGGGATCTGGCGGCGGCCGAAGCGGGGCACGAGAAGCGGGCGGACCAGTTGCAGGCCGAGCATCTGCCCGAGGATGCCAAGGCTGACGAGAACGCCGCCGAGAAGCGGCAGTTCATCCTGACCTGGGTGCAGCCGGGGCTGGCGGGGCTGATGGATGGCTCGGTCTCCACCCTCGCCCCGATCTTTGCCACGGCCTTTGCCACGCAGGACACCCATACGACGTTCCTGGTGGGGCTGGCGGCCTCCGTTGGGGCGGGGATCTCGATGGGGTTCACGGAAGCCGCGCATGATGATGGGGTGCTGTCGGGGCGGGGGTCGCCGGTGAAGCGGGGGTTCGCCTCGGGGATCATGACGACCGTGGGAGGCCTTGGCCACGCGCTGCCCTACCTGATCCCGGACTTCTGGACCGCCACGATCATCGCCTTCGTCGTGGTCTTCGTGGAGCTCTGGGCCATCGCCTGGATCCAGAACCGCTTCATGGAGACCCCGTTCATCCGGGCGGTCCTGCAGGTCGTGGTGGGGGGGGCCCTGGTATTCGCGGCGGGGGCCCTGATCGGGGGCGGCTGAGGGCGTGTCCACACGTGCGACAGAGT
>CAZVIS010000603.1:0-1576 GCA_964627355.1 uncultured Rhodobacterales bacterium
CCCCCACATGCCGCGCCACCGCCGCCGCCATGATCCCGATCGGCCCCGCGCCGGTGATCAGCACGTCCTCGCCCACCAGATCGAAACTCAGCGCCGTATGCACCGCATTGCCCAGGGGATCGAGGATCGCCCCGATCTCGTCGTCGATGGCATCCGGCAGGGGCACCACGTTGAAGGCAGGCAGTCGCAGGAACTCGGCAAACGCCCCAGGCTCATTCACCCCGATCCCCCGCGTCTCGGGGTCAAGGTGGAACCGCCCCGACCGCGACTGGCGCGAGTGCTTGCCGATCAGATGCCCCTCGCCACTGCACCGCTGCCCGACCTTCAGGTCTGTCACGTTGCGCCCCACTTCCACGATCTCGCCGGCAAACTCGTGGCCGGTGACCAGCGGCACCGGCACCGTCTTCCGAGCCCAGTCGTCCCAGTTCCAGATGTGGATGTCGGTCCCGCAGATGCCGGTCTTCTTCACCCGGATCAGCACATCGTCCGGCCCGATCTCCGGCACCGGTCGGTGTTCCATCCACAGGCCGGGCTCGGGGCGGGCCTTTACCAGCGCGGTCATCTGATTGGTCATGGGGTGGGGTCCTTGCGAAGGGCAAGCCAGGTCCAGCTGATGCCGTCGGCGGCGGTTTCGGGGCCGGTGGCGGGCGTTTCATGGCGGCGAAGCAGCGACAGCCCTGCCCGCGCCGCGCGCGCATTCTCGACCTGCGGATCAAGCGCGAACACCGGCAGGCCGGGTGGCAGGGGGCCGTGGCGCAGCGACAGCAACAGCACGCCCCATGGGGCCAGCAAGCCGCAAAGCCGGTGCATCGCTGCGTCGCGGGCGGGTGGCGGAAGGTGGTGCCAGACCGCATTGACCAGCGCCAGGGCATGGCCGCCAGTCAGCCCCGCAAGGTCGGGCAGTCCCGCGGCGACCACCGCGATTGCAGGATCGCGTGCGGCGATCAGCGAGTGAAAGGCCGCGACCGGCTCGGCGGCGGTGACGGCATGGCCGCGGGCCGCAAACCACGCGGCGTCCCGCCCGCTGCCCGCGCCCACATCGAGCACCGGCGCAGGCGGCTTCGGCAGCAGGTCGATCACCCCTGCCAGCAGTGCTTCTGTCGCGCATCTGTCAAAGCGCGCGGCCATCGCGGCGGCATTGGCGGCGTAGATCTGCAGTACCGGGTCGGCGGTCACGCCAGCACCCCCGTTTCCCTGCCCGCCGCAGCAAAGGCATCGAGCGCAAAGTCCAGATCCCCGGTTGTCAGCCGCGCATTCATCTGCGTGCGGATGCGGGCCCTTCCCTGCGGCACCACGGGGAAGAAGAACCCCGCCACATGCACGCCTCGCTTGTTCAGCGCCGCCGCCATCCCCTGCGCCAACTTCGCCTCGCCCAGCATGACCGGCACGATGGGATGGGCGCCGGGCAGCAGGGTGAAGCCCGCATCGGTCAGTCCGCTGCGCCAGTAGTCCGCATTGGCGAAAAGCTGCGCGCGCAGGTCGTCGGCGGCTTCGACGATGTCCAGCGCCACCAGCGAGGCGCCCACCACCGCAGGCGGCAGCGCGTTGGAGAAAAGATAGGGCCGTGCGCGCTGGC
>CAZVIS010000604.1:0-1575 GCA_964627355.1 uncultured Rhodobacterales bacterium
CGCCTTTCGCAGGAACTGGGCTTTGCGGGCTTCCCCGAGTTTCAGGCGGTGTTCCGCGAGCGGGTGATGGGGCCGGGGCCTTCGTATTCCGAGCGCCTCTCGGACCTCAGCATTCCGCCGGGGCCGGAGGATCTGGCGGATGCGGATCTGGAACAGCCCGAGCGGGTGTTCGGCCTGATGACGCGGGCGGCGATCCACTCGTTGGTGCGGATCGACCAGAACCTTGACCGGGCCGCTTTGGGCCGTTTCGTGACGGAATTGGCCGCGGCCGAGGCAGTGCATGTGGTGGCGGCGCGGGGGGCGTTCGGGATTGGCGCCTACCTCTTCTACGGGCTGGCGAACATCGGGGTCCGGGCGCATCTGATGGACAATCAGGGGTCGATGCGGGCCGAGCAGGCGCTGGCCATCGGGCCGAGGGATGTTCTTCTGGCCATCACATTCGACGACTACACGCCCGAAACGGTCGAGACCGCGCGCGCGGTGGCCGCACGGGGGGTGCCGGTGCTGGCGGTCACGGACAATGAGCTGAGCCCGATTGCGGGGCTGGCGCGCGAGGTGCTGTTCGTGAAGGAGGCGAAGTTGGGCCATTTCCGCAGCCAGGTGCCTGCACTGGTGGTGGGGCAATCGCTGATCGTGAGCGTGGGGCGGCGGCTGGGGAAACGGAAGTAGGTTTTCATTTTCGGCAGGATGAAAAAGTGCTTGCGTGACGGGGACGGCTTTGAAAGGCTGGTGACGACGCGGAGGGGGAGAGTCGCGGTGGGCACGGCACGGTTTGACTTTACGGGCGCGAATGTCCTCGTCGTGGGCGCCAGCCGCGCCGGGATCGGGGCGAACATCGCGCGCGGGTTTCTGGCGGCAGGTGCATCGGTGACGATCACGGGGGCCGAGGAGGCCCCGGCGCCCGAGGATCAAGGCCTTTACCCTTACGTCCAGCTCGATGTGCGCGACAATGACGCGGTGACGGCTTTGGCGGCGGGGATGGAGCGGCTGGACGTGCTGGTGAACTGCGCCGCGATCACCCGGCGGGGCGAGGAGATGGAGCCTGGCTTCTTTGCCACGGTGGTGGATGTGAACCTGCACGGGTCGTTCCGGACCGCGCTGGCCTTTCATGGGGCGCTGAAGGCGGCAGGGGGCGCGGTGGTGAACATCGCCTCGATGTATGCCTCCTTCGGCAGCCCGCGGAACCCCGCCTATGGGGCGAGCAAGGCGGCGGTGGTGCAGTTGACGAAGTCGCTGGCGATTGCCTGGGCGGGGGACGGGATAAGGGTGAATGCGGTGTCACCGGGGTTCATCGTGACCGAGCAATCCGCGCGCAGCCGGACGGATCCGGCGCATGTTGCGGCTGTGGCGGCGCGGACGCCGTTGGGCAGGTGGGGGCAGCCGTCGGACATTGGGCCGGCGGTGCTGTTCCTCGCGTCCGAGGCCGCGCGGTTCATCACGGGGGCCTGCCTCAACGTCGATGGGGGGTATTCGGTTGTCTGAAGCGGCGATCATCGGGACGGGCTTCATCGGGGCGGTGCATCTGGCGGCGCTGCGGCGGCTTGGCGTGCCGGTGCGCGGGGTTCTGGGGAGCAG
>CAZVIS010000605.1:0-1574 GCA_964627355.1 uncultured Rhodobacterales bacterium
TCCACCATGATCTGGTGTTTCCGGGCCACACGCACATTCCGATGCCGCTGGCGGCACCCGAGGTGCTGCCGCGCCTTGTGATGATGACGGCCACCACCAAGACCTTCAACATCGCGGGCGCGCATATCGGGAACATCACGATCCCCGATCCGGCGCTGCGGGCGCGCTTTGCCATGGTTTATGGGGCGATGGGGATCTCGCCGAACTCGTTCGGGATGCATATGGCGACGGCTGCCTACAGCCCGGAAGGGGCGGTCTGGGTCGATGCGCTGATGCGCTATCTCGACGGCAACCGACAGATCTTCGACAGCGGTGTGAGCGCCATCCCCGGCGTTCGGTCGATGCGGCTGGAGGGGACCTACCTCGCCTGGGTCGATTTCGCGGGCACCGGCATGACGCGGGAAGAGTTCACCGGCCGGGTCGAGAAGGCCGCGCGCATCTGCGTGAACCACGGCCACAGCTTCGGCACCGGGGGCGAGACCTTCCTGCGCATCAACCTAGCCACCCGCCGCAGCCTGGTGGCCGAGGCGGTGGCGCGGCTGCAGGCGGCGTTCAGCGACCTGCAATGAGGCGCCTGGCCCGCCTGGTGCTGCTGCTTGCGGCGCTGGCGGCGGCGCTGGCGGCGGTGTGGCTGCGCCCGACGGTGGAACCGGACCTGCCGCCGATCGCCGGGACGGTGGACCGGATCCTGGTCGAGAAGGCCGCACGGCGGATGACGCTGTGGCAGGAGGGGCGGGTGGTGCGGACCTATGCCGTGGCGCTCGGGTTCTCGCCCACTGGCGACAAGGCGCGGCAGGGCGACGGGCGCACGCCCGAGGGGGAGTTCCGCATCGACCGGCGCAATGACGGCAGCCGCTATCACCTCTCGCTCGGCCTCGACTATCCGCAGTCGCGGCATCGGATGGCGGCCACGGAAGCCGGGTTCGATCCAGGCGGCGACATCATGATCCACGGGCAGCCTAATGCGTTGCCCGAAGGGCTGCAGCTGGCAGGCGACTGGACGGCAGGCTGCATCGCGCTGACCAATGCCGAGATGGACGAGGTCTGGGCCGCAACGGACGCCGCGACGGTGGTGGAGATCGTGCCCTAAGCCTTCGGAAGAAAGCCCACCGGCGCGTTCTCGTCCTTCCAGAAGTCGAGCGCGGCGCGATCGGTCACCGGGGTTGACCGCTTGAACCCGCACACAAGCTCGCCATTCTCGGCGGTCGAGGCGACGATGAGGCACTGGAAGATGTGACGGCTGCCGTCGAAGACATCGACAAGCCCGCGCAGGTGCGGGGCCAGCGCGGCATCGAGCGCCATGCCATCCTCCCACAGGCGCAGGACGGGATAGACCGCCTCTCCCACCTGCACGCGAAGTCGGGACTTGCGGCGGGCGTCGCGTTGGCGCGCAGCCTCGAGCCCCTCTCGCACCTCTTTCGGCAGAAACTCCAGCATCGGATCACTCCCTGACCCTACACTGTACCAGAGTCGTGTAAAATAAATGCAATATCTGGAAACACTTTGTCAATAACACAAAATGGTTAACACCTAGTGGAAAATTCAAGGGGTGCGGGGGGCGGCGGGCGGTTGTA
>CAZVIS010000606.1:0-1573 GCA_964627355.1 uncultured Rhodobacterales bacterium
GCTGTTGCTCGATGAGATGACGGCGGCGCTGCCGGCGGATCTGGTGCGCAATGTGTTGCGGGTGGTGCGGGCGCAGGCGGACAAGGGCACCTCGGTCGTCTATGTCTCGCACCGCTTTGCCGAGATCGCCGAGATCTGCGACCGCGCGACGGTCTTGCGGGATGGCTGCACGGTCGGGTCGGTGCCGATCAAGGCGGGGGTCGAGGAGCAGATCATCGAGATGATGCTGGGGGGCCGGATTGGCGCGGCCAGCGTGGCGCGGGCGCCGGTGTCGCGCGCGGCGGGTGTCCCGCGGCTGGCGGTCAAGGGCCTTGGCGCGGGGCG
The DNA here is from genome assembly GCA_964627355.1 of uncultured Rhodobacterales bacterium. Classification (GTDB taxonomy): domain Bacteria; phylum Pseudomonadota; class Alphaproteobacteria; order Rhodobacterales; family Rhodobacteraceae; genus JBBQXK01. The sequence continues at coordinate 325 of CAZVIS010000606.1, forward strand.
GAAGCTCGCGGATGTGAGTTTCGAGGCGCGGCGGGGCGAGGTGCTGGGGATTGTCGCCTTGGAAGGGCAGGGGCAGGACGAGCTTTTCGAGGTGCTGGCGGGGTTCCGGCGGCCTGACCGGGGCGGGTTCGAGATCGACGGGGTGGCGGCCAGCTTTGCCCATCCGGCGGATGCCATCGCGGCGGGGCATACCTATGTCCCCGGAAACCGGGCCGATGCGCTGGCGATGCAGCAATCGGTGCGGGACAACATCGCCTTGCCGTTCTCGGCGCGGGTGGGGTCATGGGGTCCGGTGAACCGGGCGCGGGAAAGTGCCCGCGTGGCCGAGGCCATCGAACGCTTGCAGATCGACACGCGGGCGCAAGGAGAAGTGCGGCGGCTGTCGGGCGGGAACCAGCAGAAGGTGACCATCGGGCGGTGGCTGGCCACAGGGGTCGAGACTTTGCTGCTGTTCGATCCGACGCGGGGGATCGACGTGCGGACCAAGCGGCAGATTTATCCCTTGGTGCGTGAGCTGGCCGAGAACGGGGCGCTGGTGCTGTTCTATACCTCGGAACTCGACGAGGTGCGGCTGGCCTGTGACCGCGCGGTGGTGATCTTCAATGGCCGGGTGGTGGAGGTGATCGACGCCAAGGATGCGAGCGACGCCGCCTTGATGCGCGCGGCCTACGGGCTGGTGCAGGCATGACCTGGGCGCGGCGGAACGGGTGGATTCTGGGGCTGCTGGCAATGCTGGTGGCCCTGCTGATCGCGACCAGGATCATCCAGCCGGGGTTCGGGGCGACGGGGCTCGACTCGCTTGGCCGCTCGGCGCTGCCCTTTGCCTTTGCCACGGCGGCGCAGGTGGTGGTGGTGATCGCGGGGGGTGTGGACCTTTCGGTCGGCGCGATGATGGCGGTGGCGAGCGTGTCGGCTGCCGTGATGATGGATCAGGGGGTGAGTACGGTTCTGGTCGTGGTGCTGGTCCTTGGGATGGGGCTGGTGATGGGGGCGATCAACGGGTTGCTCATCGTGCTGACGAAGGTGCCCGACATCGTGGTGACGCTGGCTATGCTGTTTGTGTGGGAAGGCGTGGCGCTGCTGATCCTGAACGCGCCGGGAGGGGCGGCGGATCCGGCCTTGCGGAGCCTTATTCTCGGCGGTCTGGTGATCCCGGGCGTGCCCGAGGCCTGGACGATCTGGATCCCCCGCAGTGTGGTGACGCTGGCGATCTGTCTGGCGGTGGTCTGGTGGCCCCTGCGGCGGTCGA
>CAZVIS010000607.1:0-1572 GCA_964627355.1 uncultured Rhodobacterales bacterium
CTGCAAGGCGGTCTGTGCCCACGACGGAAATCCAGACCCCGCTGAACGACCCCGCAACCAGCGTCCTGCGCAGTTCCTGTGCCGTCGGCGCGATCAAGAGGCGGACCGAGATCCCCAGACGGCGCAGTTGGCCCAGAAGGACCATCGCGCCAAGGCTGTGCTGTTCGCGTGGCGGCACGATGAGAAGAAGCGAAGGCAAGGCCGGGCCACTGCCGCTGTCCGCACTCCATCCCATGCCGATCGCGCGCAACATCGCCTGCATGCGCGACGCGGCAAGCGTGACATCGAAGAACGAAGCACGATCCTCAAGCCAGTCTTCTCCCAGGGTACGGGCAAGTGCGGGGATGTAGAGGTCCGCCACTGCGCTGGCCGAAACCTTCTGCCGAACGAGGTCGCGCAGGAAAGCCTCCATCCGACCGGCATCATGATCCACCACCGCGGACCGGAAGGCGGCCATAACGGTCGGGCGCAGGCGGGGTTCGGCGGACTGCTTGCGCGCGGCAAGCAGGGCCACGACCCATGATGCGAAATCGATCACGCCACCGTCCGATGCTGCCGAGCGGCCCGAGCGGGGCCCGGTGTCAGACCCGCCGGACGGGAAGGCTTGATCTTTCATGCGGCGCTCCACAGCGCAGGACAGGGCCGGTGCGGGCAGCACGCCCGCGACACTTCGTCCATACAGTCATCCAGCCCAAAGAAAATGTCAAAGCAAATTGACACTCGACAAGGCGCCTGCGCACATCTCGACAGCGAAACTTACTTTATATATATTGTTCATGTACTTAAAGTCCTACGACCTTAGGGGCCGACGAATTCGGCGCCATGCCTGGGCGCCAACAGGAATGTAAATTTGGATTGACACTTTTGAGCGGCAGCCCATAGTTTGGGCATATGGGATCGCTGCTCGACGCGCCGTCCCCGCCCTGAAGTGAGCCCGCGAGAGTGCCGATGACCGGTCAGCGACCACCCCTGTACACGCCCGAACAACGCGCCCGCAGGGACGCCACGGTGTGGACGACGATCCAGGGGCTGCTGGCGCCGGCGCAGTTCCTGGCCTTTGCGGTGTCGATCTTTCTGGTGCTGCGTTACCTGTCCACCGGAGAGGGTTACGAGGCCGCAACGATCTCGATCATCGTCAAGACGATGTTCCTCTACACCATCATGGTGACCGGGGCGATCTGGGAGAAAGTCGTTTTCGGCCAGTACCTTTTCGCCCCTGCCTTCTTCTGGGAGGACGTCTTCAGCTTTGCCGTGATCGCGCTGCACACGGCCTATCTCTGGGCGTTGTTCACGGCGGCGCTGGCTCCGGCGGGGCTGATGCTGCTGGCGCTGGCGGCCTATGCCGCCTACGCGATCAACGCCGGGCAGTTCATCTGGAAGTTGCGGATGGCACGGCTTGACGCAGGCGCGGCCGGGCAGGTGGCGGCATGAGCGCGGGTTGCACCGACGCCCCCGTCCTGCGCGAGCGCGGACAGCGCGAGGTGTTCTGCGGGCTGACGGGAATCATCTGGCTGCATCGCAAGATGCAGGACGCCTTCTTTCTGGTGGTCGGCAGCCGGACTTGCGCCCATC
>CAZVIS010000608.1:0-1564 GCA_964627355.1 uncultured Rhodobacterales bacterium
GCTGCTCCTGATAAGCCTTGGAAAAGGCACGCGCAAAGAATTCGTGGAAATCATGCTCTGCCTGCTCGGACAGGGTGCCGTAAAGCTTCTCGTACTCGTCCCACAGCTTGGCCTTGCGGTTGGTCAGCATCGACATGCCGCCGCCGCCCGCCTTTTCGTCCAGCGTCTTGGGGTTTAGCCGCACGAGAACGTCCTTGATCGCCGCCTCCATCCCGGTGACCATCGCGATCTCGTGCGCCTTGATGTCATCCAGCGCCTCTTTCACGGCAACCGCCGAATCCATGTACCCTTTGGCGCGCGGGCGCAGGATCGTTTCGACCGCATGTTCGGCCGACAGCGCGAACTTCAGCGGGTTGTTTCCGGCCGAGGACAGGCGTGTCTTCTCGACCCGGAACTCGCCCTTGAAATCGCTGCGCGAGATGAGGATTTCGCGCAGGCCCTCGATCATCGTCTTCACCATGGCGCCCAGCCGCTCCATCGTCGCGGCCATCTCGTCGTCGGGGATCACGATGTCGTCGGCGCCGGCGCCGCGAAAGAAGGCCCGCGCGGCATCGACACCTTTTGCGGCACCGCGCGTGGCGACGGGTGCCGGGCCGGGGACGGGCGCCGGTACGACCGATGACGCCGCGACCGGCGGCGGCACCGAGGCGGGCCGCGTCGGGGGGGGCGGAACCACCGAGTTGAGCCGCGAGGGCGGGACAGGCGCGGCAAAGGGTGACTCGTCGTCAACCGGGGCCGAGGGGGTCGGCGCGGCGCGGGCGCGCGGCGGCTTGGGCACCACGGATTGCGCCGGAATCGGCCCCTCGAACGCGCTCGGCGGCGCCTCTGGCGCCGTGCGGCGCGCAGCAGGCGGAGCGGCGGGCGGTGCGACCGGAGGCGGCGGCGGCACAATCGAAGCCCCGCCCGCAAAAGGATCGCGCGCGGACTTGCCCTTGGGCGCAGGGCTCAGGAAATCTTCGTCCCAGTCGTCCGGAATGACATTGGCCTTGCGTGGCGTGGGCGAAAAGCTGTCGCTGATCGACGAGCTGTCGTAGCGGGCCGAAGCGCCCTCATGCTCGTCCAGCGGGTCGGGGATGCGCCCGAGGATCGGGTCATCCTCGCCCGGCATGGCGGGCATGCCAAGTTCGTCGATCGGGTCTTCGCGCACGATCTGGCTGGGGCCGCGCAAGGGCTCGGCCCCCATCAGATCATCGAGAAAATCGGCGCGCTTGGGTCCGTTGCCGTCGAGCAGATCCATCAGTTCCGGCGCATCCTCGGCCCGCCCGTGCGAAACCGGCGCATCATCGGCCGGACCAAGGTCAAGCGGAGAGCGCGCGGCAACGCCCGAGGTGATCGCCACCACAAGCTCGTACCCGCCCATGCTGAGCACGTCGCCATCGTTGAGCGGCGTGGGCACACGGCCCAAGGGAACCTTGCCGTAGTTCAGGAAGGTGCCGTTGGTTGAAAAGTCGATGACGATGACGTCTCCGCCCTGATCCTCGATGGCGCAGTGATTCTTCGAAATCAGCCTGTCGGGGTCGGGCAGCACGATGTCGTTCTCGGGCCCCCGTCCAATCGTCAGTGA
>CAZVIS010000609.1:0-1558 GCA_964627355.1 uncultured Rhodobacterales bacterium
GATTCCTTTAGAAACGATGAGCGTGAACAAAGGGGGATCCCATGGCGGGCGTTTTTGACGGGTTGCTGGCAGAGATCGGGGCGGTCACCCCAACCGGGCGCTTCGGCAGGGTCGTCGACATCGCGCGCGGAACATTGCGGGTGCGGGGCCTGACCGACATCTGCGCGGCCGGTCATCGTGTCCAGATCGAGGGGGCCGGTCGCAAGGCGGGTGGCGAGGTGCTGGCGCTTGACCGCGACCATGTAACGGTCCTGGCCGAGGACGGGGTTGAAGGTCTGGCGATCGGGGACGCGGTGCGCCACGTCGGTTCATCGGGCATCGCACCGGACGACGGCTGGATCGGTCGTGTGGTCGATCCCTTCGGTCGCCCGCTGGACGGTCGCCCGCTGTTCCGTGGGATGGTGGAACGTCCGCTCCGAAGCCCGCCGCCGCCGGCCGCGCAGCGGCGCCGCCTGGGCGCGCGCATGAGTACGGGCGTCGCCGTCTTCGACACTTTGCTTCCCATTGTGCGCGGCCAGCGTATCGGCCTCTTTGCGGGATCCGGGGTCGGCAAGTCGTCGCTCCTGGCGAAATTCGCCCGGGGGGTGGACGCCGATGTCGTCATCATCGCACTGGTCGGAGAGCGGGGACGCGAATTGCGCGAGTTCACTGAAGGTGTCCTCGGGCCCGCGGGTCTGGCCCGGTCGGTGGTTGTCGCGGCGACCTCGGATCAGTCGCCGCTGGTTCGCCGGCGCTGCGCCTGGACGGCGATGGCAGTGGCCGAGCATTTCCGCGACCAGGGGCTGCAGGTGCTGCTGCTGGTGGACAGCATCACCCGCTTTGCCGAGGCACATCGCGAGATTGCACTCGCAGCCGGCGAGGAGGGCAGCTTGCGCGGCTATCCGCCCTCCACCGCGCAGACGATCATGGCGCTGGCCGAGCGCGCCGGTCCCGGCCTGGAAGGCACCGCGGACATCACGGCGGTTTTCAGCGTCCTGGTTGCAGGCTCCGACATGGAGGAGCCGGTGGCCGACATTCTGCGCGGGTCTTTGGACGGGCATGTCGTGATGGACCGCAAGATCGCCGAGCGCGGCCGCTTCCCGGCAATCGACCTGCTTCGCTCGGTCTCGCGCAGCCTGCCCGCCGCGGCGAGCGAAGCCGAGAATGAGCTGATCGCCCGCGCGCGGCAACTGTTGGGGGTTTGGGACCGGGCCGAGATGATGGTGCAGGCGGGGCTTTACTCGAAGGGGACAGACCCGCTGATCGACACGGCGCTGAAGGTCTGGCCCGCGCTCGACGGCTTTCTGGCCGAGGATGCGCCGGACGGGATCGCCGCCAGCTTTGCCAGGCTGGAGGCCTGCCTCGCCACCCGCTAGGCGGGTTCACCGCCCGAGGATCGAGAGCAGCGAGGATTGGCCCGATTGCAGGATCGTCAGCGCGGCCGAGGTTCGGCCGCTGCTTGACGAATTCTGCACCTCGCCTTGCGCGAGAAACCGGCGGATCAGGGCGTTCAACGCATCCGGATCCGAGAACAGCTTGATTCTCTAGTCACCCAAGGCCAGCTCTGCCCTGGCCTTGT
>CAZVIS010000610.1:0-1557 GCA_964627355.1 uncultured Rhodobacterales bacterium
CACCGGCCTGACGGTCCCGATGGCGGCCCTGCCCGAGGGCGACTTCACGCTGGAAACGGTGGTCGAGATCGCGCCCGCCGAGAATACCGCGCTCGAAGGGCTCTACATGTCGAACGGCATGTACTGCACCCAGTGCGAGGCCGAGGGGTTCCGCAAGATCACCTTCTACCCCGACCGCCCTGACGTCATGGCCCCTTTCCGGGTGCGGATCGAGGCGGACCTGCCGGTGCTTCTGTCCAATGGCAATCCGATGGGGCAGGGGCCGGGTTCGGCCGAATGGCACGACCCCTGGCCCAAGCCTGCCTACCTGTTCGCGCTGGTTGCGGGCGACCTTGTGGCACATTCCGGCAAGTTCACCACCGCCTCCGGCCGCCCCGTTGACCTCAACATCTGGGTCCGCCCGGGGGACGAGGGGCGCTGCGCCTATGCGATGGACAGCCTGATCCGGTCCATGAAGTGGGATGAGACCGCCTATGGCCGCGAGTACGACCTCGACGTCTTCAACATCGTCGCCGTGGACGACTTCAACATGGGCGCGATGGAGAACAAGGGGTTGAACATCTTCAACTCCAAATACGTCCTCGCCCTGCCCGAAACCGCGACTGACGACGACTTCGCCCGGATCGAGGCGATCATCGCGCATGAGTATTTCCACAACTGGACCGGCAACCGCATCACCTGCCGCGACTGGTTCCAGCTGTGCCTGAAGGAGGGGCTGACCGTCTTTCGCGACCAGCAATTCAGTGGCGACATGCGGTCCCATGCGGTCAAGCGGATCGAGGATGTGCTGACCCTGCGCGCCCGCCAGTTCCGCGAGGATGCGGGGCCGCTCGCGCACCCCGTCCGCCCCGAAAGCTTCATCGAGATCAACAACTTCTACACGGCGACCGTCTATGAGAAGGGCGCCGAGGTCATCGGGATGCTGAAGCGGCTGGTGGGCGACGACGCCTACAAGGTCGCGCTCGACCTCTACTTCGACCGTCACGACGGCGAGGCGGCGACGATCGAAGATTGGCTCAAGGTCTTCGAGGATACAACGGGCCGCGACCTGACCCAGTTCAAGCGCTGGTATTCCGAAGCGGGGACGCCGCGTGTGAAAGTGGGCGAGACCTGGGATCCCGCCGCGCGGACCTACACCCTGACCTTCCGGCAGGAGAACCCGCCCACTCCGGGCCAGCCCTTGAAACAGCCGAAAGTGATCCCCCTAGCCGTGGGCCTGCTGAACCCCAACGGGGACGAGGTGGTTCCGACCACGGTGCTGGAGCTGACGGAAACCGAACAGTCGTTCACGTTCGAGGATCTCGCGGCCAAGCCCGTCCCGTCCATCCTTCGCGGCTTCTCCGCCCCCGTGGTGTTGGACCGCACTGTCAGCCCCGAGGAACGCGCCTTCCTTCTCGCTCACGACACCGACCCCTTCAACAAGTGGGAGGCGGGGAGGGCGCTGGCCAAGGATGTGCTGTCGCGCATGGTGACCGAAGCTGCGTCCCCCGGCCCCGACTGGCTGGACGCGCTGGCAAGGGTGGCCTTCGACGACAGCCTCGACCCCGCCTTCCGCGC
>CAZVIS010000611.1:0-1543 GCA_964627355.1 uncultured Rhodobacterales bacterium
ACATGGTGGGCGGCCCCTACCTGCCGCGGAACGTGCGGGCACTGGCCGATGACGGGCGGCTGGTGCAGATCGCCTTCCTGCAAGGTCCCAAGGTCGAGCTGAACTTCGCCGAGGTGATGATCCGCCGCCTGACCATCACCGGCTCGACCCTGCGCCCGCAGTCCGACCTCTCGAAGGCCCGCATTGCGGCCGAGGTCGAGAAGCATGTCTGGCCAATGGCCGCCGCCGGACGGTTGGCCGCCGTGATCGACAGCGAATTCGCGCTGGTCGAGGCGGCCAAGGCGCACTGGCGGCTGGAAAGCTCGGGCCATATCGGGAAGATCGTGCTCAAGGTCGCGGGCGAGTAGCGGCCGGGTCAGGCCTGTCGATCAGCCGATTTTGTCGAGGATCGCCCGGGCCGCCTTGTGGAACGGTCCGAATGTATCGGACATATCCTTGGCGAGCTTGCTGAATTCCTTGTCCTGACTGGTCAGCTGAAGGATCGTCTTGACCTGGTCCCGATGCTTCTGCGCAGAGGTCAGTATCTCCTTGATAAGCTTGCTGACTTCCTTCTTGTCTTTCTCGTCCATGTCATCGTCCTTCCAAAAGTTTCATTCAGGCAATGGCTTCACGCTAGCACTTCACATTTCTTTCACAATCGTGAACATTCGGGCAGCAAGGCGGCGGCCAGCGTCGTGTTGCCCAGCCTTGACGGAGCGGGGGCCGCCGGCCGGCGGTCACCTCGCAGGCAGGATCACGGCATCAGTCGCCCGGCAGTCACGCGCGGCGTCGGGGGCGCAGCGACGGGGGATGAGGTCCTTTGTCAGGCAGATGCGCACCTCGTCGATCAGCCCCGCCTCGCAGGTCACCGTCACCATCTGGGGCGTCAGCGCACGGTTCGCCTCGGTGAACGCCTCTTCCACCACCGTCGCAGGCACCGTCAGCCGCCGGTCGATCTGGCCGAACACGTCCGGTATCCGTACGCCCTCATGCACACGCCGCGCCAGCGCGAAGTAGTCGCGCGCAGGCAAGCCCGAGCATCGCCCATGCTTCTTCCACTGGTAGAAGGCCGCCCCCGCGCCGCCAAAGACATCCGCCACCGCGGCCGTCTCTCCTCGCGACGGATCCCGTTCGACCGTGCGGCAGTACGACGGCCAGCCCTCCTCATACTGCGGCCAAAGGCCGTGCAGGACGAAGGTGATCCCCTGTCCGGGCGCGCATTGCGGATCGCGGCGGTCGTCGCCTGTCAGCGCGCACCAGGTGGCCGACCAGGACAGCGCGGCAACATAGTAGTCGAAGTCGCCCGCCCGCTCGCCCTCGGCCTCCGCCCGATCTGCGCCCGATAGGGCCAGCAAAGCCACCAGCATTAGCCCTTTCCATCCGCTTGCATTCGGCCTATATCGCATTCGATTTCCCCGAAATCAGGACGACCGCGGCGGCCCCCGGCCCCGCAGCCGGTTTCCCGGCCCGGTAGCCCTGTAGCCTCGGGGACGATGTGTAGAGGAGCCGCGCGCATGAACAAGCCCCTGATGGCCAAGGCCACCGCCGTCTGGCTGGTGGACAA
>CAZVIS010000612.1:0-1538 GCA_964627355.1 uncultured Rhodobacterales bacterium
TCCGCGCGGGGCGAGAGGTGCAGATCATCGACCTCAAGTCCGGCGACGACCTGACACGGCAGTATCTGCTGCAGATCGTGGCCGAGCATGAGTCCAAGGGCGAAAGCGTCCTGCCGATCAACGTGCTGACCGATCTCGTCCGCAGCTACACGACCGAGGTGCAGTCGGTTGTCCCCGCCTTCCTCGCCGCGTCGTTCGACATGCTGCGCTCGGGCCAGTCCAAGATGATGGAGAACCTGACCGTCTTTCCGAACCCGCTCTCGGCGATGCCGGGGTTCGAGGCGATGCGCAAGCAGCAGGAGGTCTTCATGAAGACCATGCTCGCGGGCCTTCCCGCATGGACCGCCGCCTCGAGCGGGCCGGCGAAGGACGAGGACGAGGCGCCGAACTCGCGCGAGGAACTGGAGCACATCAAGCGCCAGCTGGCCGAGTTGCAGTCGAAGCTCTCCAAGCTCTGATCCGCCGCTCTTCGCTCCCTCGCGGGCGCTCATCGCTGGGTTGCGATGAGGGACCGCAAGGGACCGAAGAGCCGTCCGTTCAGGCGACCTCGGCAAACACCTTCTTCAGCGCTGCCTCGAGCTTGGTGAACAGCTCGTCCAGATGCGCGGGCGTGCAGATGAAGGGCGGGCAGAGGACGATGGCCTGCCCAAGCGGGCGGCAGATCAGCCCGTGGTCTGTGCAGGTGTTGGCGATCCGCTCCGAGACAGAGAGCGAGCCGGGGAAAGGCGTCTTCGTTGCCTTGTCCTTCACCGCCTCCAGCGCCCCCATCAGCCCCTTGCCGCGCCACTCGCCGATGTTCGGATGCTCGGCCAGCCGCGCCATGCCCTGCTCGAACAGCGGCGTCAGCGTGCGGACATTCTCGGCCAGCCCTTCGTTCATCACCACGTCGATCGCCTTCAGCGCAATCGCGCAGCCGACCGGGTGGCCCGAGGCGGTGAAGCCGTGCGGGAACTCCTCGAACGCCTCGGACGCCGCCTGCACCCTGTCCGCCAGATCCGGCCCCAGGATCACCGCGCCCATCGGGAAGAACCCCGCTGTGATGTTCTTGGACGAAATGATCGCGTCCGGCATGAAATCGTAGGTCTGGCTGCCCCAGGTATTCCCGGTCCGGCCAAAGCCGCAGATCACCTCGTCGGCGACCAGGGGGATGCCGTATTTCTTCAGCACCGGCGCAATCGCCTGGAAATACCCTTCCGACGGCGGGATCACCCCGCCTGCGCCCATCACGGGTTCCGCAAAGAAGCCCGCGATGGTGTCGGGACCTTCCTTGATGATCGTCGCCTCCAACTCGCGCGCCATCCGCTGGGTGAACTGCGCCTCGGTCTCGCCGTCCTTGCCGAACCGCCAGTAATGCGGGCAGCCGACGTGGATGAAGCCGGGGAGAGGCAGACCGAACACGGAATTGTAGGGCTTGCCGGTCATCGAGGCGGAAACGGCGGTCACCCCGTGATAGCTGTTGATCCGCGTGATGATCTTGCGCCGATGCGGATGCCCCTCGGCCCCGGCCAGGAACCACAGGATCTTGACCATCGTGTCAT
>CAZVIS010000613.1:0-1530 GCA_964627355.1 uncultured Rhodobacterales bacterium
AGTCCTTGGAGAACACCACGTCGAAGGTGCCGGGCGGAAAGGGCAGGGGGCCGGGCGCGACCTTGCACAGGCCGATGCGCCCACCCAACCCATGCCGGTCGATCAGGCGGCGGGCGTGGCCGATCACTTCATCCTCGACGTCAATTCCCGTGACAAAGCCTGCGCCATGCGCTTGCACCAAGGCCACGTCGATGCCCCCGGCGCCACAGCCGATGTCAAGGACCGAGGCCCCGGTCAGGTCATGGTCGCCGATCACCCGCGCAACCTCGTCCCGGCCGCCGGGCGACAGGAACCCCTCGCCCCAGACAGCTTCGAGCATCGCGATCAGGCGGGGCGGGTAGTGGTCTGCGCTCATCGATCATCCTCCGGTCGGTAGGCGGTGAAGGCCGCGGCCAGCTTGTGGCCATCGGGGCAGCGGACATAGGCCACATAGAAGGCGGGGTCATAGCGGTCGCGCGTGCCGGGCGGACCCTCGTCCTGCCCGCCGTGGGACAGAGCCGCGGCGTGAAAGGCGCGGACCTGCGCGGCACTGGCGGCGGCGAAGGTGACCATGGTGCCGTTGCCGGGGGTCGCGGGGCGGCCGTCAAAGGGCAGGCACAGCCAGAGGCCCGGCCCCGTGGCGGGCCCCCAGCCGACCCAGCCCTCGGGCGCGTCGGGCAGGCGGTAGAGGCCGAGCGTCGCCATGACGGGGTCGTAGAAGCGGGCCGCCCGGGCAAGGTCGCGGGTGCCAAGGGTCACATCCATCAGGCCCGGTGCTGCGGTCATGGGCGGTCCGTCGCGGGGTCGTGGCCATGGCAGGCGAAGGCAAGCTTGTGCCCCTCGGGCGAGCGGGCATAGGCGACGTAGTAGTCGGGCGCATAGCCCTCGCGGGGGCCGGGGGCGCCTTCGTCGCGCCCGCCGTTCTGCAGGGCAAGGGCGTGCAGCGCGCGCACCTCTGCCGCATCGCGGGCGGTAAAGCCAAGGCTGCTGCCGTTGCCCGCGCTGGCCCCGGCGCCGTCATAGGGCCGCCCGATGTAGAGGGCATAGCCGCCTGGATCGTCGCTGCCCCATCCAAGCCAGGCCTCGCCCAGATCGGCCAGGGGCGGGTGGCCAAGGCGCGCCATCAGCGGCCCCCAGAAGGCCGCGCTGGCCTTGATGTCGTCGCTTCCGAGGGTCGTGTAGAGCAGCATCTCAGCCCCTCCAATCCGGTGCGCGCCAGACCTCGGCGCCCTTGAACAGCGTCAGCAGGACCGTCGTGTCCCCGATAGCCCCCGCCGGTATCGAAAGGATGTCGCGGTCCAGCACGATCGCGTCAGCCGAGAAGCCGGGGCGGAGCATGCCAGTGAAGCCTTCGCGCCAGCAGGCGGCGGCGGCGCGGGTGGTGTAGCCCTCCACCGCCTCCTCGACCGTCAGGCGTTCGGCGGGAAAGAAGGGGGCCTTCGTGCCGCCGGGGGGCTGGCGGGTGACGGCGGTCTGGATGATCGCAAAGGGGTTGAGGGTGGTGACCGGCCAGTCCGAGGACAGGCACCAGTCGGCGCCCGCGTCGAGCAT
>CAZVIS010000614.1:0-1528 GCA_964627355.1 uncultured Rhodobacterales bacterium
GGCCGAAGGGGGCGAGGAGGTCCTTGTGGTGCTTGGACCCGCCGGCCTTCAGCATTTCGAAGTATTTCGCCTGAAAGTCCGGGAGGCCGCCCTCGTAGGTCGCGTAGAGCGCATTCACCAGCCCGTCGCCAAAGGCATAGGCATAGACGTAGAAGGGCGAGTGGACGAAATGCGGGATGTAGGCCCAGAAGGTCTCGTATCCGTCCATGAATTCAAAGGCATCGCCAAGGGACTGGGCCTGAACGCTCATCCACAGGGCGTTGATGTCGTCGGGGGTGAGTTCGCCTTGCGCGCGCGCCGCGTGCAGCTTGCATTCGAAGTCGTAGAAGGCGATCTGGCGGACGACCGTGTTGATCATGTCCTCGACCTTGCCCGCGAGCAGGGTCTTGCGTTCGGCCGGGGTGGCGGCCTGTGAGAGCAGGCGGCGGAAGGTCAGCATTTCACCGAAAACGCTGGCGGTTTCGGCCAGGGTGAGGGGGGTCGAGGACAGCAGTTCCCCCTGTCCCGCCGCCAGCACCTGATGGACGCCGTGGCCCAGTTCATGCGCCAACGTCATCACGTCGCGCGGTTTGCCGAGGTAGTTGAGCATCACATAAGGGTGGACGGTCGTGACGGTCGGGTGCGCAAAGGCGCCCGGCGCCTTGCCCGGCTTCACGGCGGCGTCGATCCAGCCCTTGGTGAAGAAAGGCTCTGCCAGATCAGCGAGTTGCGGGGCGAAGGCGGCATAGGCCTCGGTCACCGTTTTCCGCGCCGTCGGCCAGTCCACCAGTTTGGGCGTCTCGATGGGCAGGGGCGCATTGCGGTCCCAGACCTGCAGTTTGTCCAGCCCCATCCAGCGCGCTTTCAGCCGGTAGTAACGGTGGCTGAGTTTCGGATAGGCCGCGACAACGGCATTGCGCAGCGCCTCGACCACCTCGGGCTCGACGTGGTTCGACAGGTGCCGGCCATGCTGCGGCGTCGGCATCTTGCGCCAGCGGTCGTGGATTTCCTTTTCCTTGGCCAGCGTGTTGTGGACGCGGGCGAAAAGCTTGATGGACTTGTCGAATTCGACCGCCAGCGCACGCGCCGCAGCCTCACGCTTGGCCCGGTCGGTGTCGGTCAGCAGGTTGAGCGTGGATTCGAGGTTCAGGGGTTCCGCTTCGCCCGGCAGGGTAAAGGTCATCCCCGCCATCGTCTCGTCAAACAGGCGGTTCCACGCGGCGGCGCCCACGGTGGACTGGTCATGCAGGAAGCGTTCCAGTTCGTCCGACAACTGGTGCGGGCGCATCGCGCGCATGCGGTCGAAGACGGGCTTGTAGCGGGCCAGCGCTGCATCCTGCGCCATCAGGGCGGTCAGGTGCCCCTCGTCCAGACGGTTGAATTCAAGGCTGAAGAACACCAGGGGCGTCGTCGCCTCGGTCACCTTGTCCTGCGCGTCGGCCATGAACTTGGCGCGCTCGCTGTCCATCGTGTTCTGGTAGTAGCGCAGGCCCGCATAGGACATGATCCGGCCCGCCACGGTGTCGATCCGCTCGTATTCCTGCACGCA
>CAZVIS010000615.1:0-1522 GCA_964627355.1 uncultured Rhodobacterales bacterium
GTGCGGGTCAGGCCCGGCGCATCGTCGAGGGGATGCTGGCACCGGGGGTGGCCGAGCATGCCATGGAATATCCCGTCACCACCGAACTTCCCTTCGACAGCCCCGCGTACATCGAGGCGCTGGCCCGCTTCTACGACGACTGGGCGGCGCGGCTTCTGGCCTTGCCGGGCGAGGTCGTGGTGCTGTGCGAGGGCGATCCGTTCTTCTACGGCTCGTTCATGCACCTTTACACCCGGCTGATGGGGAAGACGGAGGTCGAGGTGATCCCCGGCATCCCCGGCATGGTCGGCTGCTGGAACGGCATCGGACCCATGACCTGGGGCGACGATGTGCTGACCGTGCTGATGGGTACCCTGCCCGAGGATGATCTTGTCGCCCACATGGGCACCGCCCACGCGCTGGCGATCATGAAGACAGGCCGCAACCTGCCCCGCGTGCGCGCGGCGCTTGCCCGGGCGGGGCGGCTGGAGGATGCGATCCTGGTGGAGCGCGGGACCATGCCGGGCGAACGGATCGCACGGCTGGCCGAGGTCGAGGCGGCGGATTGCCCCTACTTCGCCATCGTGCTGGTGCCCGGCCATGGCCGCAGGCCCGAGGTGGCGGAATGAGGTCAATCATCGAACACGCGTTGCACGGCCAGCTTGAGCCGAATGCACGTTTTGTCGTCAAACCGACGAATGCCGTTGGCCCGCATGAGCTCGACCAGCACTTCGTTTGGCGGTCGGCCCTCAGATCGAAGGCGACTGGGAAGAAAATCATCGAAAAGATCGAGTTGCATCGGCGGAAACCTCCTGCCGACACCTTCGATCTTGGGAGAAACCCGGCCAATGCACGGCCCTCCGAGACTGACAGATGACCGGCTGGATCACCGTGGCGGGCCTTGGTCCCGGGGATGAGGCGCTGGTAACGCCAGAGGTGACGGTGGCGCTGGCGGAAGCGACCGATGTGGTAGGGTACATCCCTTACGTCGCGCGGGTGTCGCCTCGCCCGGGGCTGGTGCTGCACGCCAGCGACAACCGGGTGGAGCTCGAGCGCGCGGCGCTGGCCCTGCGGCTGGCAGCAGAGGGGCGGCGGGTGGTGATCGTTTCTTCGGGCGATCCGGGGGTGTTTGCCATGGCCTCAGCCCTCTTCGAGGCACTGGAGACGGCGGGCGGCGATCCCGACATCCGCATCCTGCCCGGGATCACCGCGATGCTGGCTGCGGCGGCGCGGGCGGGGGCTCCTTTGGGGCACGATTTCTGCGCGATCAACCTCAGCGACAATCTCAAACCCTGGGAGGTGGTCAAGCGGCGGCTGCGCCTTGCGGCCGAGGCAGATTTCGCGATGGCCTTCTACAATCCCCGCTCGGCCAGCCGTCCGCACCAGTTCGCCCGTGCGCTGGACGTGCTGCGCGAGGCCTGTGGGGGCGCTCGGCTGATCTCCTTTGCGCGGGCCGTGACGACGCCGGAGGAGCATATCCGCACTGTTACGCTCGCAGAAGCGACGCCCGAGATGGCGGACATGCGGACGGTGGTGATCGTGG
>CAZVIS010000616.1:0-1512 GCA_964627355.1 uncultured Rhodobacterales bacterium
GCCCGTTGGCGCGGATGATCTCGTGCCGGTCGAACATCAGGTGGCAATAGGTCACGGGGCGGGCCGACCGGTCCTGCCGCAGCAGGCCGCAGCGGACGAGATGGATCGCCTTGACCAGCACCTCGTGCTCGCCGCAGTGCAACTCGGCCCGCCACCCGGTCAGAAGCAGCCGGTGCTGCGGAGAGACGCGCAGCTCGGCATCGTTGCCAAGGGTGCCAGGGGGGATGACCACCGCCGCAAGCTCGCCCGCCGAGGCTACAGTCGTGCGGCCCGACCAGCGGACCGGCTGGAACCCGTGGTCGCGGGTGAACACCATGTCGCCGGGCATGACCGCCTCGACAGCAACGGGACCCCGCAGCGTGTCGATCATCGCGCCCGCGACAAAACAGGCCACCACTCCCTTGACGAAACCCACGTCCGTCAGGCCTTGGGCGTTCGTCACCTCGTAAGAGAAGTTGGCCTGACCCGGCCGCTCGTCCCCGTCGCTGACCACGGTGATCGTGCCGTCGCCGTTGACCGTGATCTCCAGCCCGTTCGCCAGCGCAATGACGCTGCCCGCGACCACGGGCTGACCGTTGATCTTGGTGATTGTCAGCGTGCCGCCAGCGGCATTGGTGTCGTTGCCCAGAAGATCGACGACCACCGTCTGGTTCTGCGGCACGTCAAAGCAGTCGTCGCCGGCGATGACGGCGGTCTGCACGCTTTCGGCTGCGATCATCAGGTTTGAATCGTAGGCGGCATCGCCACCATCCGCGATGCCGATCTTGATCGTGTTGACCTGTCCGGGGTTGACCGGCGCCTTCAGCGTCAGCGTGACGGTGAACCCGTCCATCTCGGTGTTGAACTGGTCCTGCGCGTTGTCGACGTAGAGGGCGCCGTTGTTCGACGGGTTGATGTTGTCGACCGAAATGTCGCCGTCACCGACCGCCAGCACCGCCTTCTGGCCGTTGACCCAGACTCCCACCGCATCGTTGAAGCCCGAGCCCACATACTCGAGATACTCTTCCGACGAGAAGGTGATCTGCATCGTCAGAGTAGAGCCCGCCGGAATGAACTCGGCGCTGAAGATCGCGGCATCGTAGGTCTGGTAGCCCGCGATTGCGTTCACGTCCGGGTCACCATCCACCCCTGCCGTATTGGTCGAACGCATTGTCGACTGGTTTGCTTCACCGCTGGAATTGGTGAAGTCGGCGACATAGCCAGTGGACAGGATGACCCCGCTGTCCGACGGGGCGACGCCCGGGATCACCGTGTTCGCGTCAGAATAAATCCCCGCAGACAACGGATCGCCCTGGTAGGTGGCCGAAACGACCTGGATCCCCGTTCCGAACATCGCCTCGGCCATGTCCATCGCGGTGACACCGGTCTGGACGGGCAGTTCTGCAGCATCGGCCATCGAACCCTCCCGTCCCAAAGGCGCGCCAACAGCGCGGCAGGATGGGACCAAATGCTGAACAAACCGTCAGCGCCGCAAGGATGGCCTTCCGATCCGCGCGATCCCGGTCTATTGCC
>CAZVIS010000617.1:0-1508 GCA_964627355.1 uncultured Rhodobacterales bacterium
TTTGCGCTGGCCTGCGACATGGTGTCCGCTGACGGGCGACTGCGCGAGGTCGAGTTGCGGATGCTGGAAGAGGTGCGCGAGGAACTGGCGGTGGATCGCCTCCACGCCGCCGCGATCGAATGGGGCGCGCGGGTGCGGCACATGAAGCCCTGATGCGGAATCGTTGACACCCCGCCACCTGCCGCGCGACCCTTCGCCTATTGGCTTGAGGAGGTTTCGATGCGGTTCGCTATGGCGGTGTGGGCGGCAGCGATGATGCTGGCGGGCGTGGCGCAGGCCTTTTGCGGGTTCTATGTCGCGCGCGCAGACGGCGATCTCTACAACCGGTCCTCCAAGGTGGTCTACACGCGGGTCAACGAGACCTCGGTCATCACCATGTCCTCGGACTATCGCGGCCCTGCGGCGGAGTTCGCGATGATCGTGCCGACGCCTGCGGTCCTGAACCGCAATCAGGTGGGGACGGTGCCGGTGGATACGGTCGATCACCTCGACCGCTACACGGCACCCCGGCTGGTGGAGTATTTCGACGCCGATCCGTGTGAACCCATGTACGAAATGGCTGTCGCCGAGCCGGTGATGGAGGCCGCAGGGTCAGGAGAGGCGCAAGCGCGCCGCAGCGGGGCGCGCGCTCTCGGCGTCACGATCCTGCGCGAATATGCCGTGGGCGACTATGACATCCAGATCCTGTCGGCCAAGCAGTCCGATGGTCTGGCCACCTTCCTGCGGGGCGAGGGGTACAAGTTGCCCGAGGGGGCAGAGGCAGCCTTGGCGGGCTACATCCAGATGGGAATGAAGTTCTTCGTGGCGAAGGTAAACCTGTCGCGCCACAGCGCCGACAAGGCGCAGGAATTGGAACCCTTGCAGATCACTTTCAAGTCGCGCGATTTCATGCTGCCGATCCAGTTGGGCAAGGTGAATGCGGACGGGCCACAGGACCTCTTGGTGATGACGCTGACCCGCAAGGGCAAGGTGCGGCTGCAGAACTACACGATGAAAGAGCTTCCGACCGATGTGAACGTGCCGGTCTTCGTCAAGGACGCCTTCCCGCAGTTCTATCGCGCGATGTTTGCCAAGATCGCGCCCAAGTCGGGGGCCTTTCTCGAATACGCCTGGGACATGGCCTGGTGCGACCCCTGCGCCGACGACCCGCTGACGCTGGACGAGTTCCGCCAGCTTGGCGTCGTCTGGGTGAACAAAGGCAACATCGCGCAGCCCAATGTCTTCGTCACCCGCATCCACGTCCGCTACAGCGCCGACACGATGCTTGAGGACCTGAAGTTCGTGGAAACCGACGACCGCGACAACTTTCAGGGCCGCTACATCATGAACCACCCCTTTGACGGCGAGATCACCTGCGAGGAAGGCAAGATCTACGTCGCCGAGACCCGCGCCCGCATCAAGGCCGAGGCCGAGGCGCTGCGCGGTCTGACGGGGTGGTCGTCGGCCGACATCAACGCACGCATCGCCAAGACGGTGGACAAACGCTACCGTTAGACCAGACGCCCACC
>CAZVIS010000618.1:0-1505 GCA_964627355.1 uncultured Rhodobacterales bacterium
CCGCATTCGGCCCCCCGATCCCATCCCCCCGCCGCGTCACCGTCAGCTCTCCGCCTGACAGGATCAGCCGGGGCGCCTCTCCGGCCCGCATCCCGGCCCGCGCCTCCTGCGCCAACCGCGCATGCTCGGCGGCCACCTCCCGCGCCTCACCCTCCACCCGATCCCCCAGAATCGTCACTGAACAGCCGTTTTCCCGGGCCAGTTCCGCCGCCGCCGCCAGCGACTGCGCGGGTGCCGCATAGATCCGGTTCTCCACGCGAGACAGCCGCGCGTCCCCCGGCGCAATCACCCCCGACACCCCCGTCAGGACTTCCAGCACCGAAGGCGCGACCGTCACCCCCCACCTCTCCAGCACCGCCCGCGCCTCGGCAGGCGTCGAGCCATCCCCCACCGTCGGCCCCGACCCGATGAAAGCCGGATCGTCCCCCGGCACATCCGAGATCATCAGGGCCAGCATCCGCGCCGGGTAGGCCGCCGCCGCAAGCTGCCCGCCCTTCACCCGGCTGAGGTGCTTCCTCACCAGATTCATCTGCGAAATCGGCGCCCCGCTGGCCAAAAGCCCCGCATTAACCGCCTGCTTCTCGGCCAGCGTGATCTCCCCCGCAGGCGCCACCAGCAGCGCCGAGGCCCCGCCCGAGATCAGGGCCAGCACGAAATCCCCCTCGCCCAAGGACCCCACCAGCGCCAGCATCCGCGCCGTCGCCTCCAGCCCTGCGGCATCCGGCACCGGATGCGCCGCCTCGACAATCTCGATCCCCCGGCACGGGCGGCCATAGCCATAGCGCGTGATGACCAGCCCCTCACAAGGCCCCCACGCCGCCTCCACCGCCTCGGCCATCCGGGCGCTGGCCTTGCCCGCGCCGATCACGACGACCCTGCCCGCCGGCCGCTCAGGCAAGTGCGCCGCCAGACTGCGCATCGGGTCGGCTACCATCACCGCTCGGTCGAACAGGGCACGCAGCAGGGTTTCGGGATCGGTCATGGCGTCCTCCTCCGGCCAGATCACCCCATTCCGCAACGGAAGGGAAGTTGTGCCGCTGCCCCGACGCGGCCATATAGGCGTGAAACGGAGGGTCTCATGGCGGACGAACGCTTCCCCGGCTGGCACGGCACCACGATCCTTGCGGTAAGGCGCGGGGGCGAGGTGGTGGTGGCGGGCGACGGGCAGGTCTCGGTCGGCAACACGGTGATGAAGGGCACGGCGCGCAAGGTGCGCCGCCTGTCGCCCGGGGGCCGCGACGTGGTCGTAGGCTTCGCGGGGTCTACCGCCGACGCCTTCACCCTGCTCGAACGGCTGGAGAAAAAGCTGGAGGCGACGCCGGGGCAACTGGCGCGCGCGAGCGTCGAGCTGGCGAAGGACTGGCGCATGGACAAGTACCTGCGAAATCTCGAGGCCATGCTGATCGTGACTGACGGCCGCGACCTATTCGTCATCACCGGGGCGGGCGATGTGCTGGAGCCCGAGCATGACGTGGCCGCCATCGGGTCGGGCGGGAACTTCGCGC
>CAZVIS010000619.1:0-1497 GCA_964627355.1 uncultured Rhodobacterales bacterium
ACCGACGACGTGCCGCTGTCGGGCACCGGCGCCTTTCAGGACAACTGGGAGCTTTCCCAGGCCCGTGCGCTGTCGGTCGTGCGCTTCATGCAGGATGACCTCGGCTTTGACCCCCGCCGGATGGCGGCGACGGGGTTCGGCGAGTGGCGGCCAGTGGCGCTTGGCGATAGCGACTATGCCCGCGCGCAGAACCGCCGGATCGAATTGAAGCTGACCGAGCGCTGACGCCCGCATGTGAAAAGGCCCGGGACGATGCCCGGGCCTTCTTGATGTGACGCCCTTACTCGGCGGTCAGCAGCGGCGGCTTCTGACCCGTGAGCCGCGGCTTTGCCGGTTCCTCGATATCGAGCACGATGGTGTCGTCCTTGACGCCTACTTTCACGACCCCACCCTTCACCAGCTTGCCGAAGAGCAACTCCTCGGCCAGCGGTTTCTTGATGTTCTCCTGGATCACGCGGCCGAGCGGTCGCGCGCCCATCTTGTCGTCATAGCCCTTGTCGCCAAGCCACATCGCCGCCTCGGGCGACAGCTCGATATGGACGTTGCGGTCCATCAGTTGCGCCTCGAGTTGCAGCACGAACTTCTCGACCACCTGCATGATGATCTCGCGGCCAAGCGGGGCGAAGGAGATCACCGCGTCCAGACGGTTGCGGAATTCGGGCGTGAAGATCCGCTCGATCGCCGCTGTATCCTCGCCCGTCCGACGCTCGCGCCCAAAGCCGATGGCGGCCTGCGACTGCTCGCGTGCGCCCGCGTTCGAGGTCATGATGAGGATCACGTTGCGGAAGTCGATCTGCCGTCCGTTGTGGTCGGTCAGCTTGCCGTGGTCCATCACCTGCAGAAGGATGTTGTAGACGTCGGGGTGCGCCTTCTCCATCTCATCCAGCAGCAGCACGCAATGCGGGTGCTGGTCCACGCCATCGGTCAGCATGCCGCCCTGGTCAAAGCCGACATAGCCCGGAGGGGCGCCGATCAGGCGGCTGACGGCGTGCTTCTCCATGTATTCCGACATGTCGAAGCGCAGGAGTTCCACGCCGAGAATCGACGCCAATTGCTTGGCCACCTCGGTTTTCCCGACGCCCGTAGGCCCGGCAAACAGATAGTTCCCGATGGGCTTTTCCGGCTCGCGCAGGCCCGCACGAGCCAGCTTGATGGCCGAGGACAGCGCCTCGATGGCCTTGTCCTGACCGAAGACCACACGCTTGAGCGTCTTCTCAAGATCGCGCAGCACCTCGGCATCGTCCTTGGAGACGGATTTCGGGGGGATGCGGGCGATCTTGGCGACGACCGCCTCGATCTCTTTCGGGCCGATGGTCTTGCGGCGCTTGCTATCGGGCAGCAAGTGCTGCGCGGCCCCGGCCTCGTCGATCACGTCGATGGCTTTATCGGGCAGCTTGCGGTCATGGATATACCGCGCGGCCAGTTCCACCGCCGACTTGATCGCGTCGTGGGTGTAGCGCAGGTCGTGGTGTTCCTCGAAATAGGGTTTCAGGCCCA
>CAZVIS010000620.1:0-1482 GCA_964627355.1 uncultured Rhodobacterales bacterium
CATCACCGGCTGGAACCGGGCGGGCTGGATCGCGATGCCAAGCCGCGTCGGCGACCGGATCGCTCGGCTGATCGGGGCAGCGCCCGGGACGGTGGTGATGGGGGATACGCTTTCGATCAAGGTCTATCAGGCGATTGCCTCGGCGCTGGAGATGCGGCCCGGGCGGCGGGTGATCCTGTCGGATACGGGCAACTTCCCGTCGGACCTCTACATGGCTGACGGACTCTGCCGCACCCTCGGGCAAGGCTACACGCTGAAAACCGTGACGCCGGAAGAGGTTGCGGGCGCGATTGATGATTCCGTCGCGGTCCTGATGCTGACCGAGGTGGACTACCGCACGGGCCGCAGGCACGACATGGCCGACCTGACCGCGCGAGCGCGCAAGGCGGGCGCGCTGGCCGTCTGGGATCTGGCGCATTCGGCGGGCGCCCTGCCGGTGGACCTGACCGGCATGGCTGCCGATTTCGCCGTGGGCTGCACCTACAAATACCTCAACTCCGGCCCCGGCGGCCCGGCCTTCATCTATGTGGCACCGCAGCATGCCGAGGCCGCGCGCCCTGCTCTGTCTGGCTGGCTGGGCCACGCTGCCCCCTTCGACTTCGCTCTCGACTACCGTCCGGCGGGGGGGATCGAACGGATGCGCGTCGGCACGCCGCCGATCCTGCAACTGGCGGCGCTCGATGCTGCACTCGATGTATGGGACATGGCCGATATCGCCGATGTCCGCGCGCAAGCCCTTTCTCTCGGCGACCGCTTCATCCAAGGGGTGGAGGCC
Organism: uncultured Rhodobacterales bacterium; assembly: GCA_964627355.1. Lineage (GTDB taxonomy): Bacteria > Pseudomonadota > Alphaproteobacteria > Rhodobacterales > Rhodobacteraceae > JBBQXK01. Next base: position 776 of record CAZVIS010000620.1, read on the forward strand.
GCCTGCCCCGACCTCACCCTCGCCACCCCCCGTGAGCATCCCTTGCGTGGCAGCCAGATCAGTTTCCGCCACCCTCAGGGCTATGCCATCATGCAGGCGCTGATCGCCCAAGGGGTCATCGGCGACTTCCGCGCGCCCGATATCCTGCGGTTCGGGATCACCCCCCTCTACATTGGCGAGGCCGAGATCGACGGAGCCGTGGCGATCCTGTCGCGCGTCATGGCGGACCGGCTCTGGGACCGGGCCGAGTACCGCACGCGGGCGCTGGTGACCTGACTGCCCAAAGCTTGGGCGCTGCAACCCTCTGCAACAATGCACAGCATTATCGCCATTCGGGACTCTTCCCGTTTGGCCTGCTTGCGACTATCCTTTGTAGCAAATCTGTTACAGGGTCCCCTATATGCGCCCCTCTGCCCCGCGCCGCACGCCCCGCCGCCCCATCGTGGGGATCATCGGCAACACCAACATCCTCGACGGCAGCTATGCCGTGCACTCGGGCGGTCGCATGAACTCCGAGGCGGTGGCGGCAGCGGCCGGATGCCTGCCCCTCATCATTCCGTCCTGTCCGAACCTCGTGTCGGTCGAGGAACTCTTGGACCTGTGCGACGGGTTCCTGCTGACCGGGGGCCGCCCGAACGTCCACCCGAGCGAATATGGCGAGGAAGAGACGCCCGCCCACGGCGCCTTTGACCGCTCGCGCGATGCGG
>CAZVIS010000621.1:0-1477 GCA_964627355.1 uncultured Rhodobacterales bacterium
AGGGAGTCACCGCGCCGCCCTTCACCAGCCACAACCGGTCGGCGACCAGCCCCAGGAGGTGCATGTCGTGGGACACGAGGATCACGGCGCCGGAATAGGCGGTCAGCGCCTCGACCAGCGCCTCGCGGCTTTCCATGTCGAGGTGGTTGGTGGGTTCGTCGAGGATCAGTAGGTGGGGGGCGTCGATGGTGGCGAGGAGGAGCGAAAGGCGGGCCTTTTGGCCGCCGGACAGGCGCCCCACGACGGTATCGGCCTGATCGGCCATTAGGCCGAAGCCTGCGAGGCGGGCGCGCAGTTTGGCCTGCATCTCGCCCGGCCGCATCCGCTGGACGTGCTGGAGGGGGGTTTCGTCGATGTGCAGTTCGTCCACCTGGTGCTGCGCGAAATAGCCGATGCGCAGCTTGTTTGAGCGGTGGAGGCGCCCGTGCATCGTCTGAAGTTTACCGGCCAAGAGCTTGGAAAGAGTAGATTTTCCCTCACCATTCCGGCCGAGCAGGGCGATGCGGTCGTCCTGGTCGATCCGGAGGCTGAGGCGCTTCAGGATCGCCGGGCCGCCATAGCCCACGGCAGCATCGTCGAGGTTGATGATGGGGGGCGAGAGTTCCTCGGGTTCGGGGAAAGTGAAGACGACTTTCTTCGCCTCTTCGGGGGGCGTGATTGTCGTCATCTTCTCCAGCATCTTCACCCGGGACTGGGCCTGGACGGCCTTGGAGGCTTTAGCCTTGAAGCGGTCAACGAAGGATTGCAGGTGCGCGCGGCGGGCCTCCTGCTTTTTCGCTTCGGCCACGAGGACGGCGCGGCGTTCGGCCATCTGGCGGGCGAACTGGTCGTAGGGGCCGGTCCAGTAGGTGAGTTTCCGGTTGTCGAGGTGGAGGATGCCGGTGACGGCGCGGTTCAGAAGGCCGCGGTCGTGGGAGATGATGAGGACCGTGTGGGGGTACTTCTGGAGGTAGGACTCCAGCCACAGGGCCCCTTCGAGGTCGAGGTAGTTGGTCGGTTCGTCGAGGAGCAGGTAGTCGGGCTGCGCGAAGAGCACCCCGGCCAGCGCCACCCGCATCCGCCACCCGCCAGAGAAGTCGGAACAGGGTTTGAGTTGTGCCTCAGCATCGAAGCCCAAGCCCTTGAGAATGCTGGACGCTCGGCCTTCTGCACTCCACGCGTCGATGTCGGTCAGGCGGGCCTGGATCTCGGCGATGCGGTGGGGATCGTGGGCGGTTTCCGCCTCGGCCAGAAGGGCGGCGCGTTCGGTGTCGGCTTCCAGAACCGTATCCAGAAGCGAGGTTGAGGAGGACGGAACCTCTTGTGCGACACCGCCGATGCGGGCGCGGGCGGGCAACGATATGGTGCCGCCCTCCAGCGCCAACTCGCCCCGGATCAGGCGGAACAGCGTGGTTTTCCCCGCGCCGTTCCGCCCGACAAGGCCGACCTTGTGGCCTGCGGGAATCGTGGCGGAGGCGCCCTCGAACAGGGGGCGGCC
>CAZVIS010000622.1:0-1471 GCA_964627355.1 uncultured Rhodobacterales bacterium
CGACCTTGTGGCCTGCGGGAATCGTGGCGGAGGCGCCCTCGAACAGGGGGCGGCCCTCGACGGAATAGGTGATGTCCTCGATCTTCAGCATGCGTGGGCCTTGCCCGATGACAGGGCGAAGGTCAACCGGCGCAACGTCTTCCTTACGTCTTCCTTGCGTCTTCCTTACGTCTCCACGTCGTGGCCTGTGCCCCGCTTCCCATCCCCCGGCCCGCATGCTAGCAGGACCGCGCAAATCCGGGCCCACCCGCCCCCCTTTCGGAGAGACCCATGGCCATCGAGCGCACCCTGTCGATCATCAAGCCCGACGCGACCCGCCGCAACCTGACCGGCAAGATCAACGCCAAGTTCGAGGAGGCGGGCCTGCGCATCGTCGCGCAGAAGCGCATCCACCTGACGCTGGCGCAGGCGCAGGCCTTCTACGGCGTCCACAAGGAGCGCGGCTTCTTCGCCGAGCTGACCGAGTTCATGGCGTCCGAGCCGGTTGTGGTGCAGGTGCTGGAGGGCGAGGGCGCGATTGCCAAGAACCGCGAAGTGATGGGGGCGACGAACCCGGCAAATGCGGCGGACGGCACCATCCGCAAGGAGTTCGCCCTGTCGGTCGGCGAGAATTCGGTGCACGGGTCGGACGCGCCGGAAACGGCGGCGGTCGAGATTGCCTACTTCTTCTCGGGCCTCGAACTGGTCGGCTGAGGCTGACCGAAGGGCGGGCGCCTAGCCCGCCCGCAGCACGGGGAACCAATCCTCGCGCAATCTTTGCCCCGGCACCATGCCGTGCCCCGGGAACGGGGGCGAGGTGGGGCCGGGGCGGTCCACGTAAGTTGCATCGTCTCCCACAAGCCGCAGCGAGAACGCCCGGCGACGGTTTGCGCTCGTGTTGCCCCGCGCGCCGTGCAGCGTGCGGTAGTGGAAGGCCACGGCATCACCCGGCTCCATCTCCCATTCGAGGATGCGCATTCCCTCGGCCTCGGGGTCGGGGACGGGCATGTAGTCGTGGTCGCCGGGGTAGAAGTTCGTCTCGCTCATCCACCGTGTCGGGATGACGTCGCGGGGCCAGAGGTGGCTTCCCGCGACGCAGCGCAGGGACGCCTCTCGCACGGGATCCAGCGGGGACCAGAAGCTGACGGTCTGTTTTCCCTGGACGAAGTAGTAGGGGCCGTCGGAGTGCCAGGGGGTGGGCTTGTTTGTGCCGGGTTCCTTGACGAGGACGTGGTCGTGGAACAGCTGTACGCGAGACGATTGCATCAGGCGGGCGGCAACTTCGGCTACCTGGGACTGGCGGATCACCCGCTCGAATTCCGGGATGCGCTGCCAGTTGCAGTAGTCGTCGAAGAAGCGGCCCTTCTCGCCGGGTTTCAGGGTTGCCATGAGCTGCGGGCTTGGGCTGGCCATGTTGGCTTCGATGCCTGCCCGCAGGTCATCGACCCAGTCGGCCCAGAGGCCCTTGACCAGCACCGCGCCGTCGGCCTGA
>CAZVIS010000623.1:0-1466 GCA_964627355.1 uncultured Rhodobacterales bacterium
GCCCTCGCTGGCCGTCGCGGTCGGCAGTAGGGCCGCCGCCAGGACGAGTCCGGCGAGGGCGAAGATGTTCATGCGAAAAGACATCGTTGTTCGCGCCTCACTGGTGCGACCAACGCTACGTCAGCCGGCTACGTTAATTTAGATTAACTTTGAAGAACCTGCCGCGCTCCCAGTCCCCCGTCAAGCGGCGACCAGGCGGAGGGGGCCTGGTGGACGGGCGCCCGCCCGCGGCGGTTCACGCGATCGGGGGGCGCAGATCGGGTTGCCGGCTGGGCATCGTCCGCGATCACGGTTGCCCCATTCAGATCACACATCGCCGGTTCCGTAGCATCGCCGTGGGGCGCCTACAAATTAGGCGATCTGGTGCCAACTTCTTATGCGTGAACGAATTCTTTATGAGGGCGTTAATATATCTGCAGATATTCCCTATGGGAACGTGTGCGCAGAGGAGCCGTGGGATGGACAGACGCCGGGCTATTTTGGCCGTAGCCGCCATGACCTGCTTCGCGCCGCAGGCGTTCGCTCAAGCGCACGAACTGAAGATTGTCGGATCGGGCGATGGGATGGAGATGCTGCAGGCCGCTGCGAAAGAATACATGGCCGCACATCCGGGAAAAAACATCGTTGTTCCTCCCAGCATCGGGACGGGCGGTGGGTTTACCGCAGTCGGGACCGAGCGGGAAATACTCGGTCGCGTGGCGCGATTGCCCAACGATGCCGAAACAGCCCAAGGTCTGGTTGCAACGCCGGTCGTTTCTGTCCCGATCGCCATCTTCGCTCATCCGTCAACAGGTGTGACGCAGCTGACATCGGCACAGGTTGTTGCTGTTTTTTCGGGCAAAGTACGGAACTGGACGGAGGTTGGCGGCAAGGACATGGTTGTCCGCGTGGTGCGACGCGATCTCAGTGATTCAACGGTGGTGGCTCTGCGAGCGACGATGCCGGGTTGGAAAGACCTGGTGTTTTCGGACCGCTCCAAGCAAACGCTTTCGACCACGGAGATGCTGGAATCCGTCCGCATGACCGAGGGCGCCATCGGCTTTTGCCCCTATGCGAAGCCGCTCGAGGGCGTGGTCAATTACATCGCGGTGGATGGTGTCAAACCAACGGAACCGACTTACCCGTCGCACGCCTTGCTGTCGCTGCTGCACAAAGCCAGCACGATCAACGATGAGGCGAAGTCATTCCTGGCTTTCATCAAAACGCCGCGCGCGAAGGAGGTTCTCAGATCGGCCGGTGGAAAGGTTGACTGAGCATGTCTGGCCATCCCATCCCCAAGCGATCGATGGGGACACGGCTCATCGTCGTGGTGCTGACGATGACGGCGTTCGCTTTCGCTGGCGTCGCGGGTTTCATTGCGTGGCGCCTCGACCAGAATCTGTTGATCCAGTCGGCGGAGATGTACCGGCTGTCGAAGAACAACCTCTCACAGCGCCTTGAAAGCGACGCGCGTCGTGGCTTCAACG
>CAZVIS010000624.1:0-1464 GCA_964627355.1 uncultured Rhodobacterales bacterium
GCCCGCTTCGCCAAGACCAATGAGGGCAAGTCCTTCCCCTGATCGGGGCTGACTGACGCGAGGGCGCGGCGGGCAACCGCCGCGCCATTCCCCTTGGCCCGAGGTCCCGATGCGCCGCGCCTACTTCAAGTTCAGCTGGATCGCCGCTGCCCTGCTGGCGCCGCAGCTCCTCATCATCTTCGTGTTCTTCTACTGGCCCTCGGCGCAGGCGCTGTACTGGGCCTTCACGCTGGAACAGCCCTGGGGGGGCGGGAACACCTGGGTCGGGTTCGACAACTTCCGCAACATTCTCGAAGACCCCTACTACTGGGGCTCGGTCCGCGTCTCGACGATCTATGCGATTGCGACGACGGTTCTCGCGATGGGAATGGCGCTGACGCTCGCGGTCTTCGTGGACCGGCAACTGGCGGGCTACAAGGCCTACCGCGTGGCGATCATCTGGCCCTATGCGGTGGCCGCACCGGCCGTGGGCCTCGCCTTCCAGTTCGTGTTCAACCCGGGCGCCGGGATCTTCTCCTACATCAACACCATCGCCCCGGGCTGGTGGGACCTGTCGCAGAACGGCTGGCAGGCGGTGGTCGCCATCGTCATCGCGGGCGCGTGGAAGCAGGTGGCCTACAGCTTCGTCTTCTTCCTTGCCGCCCTTCAGTCGATCCCGCGCAGCCTGACCGAGGCGGCGGCAATGGACGGGGCGCGACCCCTGCGCCGCATGATCGACCTGCAGCTGCCGCTGCTGACGCCCACCTTTTTCTTCCTCCTCGTCATCAACATCACCGACAGCTTCACGGACAGCTTCGGCATTGTGGACACGCTGACCGGGGGCGGGCCGTTCCGGTCCACCGACCTGATGGTCTACAAGATCTACACCGACGGCTTCCGCGGCCTCGACTACTCCGGTGCCGCCGCCCAATCCATCATCCTGATGCTTCTCGTCATGGCGCTGACCTTCGTGCAGTTCCGCTATGTCGAGCGGCGCGTGCACTACACCTAGGGGCCCGCCATGATCGAACGCACGCCGATCCTGAACATCCTGACGCACCTGATCCTTCTGTTCGGGCTGCTGCTGGTCCTGACACCGATCTGGCTGGCCTTCGTGGCCGCGACCCTGACTCTGCAGGACGTCAACTCTGCCCCGGTCGAGCTGTGGCCCGGAGACCAGCTTTGGGTCAACCTGAAGGAAGCCTGGGAACTCTCTGATTTCGGTCAGAAATTCGTCAACACGCTGATCGTGTCGACTGGCGTCGTCGTGGGCAAGATCACGCTCGCCTGCATCACCGCCTTTGCCCTGGTGTTCTTCAACTTTCGCGGGCGGATGCTGATCTTCTGGATGATCTTCATCACGCTGATGCTGCCCCTCGAGGTGCGGATCGTGCCGACATATGCGGTGGCGGCGAATGCGCTGTCGCCGTTTCAGGCGTTGATGGACGCGACGGGGATTTCGACGCTGATCGCCTGGGTTTCGGG
>CAZVIS010000625.1:0-1455 GCA_964627355.1 uncultured Rhodobacterales bacterium
CATCGAAGTTGCGCGCCTGCGCGCCGGGATAGCGGTCCAGAAGCCCGTCCACATCGCCGTTCAGCGGGTCGGCCTGCGCGGTGAAATCCGCCGTCGCCACCTCCAGCATCTCGTCGCTGTAGGGCACGCCCACGGCGCGGTTGGTGGCCATCAGATCCTCGACCCCCTCGGACGTGATGATCGTCTGTTCCAGCCAGGGATAGGCGGGCATCACGCTCTCTGGCACCAGATCGCGCGGGGCGCGCATGTGGCCCAGGTGCCATTCGTCCGAATAGCGCCCGCCGACACGCGCCAGATCCGGCCCCGTCCGCTTGGACCCCCACTGGAACGGGTGGTCGTACATCGACTCGGCGGCAAGGCTGTAATGGCCATAGCGTTCAACCTCGTCCCGCATGGGGCGGATCATCTGGCTGTGGCAGACATAGCAGCCCTCGCGCATGTAGATGTTGCGCCCCGTCAGTTCGAGCGGCGTATAGGGCCTTACGCCCGACACCTTCTCGATGGTGTTTTCCAGGTAGAACAGCGGCGCGATCTCGACGATCCCGCCGATGGTGACCACGGCCAGCGACAGCACCATCAAAAGGGTGGCGTTCGTCTCGATGATCTTGTGGCGGTCCAGAATGCTCATGTTCGGTGCTCCTCAGGCGGCCACGGCGGGGGTGGATACGGGGCGGGGACCGGCCACGGTCTTCCACAGGTTGAAGGCCATGATCCCTGCGCCGGTCAGGTACAGGACACCCCCCAGACCGCGCACGATGTACATCGGATACTTGGCGGCGACGGTGTCGGCGAAGGAGTTGATCAGGAACCCCTGGTCATCGACCGCGCGCCACATCAGGCCCTCCATGATCCCGGTGACCCACATGGACGAGGCGTAGAGAACGATCCCGATGGTGGCGAGCCAGAAGTGCCAGTTGACCAGCTTCAGCGAGTAGAGGCCGTCCCGCTTCCACAGCCGAGGCGCAAGGAAGTACAGCGCGCCGAAGGTGATCATTCCGTTCCAGCCAAGCGCACCGGAATGGACGTGGCCGATGGTCCAGTCGGTGTAATGCGACAGCGCGTTGACCGACTTGATCGACATCACCGGTCCCTCGAAGGTGGACATGCCGTAGAAGCCGATCGAGACGACCATCATCCGCAGGACCGGATCCGTGCGCAGCTTGTCCCAGGCCCCGGACAGGGTCATCAGCCCGTTGATCATGCCGCCCCACGAGGGCATCCACAGCATGATCGAGAACACCATGCCGAGAGTCTGCGCCCAGTCCGGCAGTGCCGTGTAGTGCAGGTGGTGCGGTCCTGCCCAGATGTAGAGGAAGATCAGCGCCCAGAAGTGGATGATCGACAGCTTGTAGGAATAGACCGGGCGGTCGGCCTGCTTGGGGACGAAGTAGTACATCATCCCCAGGAAGCCCGCGGTCAGGAAGAAGCCCACCGCGTTGTGCCCGTACCACCACT
>CAZVIS010000626.1:0-1454 GCA_964627355.1 uncultured Rhodobacterales bacterium
TGTCGCCCTGGCCCTGACCCTTGCCCGCCAGCCTGCCGACCCCGCCTCGGTCGATCGCCTGATCCACCTCGTCGGCCTTGCGGGATTCGAGGATCGCCGCCCGGCCGAGTTGTCCGGCGGCATGCGCCAGCGCGCAGCCATCGCGCGCTGCCTTGCCACCGCGCCGGGCCTCCTGCTGCTCGACGAACCCTTCGGCGCGGTGGACGAACTGACGCGCCTGCGGCTGAACGAGGATCTGCCAAAGCTGTGGGAGGCACGAGGGACGACGACCCTCCTTGTGACCCATGCGGTGGCCGAGGCGGTGCTTCTGGCCGACCGCGTGGTCGTCTTCTCCTCCCGCCCTGGACGTGTGGTGGCTGACATCCCGATCCCCCTGCCGCGCCCGCGCCTGCGGGACCTGACGCGAGAGCCTGCCTTCCGCGCGCTGGCCGATCAGGTGACGGCGGCGTTGTGGGGCGGCGCGGCGGGGGACCGTCCGCTGGCGGCGGAATGACCGGCGAGGGCGCTCCCCACCCCCATCCCCTCCCCACGGGGGGGCGGGGAGGCGCCCTGTCCGGCAAAGCGGGGCTATGGTCAGCGGGTGCCTCCGTCCCCCCTCGTGGGGTCGAGGCACTGCCTCGACGGATGGCGAGGGGGGGGGCCCTCTCCGCAATCCCGCCGCTCCTCGCGCTCGCCCTGTGGGAGGCCGCCGCCCGCGCCACCGCCGGCTCCTTCCTGATCGCGGGGCCTGTGGAGATTGCAGGCTGGCTGACAGACAACGCGGCCCTCACGGCCCGCGCCCTCTGGACCACGCTTACCTCTGCCGCCTGGGGCTTCCTGATCGGCAACCTCGCCGCCGTGGCGCTGGCGGTCCTCTCGCTGCTCGTCCCCCGGCTGGCGCGGATGACCGGGGCGCTGGCGCTTCTGGTGTTCTGCCTGCCCTTCGTCGCCACCGGACCGATCCTGCGGGTGCTCTACGGCCCGGGGCTCGGCCCGCAAGTGACGCTGTCTGCGCTGGCGGTCTACTACACGACCTACCTCGCGCTGCTCGTCGGCCTGCGCGCCGCCCCTGCGGCCTGGTTCGACCTGGTGCGCAGCTATGGGCGCGGCCCCTTGACCGCGCTGGTCCGGGTGCGGGCGCGGGCGGCGGTGCCCTACTTCGTCGCGGCACTCCAGATCGCTGCGCCCGCCGCCTTCCTCGGCGCGATGGTGGGAGAGTTCACGGGGGCCGAGCGGGGGCTTGGCGTCCTGACCATCCGCACCACGAGGGCGCTAGACATTCCCGGCATCTGGGCGGTGGCGAGCCTTGCGGCGGCGGTGTCGATCTCGGCCTATCTGGCCTTCGGCGCGCTTGGCCGCAGGCTGTCGGTCGCGCCGGTGGCCGTGTTGCTGACGCCGCCCCCGGCGCGGACCAAGGCGGGGGCGGGTCGGGCGCTGGCGCGGGCGGTGCTGACGACCGTCGTCGTGCTTGCCCT
>CAZVIS010000627.1:0-1452 GCA_964627355.1 uncultured Rhodobacterales bacterium
CGAATCCAAAGGATTTGCTCAGATACGCATTCACGGTGAAGTTTCCCGGGCTCTGCAAGACGTGCGCAGAGTTTTTCTACAACAGCGACCGAGCGGTGTTGCCCTCCGGTACAGCCGAAACCGATGGAGAGGTGGGCCTTGCCTTCTTCCAGTTGTGCGGGCAGCAGGAACTCAACCATTTGGCAGAGCTGCGTGAAAAAGGGGGCGAAACGGGGGTCCGCCTCGACATGGGCGGCGACGGCGGGGTCGCGGCCGTCGAGGTCGCGCAAACTGGCGTCCCAGTGCGGGTTCCGCAGGAATCTGCAATCGAACACCATGTCCACCCCACGCGGCAGCCCCCGCTTGTAGCTGAAGGATTGCAGCGAGACGGTGAGACGCGGTGCCCCGCCCTCGCCAAACCAGCGGCCGATTTCGGCCTTGAGGTCATGGGGCGACATTTCGGTCGTGTCGATCAGATGGTCGGCGCGTACGCGGATCGGGGCCAGCAGGTCGATCTCGCGCGCGATGCCCTGTTCGGGCGTGCCGTCCGCCGCAAGCGGGTGGCGGCGGCGGGTCTGGGAATAGCGGCGGATCAGTTCGGCGGTCGCGCAGTCGAGGTAAATGACTTCCAGCGCCACGCGAGGCTCTCGTGTCAGGCGGTCGATCAGCTCGATCAGCGCGGTCGCGTTGAAGTCGCGGTTGCGCACGTCGAGGCCGAGGGCCAGGGGGCGCGGCAGCGCTGCGGCATGGGTGAGGAGGGGGACGAGGCTGAGGGGCAGGTTGTCGATGACCTCGTACCCCAGATCCTCGAGCGCATGGATCGCGGTGGACCGCCCAGCCCCCGAAGGCCCGGTCACCAGCACCACGCGATGTTCGGCCTGCGGGATCGCCGTCATCCCTTCGCCTTTCATTCCTGCCGACCCTCGGCCAGATAGAGCATGAGCGCAGCGGGTAGATGGGCCGTTACCGGCCCGCGGACAAGATCGACCTCGTGGCCCAGAAACACGATCTTGCGACGTTCCGGAAGGCGGTCGCCCTCGGCCTCTGACAGATCGACAGCGAGGGTCACGCGCGCGCTGCGCAGCACCTGTGCGCGCAGAAGGCCGATGCCCCGCGCCTCGATCAGCCCGCGCGTGGCGGCGGGGCAACTGGCGGCCAGATGGTCGCCCGCGTCAGTGACAATGGTGCGGTCATCGGCCACCAGCCGCGCGCCAAGCGCCATCATCTGCAAGGCTAGTCCGGACTTGCCCGAACCGGATGGGCCGAGGATCAGCAGCGCGCGGCCTTCGGCATCGGCCACACAGGTCGCGTGCAGGACGGTTTCCGGGGCGGCCGTATCCACCGCCCGCGCCCCTTACACCGGCAGACCCACCACGAAGCGCGCCCCCAACGGATCCGAGGTCGCGTCCGCAGTGGTCGGCCGGATGTTCTCGGCCCAGATCACGCCGCCATGCGCCTCGACGATCTGTTTCG
>CAZVIS010000628.1:0-1448 GCA_964627355.1 uncultured Rhodobacterales bacterium
TCGCGTCGATCACTTCGCCGAGGTTGTGGGGCGGGATGTTGGTCGCCATGCCGACGGCGATGCCGCCCGCGCCGTTGACGAGCATGTTGGGGAAGCGGGCGGGAAGGACGGTCGGCTCTTGGTCCTTGCCGTCGTAGTTGGGCTGGAAATCGACGGTTTCCTTGTCGATATCGGCCAGAAGGTAGGCCGCAGGCTTGTCCATCCGCACTTCGGTATAGCGCATAGCGGCCGGGTTGTCGCCGTCCATGCTGCCGAAATTCCCTTGTCCATCAAGGAGTTTCAGGGACATGCTGAAGGGCTGCGCCATCCTTACCAGCGCGTCGTAGATGGCAGAGTCGCCGTGGGGGTGATACTTGCCCATGACGTCGCCGACGGGGCGGGCGGACTTGCGGTAGGGCTTGTCGTGGGTGTTGCCGGTTTCCGACATTGCGTAAAGAATACGCCGATGCACAGGCTTTAATCCGTCCCGCAGGTCGGGGATGGCGCGGCTGACGATGACCGACATGGCGTAGTCGAGGTAGGCGGTCTTCATCTCCTCGGCGATGGAGACCTGCGGGCCCTTCGGGAATTCCGTTGGCTTTTCAGTGTCTTCGGGAGTGTCGCTCATGTGCTTGGCACTTCCTGGCCGGGGGCTCTAGATGCTGTCGCGGATGTTATAGGGGATACCATCGGTGGGGGCAATGCTGGCGTGCGGCGCGGTTGGCAGCCGCCCGATGGAAGTGCCAACATCTTGTTTTTGTTGAATCTTAATGCGATTCGCGCATCCTTTGTATCGGCAGTGTAACAAGGAGGCCGTTCAATGCCTGTGACCGAGACCGAGTTGATGCTGAAGGGGTATGGTCTGACGACTGCGGAGATCTACTATCGGATGCCCGATTATCGCAATGTTCTCAATACCTTCGTCTGGCAGCAGTACGATCTGGCGCCCGACTACCCCGAGTTGTTCAAGTTCATCGAGTTCTGGCAGGCGAAGATCGAGGGGCCGCTGCATTCTGTCCGCTTCACCCACCGCAAGATGATCGGCGCGGCCGAGTGGCGACAGGTGAAAGGGGAATTCCGGCTGCACTAGCCACGTCTTCCTTACGTCTTCCCTACGTCTTCCTTGCGTGGAGACGTCACGCCGCGCGCAGGATCATCCCGAAGAGGTCGCGGGGGTCGTCGGGGTCGGCAATCATGTCGAGCGTCTGGAGAAGTCCAGTCTCGCGCGCCTTGGCCGCGATGTAGCGCAGCGCCGCGAAATCCTCGATCGCGAAGCCCACGCTATCGAAGAGGGTCACCTGATCGGCGGACACGCGCCCCGGGGACTGGCCGTCGATGACCTGCCAGAGTTCGGTGACGGGGTGGTCTGCTGCGAGTTGCTGGATCTCGCCTTCGATCCGCGTCTGGGGGGTGTATTCGGTGAAGATGGCGGACCGCATGAGGATATCGCGGTGGAGTTCCGTCTTGCC
>CAZVIS010000629.1:0-1444 GCA_964627355.1 uncultured Rhodobacterales bacterium
GGCGTCGAAGCTGCCGCTGTCGCGCGCCACGGCCAGCACGTCCCACCAGGTGCAAAGGGCGTGGAGGGTGACGCCGTGGCTGGCCAGATTCTCCACCGTGCCGGGGAAGATGCCGTAGAAGAAGATGACGGCGGTATGGGCGCAGGTCGCCCCCGTCTCGCGGATGGCATCGACGAAGGAGAGCTTGGACCCGCCGTCCGTCGCCAGATCCTCGACCAGCAGAACGCGGTCGCCTTCGGTCATCACGCCTTCGATGCGGGCATTGCGGCCATAGCCTTTGGGCTTTTTCCGCACATAGGTCATCGGCAGGGCGAGCCGTTCGGCGACCAACGCGCCGAAGGGAATGCCCGCCGTCTCGCCGCCTGCGACGTTGGTGAAGGCCTCGGGGCCCGCATCGCGCATCACGGTCAGGGTCAGGAAATCCATCAGCATGGATCGGACGCGGGGGAAGGAGATGATCTTGCGGCAGTCAATGTAGGTGGGGGACGGCAGGCCGCTGGCGAGGGTGAAGGGCGTGACGGCATTGAAATGCACGGCCCCGATGTCGAGAAGCGCGCGCGCGGTCAAGCGGGCGATCTCGTCACGGGGCGGGAAGGCGGCGGGGATCATGGGCGGTTCCTCAATGCTTTTGGGTCTCGGAGTTCATCTTGGTTCAAATATCCCCGCCGGAGGCTCCGGCGGGACCACAGGCGCAGCGGTGCAGTCCATGCCTCGCGCCGGGACGCGCTCCTCCCTCCCTTGCGGGCGGTCGTCGCTGACCCAAGCGATGACGCCCGCAAGGGCGGAAGAGCGGCCCTCAGCCCTGCACATGCCAATGCACCGGGAAACCGGGATCGAAGATCGTCACTGGCCCCGCCTCAGTCAGCACCTTGGCAGGCCACTGCGCTGCATCACCGCGGGCGAGCGTCAGCGAGCCCGCATTCGGCGGAAGGTCATAGAAGGCTGCGCCGTGCAGGCTGGTAAAACCCTCCAGCCGGTCGAGCGCGCCTGCATCTTCGAACACCTGCGCCAGAAGCGGCATCGCGTTCGTCGCGGTGAAGCAGCCCGCGCAGCCGCAGGCGTGTTCCTTCAGGGCGTCCACATGGGGCGCAGAATCGGTGCCGAGGAAGAACTTTGCCTCGCCCCCGGTGGCCGCCGCCAGCAGCGCCTGCCGGTGTGTCTCGCGCTTGGCCACCGGCAGGCAGTAGTAATGCGGGCGGATTCCTCCGGCGAGGATGTGGTTGCGGTTCAGGACCAGGTGATGCGCGGTGATGGTGGCGGCGATATCCGGCCCCCCGGCGCGCACATAGGCCAGCCCCTCGGCCGTCGTCACATGTTCCAGCACCACGCGCAGGCCCGGTGTGCGGCGGCGCAGCGGGTCGAGGACCGTCTCGAGGAACACCGCCTCGCGGTCGAAGATGTCCACCGCCGGATCCGTCACCTCGCCATGCACGCAGAGGGGCAG
>CAZVIS010000630.1:0-1438 GCA_964627355.1 uncultured Rhodobacterales bacterium
GCTGCACCATCGCCTCCAGCTTGTCCATCGGCAGGTCGGTCGCGATGCGGTTCCAGGCCGCGACGCGGCCCGCATAGGGCTTCATCACCGAATCGATGCCAAGGAGGTTCACGCCACGCAGGATGAACGGGATGACCGAGGCGGGCAGCCCGGCCCCGCCCGCGAGGCCAACCGTGGCGACCGAGGCGGCGTATTTCATCTGACCCAGAACCCGCGCCAGCATCGCGCCCCCCACGGCGTCGATGCAGCCCGCCCAGGTCTCGGCCTCGAGCGGGCGTTTCACGGTTTCGGCAAGGTCGGCGCGGGGCACGATGCGGGTGGCGCCGAGGGAGCGGAGGTAGGCCTCCGTCTCGGGCCGCCCCGTGACAGCGGCGACCTGATAGCCGAGGTGCGACAGGACCGCCGTGGCGACGGACCCCACGCCGCCCGCAGCGCCGGTCACGAGGACCTCGCCCTGCGCAGGGGTCAGCCCATGCTCCTCCAGTGCGATAACGGCCAGCATCGCGGTCAGCCCCGCCGTGCCGACGGCCATCGCCTGACGGGTGGTGAGCGCAGGGGGCAGCGGCACCAGCCAGTCCGCCTTGACCCGCGCGCGGGTGGCATAGCCGCCCCAATGGATTTCACCGACACGCCAGCCGGTCAGGACCACGCGGTCGCCCTTGGCATAGCGGGGATCGTCCGAGGCCTTGACCACGCCCGCAAAGTCGATCCCCGGGACATGCGGCCATGTGCGTACAAGGCCTCCGCCCGCGCCAAGGCAGAGGCCATCCTTGTAGTTCAGCGTGGAATACTCGACCGCGACGGTCACCTCGCCCGCAGGCAGGCGGTCATTGGGCATCTGCTGCAGGGTGGCCGCGGTGCTGCCATCCTCGGCCTTCTCGACGACGAGTGCGCGGAACATTGGTCTCTCCCTTGATCTGTCTGAAGGCTAGTGACGCAGCGGCGGGGCTACAAGCCCGGTGCGGTCACAGACTGTCGAGGACGTGGCCCATGACGGCGGCGGTATCGCGCCAGCGCGGCAGGGCGTGGCCTGCGGCGGCAGAGGTGGCGGCCATCGCCTCGCGGGCTGCTTGGTCGGTCAGGAGGTGACGGAGGGCCCCCGCAAAGGCGGCGGGATCATCCACCGGAACAAGGATCCCTGCCCCCTGCGGCACCGTCTCGGGCACCGCGCCCGCAGCACAGGTCACGATGGGAAGGCCATGCAGCAGCGCCTCGCCAAAGACCATGCCATAGCCCTCATAGCGGGTCGCCAGCGCGAAGATCGTGGCCTGACGGTAGAGGGCGGCGAGATCGGCCTCCTCCATCCGGCCCCGGAAGGTCAGGCGCGCGCCAAGGGGGGCAGCCTGCACCCGCAGCGCCGCCGCCACCCCTGCGTCATGCGTGCCGCCCACGATCTGCGCCTGCCAGGGCAGGTCGGTGATGCTGGACAGTGCCTCGA
>CAZVIS010000631.1:0-1431 GCA_964627355.1 uncultured Rhodobacterales bacterium
GTAAACTATCCCTTAACCCAAACCTGAAAAAGCTGGCTTTACGAGAATTCGATTGAAATGTTCCCGATTTGATCTCATAACGGCGAGAACAAGGGAAGAACACTTGGGCAATGGACGCCTGCGGGCGGCTGTGGAATAAGGGGCGAAGGCAATGGCAACGGCAGCGGCGAACCTACTCAGCATGAAAGACAAGCGCGACACCGACAAGGCCAAGGCGCTGGAAAGCGCGCTTGCGCAGATCGAGCGGCAGTTCGGCAAGGGCTCGATCATGAAGCTCGGGTCCGAGAATGCGATCATGGACGTCGAGGCGACCTCGACGGGCTCGCTCGGCCTCGACATCGCGCTCGGGATCGGCGGGCTGCCCAAGGGGCGGATCATCGAGATCTACGGGCCGGAAAGCTCGGGCAAGACGACGCTGACGCTGCATGTGGTGGCCGAAGAGCAGAAGAAGGGCGGCGTCTGCGCCTTCGTCGATGCCGAACACGCGCTGGACCCGCAGTATGCGAAAAAGCTGGGCGTGAACCTGGACGAGCTGCTGATCTCGCAGCCCGACACGGGCGAGCAGGCGCTGGAAATCGTGGATACGCTGGTGCGGTCGGGCGCGGTGTCGCTGATCGTGGTCGACTCGGTGGCGGCGCTGGTCCCCAAGTCCGAAATCGAGGGCGACATGGGCGACATGCAGATGGGCAGCCAGGCCCGCCTGATGAGCCAGGCGATGCGCAAGCTGACCGCGAGTATCGGGCGCAGCAACTGCATGGTCATCTTCATCAACCAGATCCGCATGAAGATCGGCGTGATGTTCGGCTCTCCGGAAACGACCACGGGCGGCAATGCGCTGAAGTTCTACGCCTCCGTCCGCCTCGACATCCGCCGCATCGGCGCGATCAAGGAGCGGGACGAGGTCGTCGGCAACTCGACCCGCGTGAAGGTGGTGAAGAACAAGGTGGCGCCGCCGTTCAAGGAGGTCGAGTTCGACATCATGTACGGCGAGGGGATTTCCAAGACGGGCGAGCTTATCGACCTTGGCGTGAAGGCCGGGGTGATCGAGAAGTCGGGATCCTGGTATTCCTACGGGGACGAGAGGATCGGGCAGGGGCGCGAGAATGCCAAGCTGTTCCTCAAGCAGAACCCCGGTGTGGCGACCGTGGTCGAGGACAAGATCCGCGGTAGCCACGGCCTCGACTTCCACGTCGTGCCTTCGTCCGAGGATGACGTAACCGACGACATGTAGGTCCGATAGGATCACAACCGGAAAGGGCCGGGGGCGATGCCTCCGGCCCTTTCCTGTTAGATGGACAGCGGCGCCCCGCACCGCTAAACGGAACGCAACCTGAATTCCGCCTGCGAAGGGGACCGCCCGACCATGCCGTCGCTGAACGATATCCGCTCGACTTTCCTCGACTATTTCGCGCGCCAGGGGCACCGGGTGGT
>CAZVIS010000632.1:0-1412 GCA_964627355.1 uncultured Rhodobacterales bacterium
TCGGGTTCCATCACCTGGGGCATCGCAAAGTCGTTCTTCGCGGTCAGCCGGGTGCGGATGAAGCCGGGGTTGGCGACCTGCACGGTGATGCCCGTGCTTCGCAGATCGGCATAGAGCGACTCGGCCAGCACCATCGTCCCGGCCTTGGACGCGGCATAGCCGATCGCGCCCGGCAGGCCCCGGAAGCCCGAGAGCGACCCGGTAATCACCACATGCCCCGCGTCCCGCGCCACCATCTGCGGCAGGGCGGCGCCGATCACCCGCGCGCAGCCGGTGAAGTTGACGTTGCACATCGCCTCGGCGTGGTCCGCGTCCCAGTCCTGCGCGCGCATCGGCCAGTAGACGCCCGCGAGGAATACCACGCCGTCGATCTGCCCGACCTGTTCCCCCGCCGCGCGGACCGAGGCGCTGTCGCCCACGTCGCAGGGCACCGCACTTGCCCGCCCCGGCATCTGTGCCACCGCCGCCGCAAGGGGGCCCTCCGACCGGGCCGAAAGCACCACCTCGGCCCCTGCCCCGGAAATCAGCCGGGCCAGCGACAGACCCAGCCCCTCGGACGCCCCGACGAGCCAGTAGCGCTTGCCTGCCCATTCCCTCATCGCATCCTCACTCGGCTGCCCGCACCATCGCCTGCGCCATCGGTGCGGGGCGCAGGGTCGCCACCAGTTCAGCCACCACGATTCCGAACTTGCGGAACTGGCTGCGGTTCATGATGGCACCGTTTTCCATCAGATACATCCAGTCTGTGACATCCAGAACATGGCCCCCCGCCTCGGGTTCCAGCTTGATGCGGTAGCGCAGCAGCACCCCTGCCCCCGCCACCCGGCCCGTCCCCGTTCCCACCACATCCGGGGCCGTCGCCCGGATCGTGCCGTCGGGCGCCAGCACCAGCGTCCACTGCCGCGCCTGCGTGCGCCCCGTGTCATAGCGGAACGTCTCGGCCAGCACGCCCGTATCGCCATCCCACGTCCCCTCCATGTCCGCGACAAAGCGCGAGGAGACGCGGCCCGTCGGCCCGTAGATCACCCCCTCGCACAGGATCGGGCCTGCGAGGTGCTGGCGCAGGTCGAAGGCCGGGCCCTTGCCCGCCATGTCTTCCGGCGTTTGCGCGCGGAACCCGAGGTAGCGGGCGCGAAGGGCGATCAGCGCCCCCATCAGCGCCATGCCGAGGATCAGGCTGAGAAGGTCCATGGGTTATGCCTCTGGAACAGGGGTGGAGAGGAGAAGGGCGATGGCGCCGAGTTTCAGCGCGCAGGGCAGCGCGGCGTAGAGAAGCGACAGAAGCTGCAGCGCAGGTTCCGCATTGGCCCCGCCCGAGACGAAGCCTGCGACCTGCAGCGCGGGGAGCAGCGTCACGGCGGCAGCGGCCAGCGTCAGCTTGGCAGCAAAGTTCCACAGGCCAAAGCCGATCC
>CAZVIS010000633.1:0-1404 GCA_964627355.1 uncultured Rhodobacterales bacterium
CTGGCGCAGGGCCTGTCGTGGAAGGATCCGGCCGGGCGGACGCGCAGCGAGCCGGACCTTACCGAGTGGATGGGCGCGCGCGCCAGCGCGGGCCGCATGGCCCCACGCGGGTTCCCGCGGGATAACCGCTTTACCTGACCTTCCCCAAAGAAGCGGGGGGTTTCACACCCCCCGCACCCCCCATGGGGTATCTTTACAAAGATGAAGAAGGGGTCAGGCCTGCAGCCCCTTCAGGATCGGCAGTTGCCGGATCGTCTGGCCGGTGGCCGCGCGGATCGCGTTGGCGACTGCCGGGCCGATCGGGGGGACGCCTGGTTCGCCCACGCCGGTCGGGCGTTCGGTCGAAGGGACGATATGCACCTCGACCACCGGCATCGCGTCGATCCGCAAGGGCGTGTAGCTGTCGTAGTTCGCCTGATCGACCACGCCATCCGTCAGCGTCAGCTCTTCCGCCAGGATCGCGCCGAGGCCGAAGCCGATCCCCCCCTCCATCTGCGCGCGGATGTTGTCGGGGTTGATCGCCACGCCGCAATCGACGGCGCAGGTCACCTTGTGGACGCGGATGTCGCTGCCATCGACGCTCGCCTCGACCACCTGCGCCACATAGGTCGAGAAGCTTTCGGCCAGCGCAATGCCCCGCACCCGCCCTTCGGGCACCGGCGTTGCCCATCCCGCCTTCTCGGCCGCCAGCCGCAACACCCCGGCATGGCGCGGCTTGTCCGCGAGCATCGCCAGCCGGTATTCCAGCGGATCGGCCCCGGCCTCGGCCGCCAGCACGTCAAGGAAAGTCTCGACAGCAAAGGCGGTGTGGGTGGACCCCACGGCGCGCCACCACAGGATCGGCACGCCGACGGGCGGCGTGGTGAGGCCGACCGACAGGTTCGGGATCGCATAGGGCAGGTTCGATGCCCCCTCGACCGAGGTTGGATCGACGTTGTTCTGCACGAAGGCGGCAAAGCCGTTCTCGGTCATGATCGACTGGCCGACGATGTGATGCTCCCAGGCGACGATCTTGCCATCCGCGTCGAGACCTGCCTTCATTGCGTGGACATAGGCGGGGCGGTAGCGACCGCCCGCCATGTCATCCTCGCGTGTGTACTGGATGCGGACGGGCCGGTCGGGGCCGAGGGCGGCTGCCGTCGCCGCCGCCTCGACCACCACATCGGCATCGCCCACGGCACGGCGGCCAAAGCCCCCGCCCGTCTTCATGATGTGTAGGCGCACCTTGTCGGGCGAGAGACCCGCCGCCTGCGAGGCGAGGAACTGGTAGAGGTCGGGCGACTGGTGCCCGGCCCAGATGTCCATCGTGCCGTCGCCGTTCAGGACCGCCACCGCGTTCAGCGGTTCCAGCGCGGCATGGGCGAGGAAGGGGAATTCATAGCGCGCCTCGATCACCTTGGCCGC
>CAZVIS010000634.1:0-1378 GCA_964627355.1 uncultured Rhodobacterales bacterium
GGTGGGGATGTTCTCGAACTCGTAGGTGACGACATCGACGGCGGCCGCAAAGGCGGTGAGGGCGGCTGTGTCGTCCCACGGGGCGGTGGTTGTGTGGCGGGCGACCTCGGAGGCGGGGCCGGGGGCCGGGTCGTAGATGTGGACGTGGAGGCCGAGGCGGCTGGCGGCGACGGCGAGCATCCGGCCGAGTTGGCCGCTGCCGAGGATGCCGATGGTGGCGCCGGGCGGAAGCTCAGTCATCCGTGGGGCTTTCGGGGATCGCAGCGGAGAGGGCCTCGCGCCAGGCGTCGAGGCGGGTGGCCAGTGCTGCGTCCGACAGGGCGAGGATCGCCGCTGCCATCAGACCGGCATTCGCTGCGCCGCCGATGGCCATGGTCGCCACCGGATAGCCGCGCGGCATCTGGACGATGGAATAGAGGCTGTCCACGCCGTTCAGCGCGCGCGTCTGGACCGGCACGCCGATCACCGGCAGGCGGGTTTTCGAGGCCATCATCCCGGGCAGATGCGCGGCCCCTCCGGCGCCCGCGATGATGACCTTGAGGCCACGCTCCACCGCTGCGGTCCCGTAGGACCACAGCCGGTCGGGGGTGCGGTGGGCAGAGACGATGCGGGTCTCGTAGGGGATTGCCAACTCGTCCAGGATCGCGGCCGCGTCCTTCATCGTCGGCCAGTCGGACTGGCTGCCCATGATGATGCCGACCTGAACCATTGCCGCCCCCTGCCGCGTGAGGCGGGCACTATACCGGCGGGGCGGGGGCGGACAAGACCGTGCGGAGAAAGTCGATCATCGCGCGGACCTTGGCAGGCAGGAAGCTGCGGCTGGGATAGACGGCCCAGGCGCCGGTGTCGAAGGTGGTGGCGGTGACCTCCCATGCGGGGAGGAGGCGGATCAAGGTTCCCGCACGCAGGTCCGCGTCCACCAGCCAGTCGGGCAGGAGGGCAGGGCCGAGGCCTGCAAGGGCGGCATCGCGGAGGGCGCCTGCGGGGGAGAGGGTGATGTCGCCTGCGACGGGGACCTCGGTGACTGTGGCGCCCTGGCGGAAGGTCCAGCGGGTGCGGTAGGGGCGGAAGGGGAAAAGGAGGGCGCGGTGGTCGCGCAGGTCCTGCGGCTGCGCCGGGGCGGGGTGGCGGGCGAGGTAGGCGGGGGAGGCGACGACGCGGTAGCGGGTGTCCATCAGGCGGGCGGCGATGAGGTCGCCTTCGACCTGCGGGGCAAGGCGGATCGCAAGGTCGATGCGGTCGGCCACGAGGTCAAGGTTCGCATCGGTGAAGATCGCCTCGATGGCGACGGCCGGGTGAAGGGCGCGGAAGGCGGCGAGGTGGGGGACGATCACCCTTTGCCCGAAGGTGACCGAGGCGGTGAGGCGCAGGGTGCCGG
>CAZVIS010000635.1:0-1373 GCA_964627355.1 uncultured Rhodobacterales bacterium
CGCATCGCGACCATAGACATCGCGCCGGAACTGGGTGTGCCCCTTGGCCGTCGTTAACGCGGTGCGGTAGTCCATATGCACCGGTACCGGCGCCAGCAGCGAAATCCGCTCTTGCCGTCCACGGTCGAGGACGGTGTCGAAAGCCGCCCTCGGATCCGCCTCCTGCCGGGACAGAAGGGCATAGGCAAACTCAAACGGTTCGGCCAGACGGATGCAGCCGTTCGAAATGGCCCGCGTCTCGCGCGCGAAATCCTCTTTGTGCGGCGTATCGTGCAGGTAGATCGAATAGGCGTTCGGAAACATGAACTTGACCTTGCCAAGCGCATTGCTGTCGCCCGGCGCCTGGCGCAGCGAGAAGGGGAAGTTGCCCGCCGAATAGGCGGCAAAGTTGATGGCAGAGCGTGGCACCGCGCGGCCGCGCCGGTCGATCAGCTGCAGGTGGCCAAGCGCGTTCGGATTGGCCTGCAGGCGCGGCAGGTAGTCGCGCCGGATGATCCCCGGAGGCACGGTCCAGTCCGGGTTGACCTCCATGTAGGTCATCATGTGGCTGAATTCGGGCGTGTGCTTGTCGGCGCGGCTGTCGTCGCCGATCACCGCCCGCGTCGAGAAAGTGATACGCCCCTCGTCGACGATCTTGGCCGAATAGTCGGCAAGGTTCACCCAGATGTGGCGCGACCCCCGGTCGATGTTCAGCCAGCGCTCCCGCTCCAGCGCGGCGATGATGGACTTCAGCCGGACCTCGGGGCCCATGTTGATCTCGCGGATGGTCGAGGCGCCGGCGACGCCATCGGACAGCAACCCGTGGTCCGCCTGAAAGTTGCGGACTGCGCGCGTGATGCTTTTGTCATACTGTCCGGCGGCACTGCCCGGCAGATAGCCCATCCGCACCAGCCGGTCGCGCAGCGCGATGAAGGCCGGGCCGGTGGCGCCGGGCTCCAGCCGTTCGGCCGTGACGGTTTCGCCCCAGCCGCCCGCCGCAATGCGGGCCTCTAGCGCGAACTTGGCCTTGATGAGGCGTGCATATTCTTGCGAAGCGGGCGGCAGCGCGCGAAGGAACCCGGCCGGTGTCGGTGCCGCCTCGAAGGCCCAGAGGTTGGCCAGCCGGTCGCGCACCGCAACCTCGCGCTTGATGCCGTCATCGACGTCGGACGGCACGAGGGCTCCGGTCTGCACATCCCGCGCATAGTCCAGAAAGGCCAGCGTCATCCGCACTTCCAACCGCCCACGATCTCCCTGTGTGCGGGCTGACCGAAAGGCCTCGATCATCGCGGCCGGGTCATAGCGCGCCACAGGCAACCCATGCGAAGCCGCCCCTGCCAGGGCCGACATCAGGGCCGCCCGCCGCGCGGCATCTGCGGGCCCGGTCCAGAACG
>CAZVIS010000636.1:0-1358 GCA_964627355.1 uncultured Rhodobacterales bacterium
GGCGAAAGCGCCCAGAAACTCAAGGTCGAGGCGGGGAACCTGCCGTCCTGGGACATGACGCCCCGGCAGGTCTGCGACCTTGAACTCCTGATGAACGGCGGCTTCAACCCGCTCAAGGGCTTCCTGAGCGAGGCGGATTACGATGGCGTCGTCGCGAACATGCGGATGGCCGACGGCACGCTCTGGCCCATCCCGATCACCCTCGACGTGTCCGAGAAATTTGCCGAAGGGGTCGAGCCCGGGCAGGACATCGCGCTGCGGGATCAAGAGGGGGTGATCCTCGCTATCCTGTCGGTCACCGACAAATGGGTGCCGAACAAGGCGGTCGAGGCGGAGAAGGTCTTTGGCGCCGACGACCTCGCCCATCCGGCGGTCAACTACCTGCACAACACCGCAGGCAAGGTCTATCTGGGCGGCCCGATCACCGGCATCCAGCAGCCCGTCCACTACGACTTCAAGGCCCGCCGCGACACGCCGAACGAACTCCGCGCCTTCTTCCGCAAGGTCGGCTGGCGCCGCATCGTCGCCTTCCAGACGCGCAATCCCCTGCACCGCGCGCATCAGGAACTGACCTTCCGCGCCGCGCGCGAGGCGCAGGCGAACCTCCTGATCCACCCCGTCGTCGGCATGACGAAGCCCGGCGACGTCGATCACTTCACCCGCGTCCGCTGCTATGAGGCGGTGCTGGACAAGTATCCGGCGGCAACCACCACCATGTCGCTCCTCAACCTCGCCATGCGCATGGCAGGCCCGCGAGAGGCCGTCTGGCACGGCCTGATCCGCAAGAACCACGGCTGCACCCACATGATCGTGGGCCGCGACCACGCAGGCCCCGGCAAGAACTCGGCCGGCCAGGACTTCTACGACCCCTATGCCGCGCAGGACCTCTTCAAGGCGCACGAGGCCGAGATCGGGATCGAGATGGTGGACTTCAAGCACATGGTCTATGTGCAGGAAAAAGCACAGTATTTCCCCGCGAACGAAGTGCCCGCAGGCGATACCGTCCTCGACATCTCGGGCACCGAACTTCGCCGCCGCCTGCGTGAGGGGATCGAGATCCCCGAATGGTTCAGCTTCCCCGAGGTTGTCGCCGAACTCCGCCGAACCTCGCCTGCGCGGTCGAAGCAGGGCTTCACCGTGTTCTTCACGGGCCTGTCCGGGTCGGGCAAATCGACCATCGCCAACGCCATCATGGTGAAACTGATGGAGATGGGCGGCCGCCCCGTCACGCTTCTGGACGGCGACGTGGTGCGCAAGCACCTCTCCTCCGAACTCGGCTTCTCCAAGGAACACCGCGACATCAACATCCGCCGCATCGGCTATGTTGCCAGTGAGATCACCAAGAACGGCGGCATCGC
>CAZVIS010000637.1:0-1352 GCA_964627355.1 uncultured Rhodobacterales bacterium
CGCGCGGTCTCGATCGGAAAGTGCGGCAGCTTGTCCTGGAGGTACTCGAGCTGCTCGGCCAGTTCCTCGCCCACCACATCCGGGCGTGTCGAGAGGATCTGTCCGAATTTGATGTAGGCGGGGCCAAGGGCGGTCAGCGCCCGTGTCGCCGGCGGCAGCGCCGGATCGCCCTTGAGCCCGCCGAGGAACTTGAACGGCCAGCCCAGCACCCGCACCACGATCCGCAGCCGGGGCGGTGCGCCAAAGGCATCGAGGACCACACCGATCGCACCCGTCCGCTCCAGCGTCGCAAGGGTGCGCACGAGGCGGACGATGTTGTGCGGACCCCGCATTCAGCGCAACTCGCCAGGGGCGCTCATCGCTCCCTTGCGGGCGCTCTTCGCGGCCACCGGGCTCCGCGCCAGCGAGGAGTGCCCGTAAGGGAACGACGAGCGGCCGGTTCCGTGTTTCGCGAACCCACGCACCTAGAGTTTCCACCCCGAATGCAGCGCGGCGACCCCCATCGTCACATTGCGCCACTTGACCAGCTCGAAACCAGCGCCCCGGATCAGGCCGGCAAAGGACTCCTGATCGGGGAACCTGCGGATGCTCTCGACCAGATACTGATAGCTCTCGCGGTCGCCTGCGATCACCTGCCCCATCACCGGGATCACGTTGAAGGAATAGCGGTCGTAGGCCCATTGCAAGAGGTCGTTCGGAATGCGGCTGAACTCCAGCACCATCAGGCGCCCGCCGGGGCGCAGCACGCGGAAGGCCTCTGCAAGTGCCATCTCGGGCCGGACGACATTCCGGATGCCGAAGCTGATCGTGTAGACGTCGAAACTTGCGTCCGGGAAAGGCAGCGCCATCGCATCGCCGACCACCCAGGTCAGCCGCTCGGCCATCTTCTCGGCCTCGGCCCGCTTCTGCCCCTCGATAAGCATCCCCTCGGTCATGTCGCAGACGACCGCCGTTGCCCGCTGCGCCCGGCGCAGGAAACGGAATGCCACATCCCCCGTCCCCCCCGCGACATCCAGAAGCCTCTGGCCCGGACGCGGTGCCAGCCAGTCCATCATCGCGTCCTTCCAGAGGCGATGCACCCCCCCCGACATCACGTCATTCATGATGTCATAACGGCTGGCCACACGGGAAAAGACACCATGCACCAATCCGGCCTTCTCCCCCTCGGGTACGGTCTGGAAGCCGAAGTGCGTGGTTCCGTGCTGATCGTCGTTCATCTTCCCGTCCTGCCCGCCGCTGACCTCGCATACACGCAAAGGCCTATTGCGGGAAACCAGATAGTCGGCGCGGGGGCGGTGGCAAAGCGGCCTCTTGTCGCCGGGCGCGGTTTGTCCCCCTATCGGGCGACGCCC
>CAZVIS010000638.1:0-1332 GCA_964627355.1 uncultured Rhodobacterales bacterium
CGCCGTCGATGTCGTCACCTACGAGTTCGAGAACATCCCCACCGCCGCCCTCGACGCCATCGAAGCGCTCCGCCCCATCCGCCCGAACCGCACGGCGCTGGCCACCTCGCAGGATCGCATCGCGGAAAAGGACTTCCTCACCCGCATCGGCCTCACCACCGCCCCCTACGCCCCCGTCACCACCGCCGCCGACCTCGACGAAAGCCTCGCGAAAATCGGCACCCCCGCCATCCTGAAAACCCTTCGGCTCGGCTATGACGGCAAGGGCCAGGCCCGCATCCTGACCCCCGCCGACGCCCCCGCCGCCCTCGCCGCCATGCAGGGCGCCCCCGCCGTCCTCGAAGGCTTCATCCCCTTCGACCGCGAAGTCTCGGTCATCGCCGCCCGCAGCACCAGCGGCCAGGTCGCCGCCTACGACCCCGGCGAGAACGTGCATGACGCAGGCATCCTGCGCACCACCACCGTCCCCGCCCGCCTCACCCCCGGCCAGCGCAGCGACGCCGTCCTGATCGCCGCCCGCATCCTGAACGCGCTCGACTACATCGGCGTCCTCGGGGTCGAGCTTTTCGTCACCCCCCAGGGCCTCATCGTCAACGAAATCGCCCCCCGCGTCCACAACTCGGGCCACTGGACGCAACAAGGCTGCACCGTGGACCAGTTCGAACAGCACATCCGCGCGGTCGCAGGCTGGCCCCTCGGCGACGGCTCCCGCTTCTCCGACGTGACGATGGAGAACCTGATCGGCGACGACATCCTGCGCGTGCCCGCCATCGCCACCGAACGCGACGCCAGCCTCCACCTCTACGGCAAGGCCGAAGCCCGCCCGGGCCGCAAGATGGGCCACGTCAACCGGATCCGGCGAACCTGACTGTTTCCAACTTCTTCTGTTCATGAGTATCCCACGGGGGTGCGGGGGTGTGAAACCCCCGCTTCGACGCTGCCGCGGGCGCGTCAGCGCAAAATCGGCTCCAGCGGATCATAGGGCACCTCCGCCGTCCCCCACGCCGCCTCGGGCAGCAAATCCGGCTTGAACCTTATCCGCCCCATCTCGGCCCGCGAGAAAAAGCGGCGGCGGTTCACCACGCCCTCGGGGTCGGTCCAGGCCGCCCCGGGATCGCCCGACAGGATCGTGCAGCGGAAATAGAGGTCCACCTGATGGAACCCGCTCGCCGGATCGTGGAACTCGTTCACCAGCGCAGGGGCGCCAACGGCCACCAGAAGCCCCGTCTCCTCATGCACCTCGCGGATCAGGTTGTCGGGCAGCGACGCCCCCGCCTCGACCCCGCCCCCCGGCGCACACCACAGATCCGACCGCTGCCCCGGCCAGGCGTT
>CAZVIS010000639.1:0-1329 GCA_964627355.1 uncultured Rhodobacterales bacterium
TGCGGGGCGCATACGGTGCCCTATATCGAGGTGCGCAACACCTCGAGCCGCGTCGAGCATGAGGCCACGACCTCGAAGGTCGATGACGACCAGCTGTTCTACTGCCGCTCGCGCGGGATGGACGAGGAAGAGGCGGTGGCGCTGGTCGTGAACGGCTTCGTCAAGGATGTCCTTCAGACCCTGCCGATGGAGTTTGCCATCGAGGCGCAGGCGCTTGTGGCGATCAGCCTCGAGGGGAGCGTTGGCTGATGCCGATCCTGTCGGCGGCGGCGCTTGAGCGGTTGGTGGCGATGCGGGGGGCCGGGGCGGCCCCCTTGCATGTGCTGGACGTGGGCGCCAATCCGATTGAGGGCGAGGTCAGCTATCGCGGGCTGCTTGACGCGGGGCTTCTCCGCGTCACGGGGTTCGAGCCGCAGGCCGAGGCGCTGGCGCGGTTGCAGGCGAAGAAGGGGCCGTTGGAGACCTATCTGCCGCAGGCCGTGGGCGACGGTCGCATGGTGCGGCTGCACCTGACGCGGGCGGGGGGCTTCACCTCGATCTGGCCTGCAGATACGGCGGTGGCGGGGCTTCTGGGCTGGGGTCGAGCGATGACGGCGCTGGAGGTGGTGGACCTGCCGACAGTACGGCTTGACGATCTGGACCTGACATCCGTGGATTTTCTCAAGATCGACGTGCAAGGGTCTGAGCTTGCGATCATTTCCAGCGGGAGGGCGGCTCTGGCCGGAGCCGTCGCGGTGCAGACCGAGGTGCGCTTCCTTCCGATCTATGCCGGAGAGCCGCGGTTTGGTGCGCTGGACGGAGAGCTTCATGCGCAGGGCTTCGCCTTCCACGATTTCGTTCATCTCAAGCGGGTGGGGCTGGCCGGGCCGCATGCCGACCGGCTGCGGCGGCGGTCGTTTCGGCAGGTGGTGGATGGCGACGCGATCTATCTGCGGGACCTGACCGGGATCGGTGCGTGGGACGATGACCGCATCCTGCGGCTGGCGATCCTTGCAGTCGGCGTGTTCGATAGCGCGGGCGTTGCCGTGCATTGCCTCGACACACTGTCGGCACGCGGGCGCTACTCGGCGGCCGAGGTGGACGCCTTCATCGGACTGCTTCCCGAGGCGCTGCTGGCCGGGGTGCCCGCATGACGACCGTGGCCGCCATCCGGACGCATCGCTGGGGCGAGGATGAGACGCGGCTGGCGGCGCAGCTTCTGCCGGTCTTCGGGGAACGGCTGTCGGTCGTCTTTCACAACCGGCCCCAGGGCCTGACCCCGCCAGTGCCGGTGGTGGACATGACCGACGCCTGGGTGACGGCGAACGGGTTGCGGGTGACGCATGACTA
>CAZVIS010000640.1:0-1328 GCA_964627355.1 uncultured Rhodobacterales bacterium
TCGCCGACGAGATCAGCCCGGACAACTGCCGCCTGTGGGACCTGCGCGCGGGCGAAGGCACCGTCGAGGGGGTCCGCGACCCCGGGCCGCTCGCCGATGTCTATACCGAGCTTGCGCGGCGTCTGGGGGTCCTGCCCTCGAACGTGACCCACGCGCCGAAGCCGACGCTGATCAACTGAAGGGGACGGCCCATGAAGGCGCGCGTGCATGTGATGCTGAAGGATGGTGTGCTGGACCCGCAGGGCGAGGCGGTGCGGCATGCGCTTGGCACGCTCGGCTTTGCCGGGGTGCAGGGCGTGCGGCAGGGCAAGGTGATCGAGCTGGACCTGACCGCGACCGACCGCGCGGCGGCCGAGGCCGAGGTGCGCGCGATGTGCGAGCGGCTTCTCGCGAACACCGTCATCGAGAAGTATTCCGTCGAAATCGCCTGACTGCTTTGCAGGTGTGATGACCGGGCAAGGGGGGGCATGCCCCCCCTTGGACCCCCTCCACCTCATCCGCTGCCGTCGCGCATGTGGCAGCGGGGGCCTTGCCCCCGTCGCCCCAAGGGGCGACTCCCCCGGGATATGTTGGAACGGCCGCAGACGGCCCCGATCTCTCCTCCTCCTTCTTCCGTTCTCAAATATCCTTCAGGGGGTGGCAGGGGGCAGGAACGTCCCCCGGCCACCCCCAACGCCTTGAGCGCGCCGCGCGAAAGGGGGCGGGAGCGCTTCCGGCCGGGGTCAGCCGGGCAGGATGCCCGGCAGGCGCAGGCCCATGTCGGCGGCGTGTTCGCGTGCGATGGCATAGCCCGCATCGGCGTGGCGCATCACGCCGGTGGCGGGGTCGTTCCACAGGACCCGCTCCAGCCGCCGCGCGGCGTCGGGGGTGCCGTCGGCGACGATCACCATGCCGGCGTGCTGGCTGAACCCCATCCCCACGCCGCCGCCGTGATGCAGGCTGACCCAGGTCGCGCCGCTCGCAGTGTTCAGCAGCGCATTGAGGAGGGGCCAGTCCGACACGGCGTCGGACCCGTCCTGCATCGCCTCGGTCTCGCGGTTGGGGCTGGCGACGGACCCCGAATCCAGATGGTCGCGGCCGATGACGATGGGGGCCTTCAGTTCGCCCGAGGCGACCATCTCGTTGAACATCAGGCCTGCGCGGTGGCGGTCGCCGAGGCCGATCCAGCAGATGCGGGCGGGCAGGCCCTGGAAGGCGATCCGCTCCTGCGCCATGTCGAGCCAGCGGTGGAGGTGGGCGTTTTCCGGGAACAGGCGCTTCATCGCGGCGTCGGTTTTCCGGATATCCTCGGGGTCGCCCGAGAGGGCGCACCAGCGGAAGGGGCCGAT
>CAZVIS010000641.1:0-1325 GCA_964627355.1 uncultured Rhodobacterales bacterium
CGGCCAGCACCATGAGATATCCCTGTCCCGGTTCCAGAACCATCACATGTCCGTAGTCGAGCATAGGGCCGCGATAGCGGATCGTGCCAGCCCAGGGGGCCTGGATCAGCGCCTGCGCCTTGGTGGCGAGCGTGATCCCCGGACGCGCGACCCCGCCCGCGTCCACTTCGCCCGCCCGGCGCAACAGGGTGCCAAGGGCGGGCAGCGGCAGCGCACCTTTCTGCGCGGCAAAGTCGGGCGTGGCCCCGGCATCCGGCGCCAGCCCTTCCGCAAAGGCCTGCAAGGTGTCCGCCGCCTGCACCAGACGCGACAGTTCGTCAGGGTCTTCGGTAAAGCGGCGGGGCAGGTCGGTACGGTCGCTCATCGCCTGGCTGAGGCTACTGCGCGCCGCCTGCGCGGCAGCAAGCCCCTCGGCCAGAACGGCAGCCGATCCGTCCTGCAGGTCGCGCAGCGTCTTGAGTTCTTCCAGTTGCGCCCGCAGGGCCTCGGCCTCGGCCTGCAGGGCGGGCGTGACATCGGCCAGGATCATGCCAGACCGCGCCGTGCCGACTGGACCAAAGGGATGCAGAAGCAACAGCGGCCCCGGGTCCGCATCGACCTGCGCCAGCACGCCGAGGAGTTGCGACAGCCGCCCGCTCTCGGCCTCGAAGCGCAGGGTCAGTTCGGTCTCGCGCAGCCGCGCCTGCCGCAGCGCGTCCCGCATGGCACCAAGCCCCGCCTCATAGGCCCGGATCGTCTCGGTCAGGGCAGCCACCCGATCTTTGGCGCCGGTTGCCTCCTGCAAGGCGACAGTTGCCTGCTGCAGCGCCTCGGCCGCGCGGCCTGCCGCCTCGGCCGCGGTCTCGGCGCCTGCGGGCAGGGCAAGGATCAGCCACAGCGCCGCCGCCCACCTCATGCGATCAGGCTTTCCCCGGTCATCTCGGGCGGCTGCGGCAGCCCCATCAAGGCCAGCAGCGTCGGCGCCAGATCCGCCAGACGCCCCGCCCTCAACCGCGCGCCCGCAGGCGCCCCCACCAGGATCACCGGCACCGGGTTCGTCGTATGCGCCGTATGCGGCATCCCTGTTACCGGATCGACCATCACCTCGCAGTTGCCATGATCCGCGCAGACGACCATCGCGCCGCCCGCCGCCTCCAGCGCCTCCAGCGCATGGCCCAACTCACGGTCCACCGCCTGACAGGCCAGGATGGCGGCGGGCAGGCTGCCGGTATGGCCCACCATGTCGGGGTTGGCGAAGTTGACGACGATCAGGTCGAAGCCGTCGCCGATGGCCCAGACCAGCCGCTCGCCCACTTCCGCCGCACTCATCTCGGGCTTCAGATCAT
>CAZVIS010000642.1:0-1322 GCA_964627355.1 uncultured Rhodobacterales bacterium
CCCGCAACTGGTGGCACAGGTGCGCTCCGTGCGGGGGGCCGGCCTCCCTGTCGTTGTCGGAGGGGCGATCGCGCACTTGGGCAAGGAGATGCTTTCTTCGACGGGGGCAGATGCTGTGACTGCCGACTTGGACGAAGCCCTTTCGGCCTGTGGAATTGAACTGGATGGCAACAGCGCGCTGCGGCGCGCCTAACCGACCGCCCTCTGGCAAGCGGGGCGGTGGCGCAGAGATCGGAATACGAGGTTGAAGACCAACGGCAGCGCGATCTTGAATGGCGGGTCCATCCCTGTCGTCTCGCCGGACCTTCTGGCAGAGATCATTTCGACGGCGTCCGATATCGCGCTGCATCTGTCGCGTGAGGGCGTGGTCCAGTCGGTGCTGGTCAATCCGATGCACCGTTTGGCAGGCCAGCTTGGCCATTGGCAGGGGCGCCAGGTCCGCGACCTTCTGGCCGACGAAAGCATCCCGAAGCTCGACCGCCGCATGGCGCAGCTGCGCGAGGCGACCGGGGGCACGTCCCTTGCCCTCGAGGTGAACCACGTCGATCCGGCGACCGGCGAGTTTCCCATCCGTTATGCCCTGCACCGCCTGCCCAAGGACGACTCGGCCCTGATGCTGGGCCGCGACCTGCGCGCGATCGCCGAGATCCAGCAAAAACTCGTCTCGGTGCAATTGGCGCTGGAAAAAGACTACGAGGCGCAGCGCGAGATCGACACGCGCTACCGCGTGCTGATGGAGATGACGCGGGACGCGATCCTGCTGGTGTCGATGTCCTCGGGCCGCATCGCCGACCTCAACGCCGCGGCCGCGACGCTGCTTGGTGGCGCGCGCACCGATCTTCTGGGCGCGGCGGTCGCGCAGGAATTCGTGGGGCGCCGCCGGGGCGAGCTGATGGAGACAATGACGAACCTCGCCACGGCCGATGGCGCCACGCCGATCGAGATGCAGGCCCGCCGCTCGCAAAAGCGGGTGATGATGGTACCTCTGGTGTTTCGGGCCGCCGGCGAGCGGCTGCTGCTCTGCCGCCTCGACATCCCCGAGACTGCCGTCGCTGTTCAGGACGAGTTGGCCGACGGGTTGCAGCGCCTGTACCACGAAGGCGTCGATGGCATCGTCTTTACTGACCGCGACGGGGTGATCCGGGGCGCGAACGAGGCGTTCATGGGCCTGACCGACAGCTCCAGCCTTGCCGCCCTTCGGGGGCGGTCACTGGCTGATTTCCTCGGGCGCGGGATGGTCGACCTCAAGGTCCTTCTCGACAATGCGCGCCGCACGGGCCGGATGCGGATGTATGCCACGCGCCTGGTGACCGAATTCTCGG
>CAZVIS010000643.1:0-1316 GCA_964627355.1 uncultured Rhodobacterales bacterium
GCGGCCAGCGCCAGCGCGTCGCCATGGGCCGCGCCATCGTGCGCGACCCGCAGGTGTTCCTGTTTGATGAGCCTCTGTCCAACCTCGACGCGAAACTCCGCGTCCAGATGCGCTCTGAGATCCGCGAGTTGCACCAGCGCCTGTCCACCACCACCGTCTATGTGACCCACGACCAGATCGAGGCGATGACGATGGCCGACCGCATCGTGGTGATGCGCGAGGGGCGGATTGCCCAGATCGGCGCGCCGCTGGAACTGTACGATACTCCGGCGAACACCTTTGTCGCCGGGTTCATCGGATCGCCAGCGATGAACCTTCTGCCGGGCGTGGTGAAGAATGGCGCGGTCGAGGTCGAGGGGGCGGTCCTGCCCACACCCCCGCGCGAGGGGCTGACCGAAGGGCGCCGCGTCGTCTTTGGCATCCGGCCCGAGCATCTGGACCTGACCGATACCGGCGGGATCCCCGCGCAAGTCGTCGTGGTGGAACCCACGGGGTCGGAAACCCACGTCATCCTTCGCCTCGGCACCCGCGACCTGACCGCGGTCTTCCGCGAGCGCCACGCCTTCCAGCCCGGCCAGCCGGTCCACCTGACCCCGCGTCCCGACCTGATCCACCTCTTCGACGAGGCGAGCGGAGACCGTATCGGATGACCCGCACGATCCTCTGCTACGGTGACAGCAACACGCATGGCACGATGCCGATGGCCTCGCTTGACGATACGGGGCGGTTTCCGTGGCGGGTGCGCTGGACAGGGCAATTGCAGGCGCTGCTGCCTGGCTGGCGGGTGATCGAAGAAGGGCTGCCGGGGCGGACCACCGTGCATGACGATCCGGTGGAAGGGGCGCATCGCAACGGGCTGACCGTCCTGCCCGCCATCCTGCACTCGCACAAACCCATCGACGTGGTGATCCTGATGCTGGGCACCAACGACCTGAAGAAACGCTTTTCGGTCAATGCGATGGACATCTCCCTGTCGCTGGAACGGCTGGTCGAGGCGATCCGCACCTCGGGCACCGGCCCAGCCGGATCGGCCCCCGGCGTGATCCTTGTCGCGCCCCCGCCGATCCTTGAGGTCGAGGATCTGGGCGCGATCTTCGAGGGCGGAGAGGCGATTTCGCACGAGTTGGCCCCCCGCATTGCCGCCGCCGCGCGCCGGCAGTCCGTGCCCTTCATCGACGCAGGAACCCTGATCGGTGTGTCCGAGGTGGACGGGATCCATTATGACGAACCCGCACAGGCTGCGCTGGCCGAGGCCTTTGCGCAAGCCGTCCGCGACCATTTCGACTGAACGGGGGGAGACATGCTGAAAGGGATCG
>CAZVIS010000644.1:0-1313 GCA_964627355.1 uncultured Rhodobacterales bacterium
GGCGCGGTGAAGCGGGCGAAGTACCAGGACGAATCGACGAAGGTGTCCATCGTGTCCGTCTCGCGCCGGGCGGGCTTGCCGCAGGCGGGGCAGGGGACATCGCGCCAGGTGGGGTGACGGTCGAGGGGGTTGCCGGGCTGGTCGAAGCTCACGTCCTTGGGCAGGCGGATCGGCAGGTTTTCCTTCCGCTCGGGCACCACGCCGCAGTCGGCGCAATGCACCACGGGAATCGGGCAGCCCCAATAGCGCTGGCGGCTCACGCCCCAGTCGCGAAGCCGGTACTGCGTGACTCCGCGCCCAACACCCTTGCCCTCGCAGAAGTCGATGGCGGCGGCGATGGCCTCTTCGCCCGTCGCCACCTCGGGCCAGGCGAAGGCTTTCAGCCAGCGCACGGGATCGGACTTGGCGGGAACAAAGGCGGTGTCGCCTACGGGTTCCCCCCCCTCGCGCGGCAGGAAGCAGTCGATCACCGGCAACGCGTACTTGCGCGCGAAATCCAGATCGCGCTGGTCATGCGCGGGGCAGCCGAAGATCGCGCCCGTGCCATAGTCCATCAGCACGAAGTTCGCGATCCAGACCGGCAGTTCCCAATCGTTGTCAAAGGGGTGGCGGACGCGGATGCCGGTATCCCGTCCCATTTTCTCGGCCGTCTCCAGCGCCTCGGCACTCGTCCCGCCCCGGCGGCAATCGGCGACAAAGGCCGCGACCTCCGGATCATGCCGCTCCAGATACTTCGCCAGCGGATGGTCCGGGCTGATCGCCAGGAAGGATGCGCCCAGCAAGGTATCGGGCCGCGTCGTATAGACCTCCAGCCGGTCGAACCCCTCGGGCGCACCCACCGTTGAGAAGGCGAACTGCAAGCCTCGGCTCTTGCCGATCCAGTTGGCCTGCATCAGCCGCACCTTCTCGGGCCAGTCAGTCAGCGTCTCCAGCGCCTCGAGCAATTCCCCCGAATAGTCGGAAATCCGGAAGAACCACTGCGTGAGTTCCCGCCGTTCGACCACTGCCCCCGACCGCCAGCCGCGCCCGTCGATCACCTGCTCGTTCGCCAGCACGGTCATGTCCACCGGATCCCAGTTGACCACCGCCGCCTTGCGATACGCCAGCCCCGCCGCCAGCATGTCGAGGAACATCGCCTGCTGCTGGCCGTAATACTCCGGATCGCAGGTCGCGAACTCGCGCGACCAGTCGAGCGAAAAGCCCAAAGGTTTCATCTGCGCCTTCATGTCGGCGATGTTCTGATAGGTCCAGTCGCCCGGGTTCACCCCCCGCTCGATCGCCGCATTTTCGGCCGGAAGGCCAAAGGCGTCCCA
>CAZVIS010000645.1:0-1302 GCA_964627355.1 uncultured Rhodobacterales bacterium
AGGTGGACCGGTTCTGCGACCGCGTCGGCTTCAAGCGGATCGCGCACATGCCGGACATCGATGCCATCCGCCGCAGCCGCCTGAAGAAGAAGACCCTCTTCGAGATGGATGCGGATCCGGACGTGCTGGTGGCGCGAGCGGAATACATGAGCCTCGCCAATGCGCTGTGGCGGTCGGTGGGCGAGCCGCCCTTGACCCCTGCCCCCCTGCCCGACCGCGAGATCTTTGAACTGCTGGGATTCGACTGAGATGGCCGACTACGCCGCAACCCGTGCGAGGGTCGAGGACTACTTCGACCGCACCGCGACCCAGACGTGGGAGCGGCTGACCTCTGACGCGCCGGTGAGCCGGATCCGGCAGACGGTGCGTGAGGGGCGGGACCGGATGCGGGCCACGATGCTGGCGCGGCTGCCTGCGGACCTGACCGGGGTACGGGTTCTGGATGCGGGCTGCGGACCGGGGGTGATGACGGCGGAACTGGCGGCGCGGGGGGCGACGGTGGTGGCGGTGGATATTGCGCCGCAATTGCTGGCGATTGCCGAGGCGCGTCTGCCGGCGGCGCATCGCGCCCGCGTTACGTTCCATGCGGGCGATATGACGGATGCGGCACATGGCGCGTTTGACGCCGTCCTCGCGATGGACAGCCTGATCTACTACGGCGAGACGGACCTTCTGGCCGCGCTCGACCGGCTGAGCGCGCGGGCGCCGCACGTGGTGTTCACGGTGGCGCCGAAGACGCCCTTGCTGACGCTGATGTGGGGCGCGGGAAAGCTGTTCCCGCGCGCGGACCGCTCGCCCGTCATGGTGCCCCATGCGCACCGCAGGCTCTCGGCCCGCAGGACGGGGCTGACCCACATCGGGCGCGTGGCGCGCGGCTTCTACATCTCGGATTGTCTGGAGGTGCGTCGGTGATCCTGCGGCGCAAGCATATCAAGGGGTTGACGGCCGAGTGGCTGCCCTTTGCGGATGCGGCCTCGGACGGGCTGTCGATGGGGCAGTTGTTGCGGCTGTCGCTGTTTCAGGTTTCGGTTGGCATGGCGATGGTCCTGCTACTGGGCACGCTGAACCGGGTGATGATTGTCGAGATGGGGGTCGCTGCCTCGATCGTGGCGGTGATGATCGCGCTGCCGGTCGTGTCGGCACCGTTCCGGGCGATGCTGGGGCATCGGTCGGACACGCACAAAAGCTGGATCGGCTGGAAGCGGATTCCCTATCTGTGGTTCGGCAGCCTGTGGCAGATGGGTGGCCTTGCCATCATGCCATTTGCCCTGATCGTGCTGTCGGGGGACCAGACGCTCGGGC
>CAZVIS010000646.1:0-1288 GCA_964627355.1 uncultured Rhodobacterales bacterium
AGCTGACAGGAGGTGTCGGTAGGGCTGTGCGAGAAAGGCGCATCGTAACCCTTTGAGGATGCCATGCGCCTGATCCCCCTTCTGACCCTGTGCCTGACCTTTGCCCCCGCCGATGCCGCCCGGGCGGGCGGTGACGGGCCGGTGGTCGAGATCGTGACCTTCCGCCTGATCGCCGGTGCCGATGTAGGCGCCTTCCGGCAGGCCGCCGCCGCGACCGATGCAGTGCTGTCCGCAAACCCCGCCTATGGGGCGCGGGTGCTGACGCGCGATCCCTCGGGCCTGTGGACCGATGTGGTCCGCTGGTCCTCGCTGGCGGCGGCAGAGGCAGCGGCGGCGGGGATAATGACCGACCCCGCCTTTGGCCCCTTCCTGTCGCTGATCGACCCCGCGACGGTCGAGATGCGCCATGCCGAGGTCGTCTGGGCGCAGGATTGACCTGAGGAAGCCCTATGGCCACCCTGCCGCCATGCCCCCCACCGACCGACTGTTCTCGCTGATCCAGATCCTGCGCGATGGCCGTGTCCATACCGCGCGGGACCTGGCGGAACGGCTGGAAGTGTCCGTCCGCACCGTCTGGCGGGACATGGGGGTGCTGGTAGCGCAGGGGCTGCCGGTCGAGGGGGAGCGGGGCGTGGGCTATGCCTTGCGCGAGCGGATCGACCTGCCGCCCCTGACCCTGACCGCCGATGAGGTCGAGGCGCTGCGCCTTGGGACCGAACTGGTGGCGCGTGGGGCGGATCCGTCGCTCGCCGATGCGGCGGGGCGGCTCGCGGCCAAGATCGCGGCGGTCGTGCCGACGTGGGTGTGGGAGGCGGGGGGTACGGACCCTTGGGTCTTTGCCCGCGCCGAGACGGCAGCGGCGGCGCGCCATTTGCCGGGTCTGCGTCGCGCGATAAGGGCGCGGCGGCGGGTGGCGCTGTCCTATCGGGACGAGGGGGGTGCCGCGAGCGAACGGGTGGTGCGGCCCCTGCTTCTGGAATTCTGGGGGCAGGTCTGGACGTTGGCGGCCTTTTGCGAGGTGCGGCAGGGGTTCCGCAGCTTCCGCCTTGACCGGATCGAGGGGCTGGAGGTGCGCGAGGACGCGTTCCCGCGCGAGGCGGGGCGGGAGCTTGCGGATTACCGCGCCGCGATGCCGGTCACGCGCTGACCGGAAACACGAAACACCGATCCCGGCGGATCATCAGCCACAGGGGCGTGCCGGGCTTGGGCAGGAACACCCCCGGGACGGATGCCGTCAGCCGCTGGTGATCTCCTTGCATGTCGAAGTCCACCAGACTCTCGCGCCCCA
>CAZVIS010000647.1:0-1286 GCA_964627355.1 uncultured Rhodobacterales bacterium
TAGCCCAGCTTGTTCAGCTTGCCGAAAAGCGCCGTCCGGCTGATGTCACTCATGGTCGTGTCCCTTCCCTCTGCCCGGACCTGTGCCCGGTTATTTCGTTCAGGCCGCAGCGGCCCGGCGTCGCGCCAGGCTTTGCGGCACAAGATAAAGATCGTCGGCGTCGCTGTCTTGGGGTCTCGTGCCGATCCAGCCCGAGTGGCCCAGCATCGTCATCCCCCCCAGCTGCGCCTGCGGCACCTCTTCCTTGGCAAGGACAAGGTTCATGTCCCAATCCAGCGTGTCGCCCACATAGTTGCGCACGATATCCTCAAGCCGCTGCAGCGAGGGCGACCCAGGCATCAGGCGGTTGAAATCGGCGAGATTCATCGGGCCGATGCGCAGGCGGAACTTGGCCGCATGGGAATAGACCCGCGTCCCGATCGACGTCGCGCGCCCCAGCCCCACCATTGACCCCAGTTGCCAGCGGTCATCATCTTCAAGCCGCAGCCATTCGCCGACGAACTGCTGGATCGATACGGGCGCGCGGACGAAACTGGAGAAGATCGAGACCAGCCCTTCGGCATGGCGGGGGCCTGGGGTCAGGTGGCCGACGAAATGGCGCTTGGCCATTTCGGGCATCGCGTCGCGGTGGCGCAGGCCGGGTTCGAAATGGCCCGACAGTGCGGCAACCTTTCGCTCGAACGGGTCGGGCGGGGCGCCGCTGCGGTTGCCGTGCAAGGCGCGGTCAAACGAGGGCGCGGGATGGGCCACGGCATAGGCCCGGTAGAACAGGCTGAACAGCCGGTGCGTCAGCATGTCGGCAAAGGCCGTGAGCGTCTTGTCCTTGTGGTTGCGCAGCCGGTCGCGCGCGTATTCCGTCATGTGCAGCGGCAGCGGTCCCATCGGCCCCCACAGCCCGAAGAACCGGTTCACCAGCCGCCCGGGCCGCCCGCCCTGTGGCGGGGTGATCGACTCGATGGCGGTCGGCGGAAAGGCAAGCTCTGCCTCTTGCGTGAGGCGATAGGGATCCTCGCGCGGGCGCTTGCTTTCGCCCAGACGCGGCGCATCCGGGTGGCTTGCCTCGAGAATCCTCAGGGCAAGGAAGATGTGGTGGTCCTGCGGATCGGCCAGCAACTGCGCAAGATGCGTCAGATGATCCGGCCCAGTCCCGTGTCCGGTTTCCATCTGGCAATCTCTCCCCGCTGCGCGGTCGTCAGCACGGTTTCGGTAAAGCTGTTGATCGTGACATAGCGGCGGAAGAACCGCTCAAGCACCGAGCCGAGGAGATAGGCGCTGGTCCCCTCGAA
>CAZVIS010000648.1:0-1279 GCA_964627355.1 uncultured Rhodobacterales bacterium
GCAGCCAGAGGCCCGCGATGATCCCCCGCTATTCCCGCCCCGAGATGGTCGCGATCTGGTCGCCAGAGACGAAGTTCCGCATCTGGTTCGAGATCGAGGCGCATGCCTGCGACGCGCAGACCGCCCTCGGCGTGATCCCTGCGGAGAATGCCGCCGCCGTCTGGGCGGCCAAGGACACCCCCTTCGACGTCGCCCGCATCGACGAGATCGAGGCGGTGACAAAGCATGACGTGATCGCCTTCCTGACCCATCTGGCCGAGATCATCGGGCCGGACGCCGCGCGCTTCGTGCATCAGGGGATGACGAGTTCCGACGTGCTGGACACGACGCTGAACATCCAGTTGGTGCGGGCGACCGACCTGCTGCTCAAGGGCATGGACCGCGTGCTGGCCGCGCTGAAGGCGCGGGCCTTCGAGCACAAGGACACCCCGCGGATCGGCCGCAGCCACGGCATCCATGCCGAACCGACAACCATGGGACTGACCTTTGCCCGCTTTTATGCCGAGATGGCGCGGGGGCGCGCGCGGCTGGAGAATGCGCGGAAAGAGGTGGCGACGGGGGCCATTTCCGGCGCAGTCGGCACCTTTGCCAACATCGACCCACGCGTCGAGGAGCACGTCTGCGCACAACTGGGCCTGACGCCCGAGCCGATCAGCACGCAGGTCATCCCCCGCGACCGGCACGCCATGTTCTTCGCCACGCTTGGCGTCATCGCCAGCAGCATCGAGAACATCGCCACCGAAATCCGCCACATGCAGCGGACCGAGGTGCTGGAGGCGGAAGAGTTCTTCTCGCCCGGCCAGAAGGGCAGCTCCGCGATGCCCCACAAGCGCAATCCGGTGCTGTCGGAAAACCTGACGGGCCTTGCGCGGCTGGTGCGGATGGCGGTGGTCCCGGCGATGGAGAATGTGGCCCTGTGGCATGAGCGGGACATCTCGCACAGTTCGGTGGAGCGGATGATCGGCCCGGACGCGACCGTGACGCTCGACTTCGCGCTGCACAGGCTGGCGGGGCTGATCGAGAAGCTGGTGGTCTATCCGGCCAACATGCTGGCGAACATGAACAAGTTCCGTGGCCTGGTGATGAGCCAGCGCGTCCTTCTGGCGCTGACGCAGGCGGGGGTCAGCCGCGAGGATGCCTATCGGCTGGTGCAGCGCAACGCGATGAAGGTCTGGGAGCAGGGCGCCGATTTCCAGACCGAGCTTCTGGCCGACCCCGAGGTGACCGCCGCCCTGACCCCCGCCGAGATCGCCGAGAAATTCGACCTCGGCTATCATAC
>CAZVIS010000649.1:0-1268 GCA_964627355.1 uncultured Rhodobacterales bacterium
CGCCCGCCCTTGACGTTGAAGCTGAAGCGTCCGGGCTGGTAGCCACGGGCCTTGGCCTCGGGCAGGCCGGCATACCAGTCGCGGATCGGGCCGAAGGCGCCGGTGTAGGTGGCGGGGTTACTGCGCGGGGTGCGGCCGATGGGGCGCTGGTCAATGTCGATGACCTTGTCGAGATGTTCGAACCCCTTGATCGTCTCGCAGGGCGCGGGGGTTTCGTGGGCACCGTTGAGGCGCATGGCAGCGGTCTTGAAGAGGGTTTCGATGGTAAGGGTGGACTTGCCTCCGCCTGACACGCCGGTCACGCAGACGAACATGCCGAGCGGAAACTCCGCCGTGACGTCCCTGAGGTTGTTCCCCGAAGCCTTTACAACCGTGAGCCTTTTCCCGTTCCCCTTGCGCCGCGTGCGGGGCACCGAAACCTCTCGCGTGCCCGAAAGATACTGCCCAGTGACCGAGGCGGGATCCGCCGCGACCTGCGCGGGCGTCCCGTGGCTGACCACCCGCCCCCCATGCACCCCGGCCCCCGGCCCGATGTCGAAGACGTAATCCGCCTCGCGGATCGCCTCTTCGTCATGCTCGACCACCAGCACCGTATTCCCCTGATCGCGCAGGTTCTTGAGCGTGGTCAGCAGCCGGTCGTTGTCGCGCTGGTGCAGGCCGATACTCGGTTCGTCCAGCACATAAAGCACCCCCGTCAGACCCGACCCGATCTGCGAGGCCAGCCGGATGCGCTGGCTTTCGCCGCCCGACAGCGTCCCCGCATTCCGCGCCAAGGTCAGATAGTCAAGGCCGACATTCACAAGGAATCCAAGACGTTCGCGGATTTCCTTGAGGATCGCGCGGGCGATCTCGTTCTTTTGCGCGGTCAGGGCGGCGGGGACGGTCGCCACCCACTCATGCGCCTCGCGGATCGACATCTGGACGACCTGCCCGACATGCAGCCCGCCGATCTTGACCGCCAGTGCCTCGGGCCGCAGGCGGTAGCCGTGGCAGGTGCCGCAGGGGCGGTTGTTCTGGTAGCGCTCCATCTCCTCGCGCGACCAGGCGCTGTCGGTTTCCTTGTAGCGGCGTTCCATGTTGGGGATGACGCCTTCGAAGACGCGGCGCACCTTGTAGACGCGCCCGCCCTCGTCATAGCTGAAGTCGATCTCTTCCCCGCCCGAGCCGTAGAGGAACAGCGCCTTGACCTCGGAGGGCAGGTCCTTCCACTTGGTCTTCTTGTCGAATTTGTAATGCCGGGCAAGGGCTTCCACGGTCTGCGTGAAGTA
>CAZVIS010000650.1:0-1263 GCA_964627355.1 uncultured Rhodobacterales bacterium
GGCGGAACGGGGGGTTTCACACCCCCCGCACCCCCCGTGGGGTATTTGGGCAAAGATGAGGGGGCAAGGAAGCGGTCATATCGTGCCGTCGAGCGCAGCCACCGAGATCGAGGCCTGTTCAAGGTCGTCGAAGGGGAAGATGTCGGTGCCGATGATCTGACCGGACTCGTGCCCCTTGCCCGCGATGAGGAGGGCGTCGCCGGGCAGGAGCGCATCGACCCCGCGCAGGATCGCCTCGGCTCGGTCGGGCACCTCGGTCGCCTCGGGGCAGGCGGCGAGGATGGCGGCGCGGATGGTCGTGGGGTCTTCGGTGCGGGGGTTGTCGTCGGTCACGATCTGGACGTCAGCATGGGCGGCGGCGGCGGCGCCCATCAGGGGGCGCTTGGTCCGGTCGCGGTCCCCGCCTGCGCCGAAGACGATGATGATGCGGCCCATGACATGGGGGCGCAAGGCTTGCAGGGCGGTCGCGATGGCGTCGGGGGTGTGAGCGTAATCGACGAAGACGGTGGCCCCGTTCGCCCGCGTGCCTGCGAGTTGCATGCGGCCTCGGACGCCTTGCAGGCGGGGCAGTGCGCGGAAGGTCGCCTCGGGGTCGTCGCCTGCACCAATCACGAGGCCGGCCGCCAAGAGCGCATTCTCGGCCTGGAAACCGCCCACAAGCGGCAGGCGGGCCTGATGCGGCTGGCCTGCCCAGGAGAAGCGAATGGTCTGACCCGTGGCGTCATAGCGCTGGTCGAGAAGGCGCAGATGCGCACCCTCGCTGCGGCCCACCCGGATCAGGCGGTGCCCGCGGGCGGTGGCGAGGAAGGAAAGCTCGAGGCCCCGGGGGTCGTCGATGTTCACGACCGCAGCCCCTCCATCGGGCAGCAGGCGGTCGAAGAGGCCGCGTTTGGCCAGCCAGTAGGCCTCCATCGTGCCGTGGTAGTCGAGGTGATCCT
Source organism: uncultured Rhodobacterales bacterium (assembly GCA_964627355.1). Lineage (GTDB taxonomy): Bacteria > Pseudomonadota > Alphaproteobacteria > Rhodobacterales > Rhodobacteraceae > JBBQXK01. The sequence continues at coordinate 939 of CAZVIS010000650.1, forward strand.
GCGTCAGGTTCGTGAAGCCCGCTGCCGCCAGCCGCACCCCGTCGAGACGGCGCTGGTCAAGGCCGTGGGAAGAGGCCTCCATCGCCGCATGCGTCACCCCGGCAAGGGCCGCCTCGGCGAGCAGGCGGTGCAGCGTGATCGTGTCGGGGGTGGTATGGGCGGTCGGCGCCGACCATGCGCCTTCGACGCCCGTGGTGCCGAGGTTGATCGCGGCATGGCCGAGCGCCGTCCAGATCTGGCGGGCGAAGGTGGCGGTAGAGGTCTTGCCGTTCGTGCCGGTCACCGCGACCATCGTGTCGGGCTGGCGGGCGAACCACAGGGCCGC
>CAZVIS010000651.1:0-1259 GCA_964627355.1 uncultured Rhodobacterales bacterium
CAATCGTGTTGATCGCCACCTCTTCGGGATGGTTCAGGCAGAACCGCGCCACCTGCGCATTGCGACGGCTGAGCGTATCGGCCCGCGCCACCAGCAACTGCACCAGCCCCTCGTAATCCATCTCCTACGGCGCCCCCGCGACCCATTGCTCGAGGTCGATCACCGCACCGCTCAGCGGCGCCGAGGCGTCGGAGAGAAGCCACACCACCATCCGCGCCACCTCCTCCGGAACCAGCAACCGCCCAAGGGGACGCTCGGCCGCAATCGCCGCCATCCAGTCCTCGCCGTGGCCCAGAACCTTCGCCTGCATGTGATGCTCGGCCTCGGTCAAGGTCCAGCCGAGGTTGATGCCATTGACGCGGATCCGGTCGGCCATGTGGGCGTGGGCCGCGTTCTTCGTCAGCGTCTGCATAGCCCCCTTGGTCGCGGCATAGATGGCAAGCTCCGGCGTCCCGCAATGCGCGTTCATCGACAGGATGTTGACGATGGCACCCCCCGCCCCCCGCAAAACCATATCCCGCACCGCCCCCTGCATCAGGAAGAACGGTGCCCGGGCATTCACCGCGAACAGCCGGTCCCAATCCTCAAGGCTGCCCTCCACGACCGAAGCTCGCGTCGTCACCCCCGCCGCATTCACCAGCCCGTCGATCCGCCCATGCGCAGCTAGCGCCGCCGCCACGATCCCTGCCGCCGCCGCCGGTTCGGCCAGATCCGCCAGATGCCCCGCCACAAGGTCCGTCCGGAACACGACCGCCCCGGCCTCCTCGGCCGCCTCTGCCACCGCCCGGCCAATCCCGCTCGCCGCTCCGGTGACCACAATCACCCGGCCCTCCAGCCCGACCTTCACGCGCGCCCCTCCGGCAAGTTCTCGCGCAAGATGATCCGCGGCTCGATGTTGCGCGCAGGCAGCAAGGGCGTCGCCGCCGCGATGGCCCCCAACAGCCGGATCACCGCCTGCTCCCCCACCAGCCGCGCATTCTGATCGATCACCGCGTCGATGAGGTCACCCTCCAGCCAGCCGCGCGCGTTATCCGTCAGGTCATGCATCACAGCGAACGGACGCTCCCTTGTCCCGCGGTCGCGGATTGCCTGAACGATACCCGTGCGCCCCGCGCCGACGCAATAGACCCCCGCAAGGTCGGCATGCTGCCTGAGAAGCCCCGCCATGGACGCGCGCGACCGCCCGCTGTCCTCTCCCGTTTCCACCGCCGGCAGAAGGCGCAGCCGGGGATACCTCTCCCCCATCAGCGCCCGAAACC
>CAZVIS010000652.1:0-1257 GCA_964627355.1 uncultured Rhodobacterales bacterium
CCTGCCCGTTCGCCCGCCGCATCTTTGCCGCCTCGAACACCTTCCGCAGGTCGGGAACGCCGGTGAAGATTGCCGAAATTTGCACAAAGCTCAGGTCCGTCTCGGCCGCCAGCAGCCGCGCGATGGTGGTCTTGCCCACCCCCGGCGGACCCCAGAGGATCAGCGAGTTGAGCGATCCGGCAGCGAGCATGGCCCCCAACGGGCCATCTGCCCCCAGAACTCGCTCCTGCCCGATGACCTCGGCCAGCCGCGCCGGTCGCAGTCGGTCGGCCAGCGGACGGGGGCCGTCTGGCTGGCGGATCGAGGGGGTGTCGAACAGATCGGGCATGAAGGGCCTGCAGAAGCGGCGCAGGGCCAACCAAAGCCCGCGCATCGCAACGTTATTGGGGCACGCCTGAAAGGGAAAGGTCGAACCCGGAACGAGGCGCAACCGGATCAGCCTTGGCTGCTGTGCCTCAGGAAACGGGCGGGGGGCGACAATGGCATGCTTGACTGCGGTTTGGCGTGGGCACGCACCCACGGCAAGGGCGCGGGAGGTATCGGGAATCAGTTCGACCGCCGCCCCTTGGGGGGCAGCGGCGAGGGTCATTGGAAAGTGACCGTTACGATGAACGCGCGTCTCGTACCTGCCTTGGCGACGCCCCGAGACAATGGAAACCGGGGCGCCGCGACAACCGACACGGACCGCACCGTCAGTGCAGGGCAGAGGTGAAGTCCATCGAGACAACCTGGTTGTCCACGTTCTCGATGTTCATGACCGGACCCATCGCCTCCATCTTCACGCCGACGCGACCGCACCAGCGCGGCCAGTTCGCGTTCAGAAGGGTCAGGCAATGCGTCGCCCCCAGACGACGCGCAGCCTTGCCCAGTTCGTCTACCAGCCGGGCATGAACCGCGCGGCGCTGCGCCATCGGCACGTCATGGCTGACGAACAGGCGCGAGCTTTCCCAGATGTTCTCGGCCACCGGCGCCTCGTCATAAAGAAGCGTCGAGGGGATGGTGTCGAGAAGCCCGCGCTGCGCGTCGCGGATCATGTAGGTGTAGATGCCGCACTTGGTCGTGGTGGGGGTTAGCCGGTTGCCCGCCAGCACGCGTCCCAGTTCGTCATGCACCACAACCCAGCGGGAGGCGGGCGTGTCGTACTGGTCGTACTCCATCCCCATCGCCTCGGGCAGGTCCCACTTGTTGTGGACGATGAACAGTTCGCGCCGGGCGCGCATGTAGTTCGCAAAGAGTTCGCCATGGTTGTGGAGATTG
>CAZVIS010000653.1:0-1248 GCA_964627355.1 uncultured Rhodobacterales bacterium
CAGGCGCCTACGTTCACGAGATAGCGCGCGGCAGAACCAAGCGCACCGCCGAGGGCGACAAGGGAAAGGGTCTGGATCATCGGCTTCCTCTGTCGTCTCAAGCCCGGCTTGTCAATCGCTGCGGGTCCGGCCGCTCGTCGCTCCCTGGCGGGCGCTCCTCGCTGAGGGGGGTGCCAGCGATGACGCCTGCAAGGGCGGAAGAGCGCCCGCTTACCCGCCCTGCCGTTTCGCCCTCAGCTTGGCAAAGTAATCCAGACGCTTCTTCAACTCCCGCTCGAACCCGCGTTCCGGCGGGGCATAGAGGACCGGGTGTTTCATGCCTTCCGGAAAGTAGTCCTGGCCCGAGAAGCCGTCCTCGGCGTCGTGGTCATAGGCATAGCCCGCGCCATAGCCCAGATCCTTCATCATCCGGGTCGGCGCGTTCCGGATATGCAGGGGGGGCGGCAGGCTGCCGGTGTCGCGGGCGGCGGCGCGGGCGGCCTTGTAGGCGACATAGGCCGCGTTCGACTTCGGCGCGAGGGCGAGGTAGATCACCGCCTGCGCCAGCGCCAGTTCCCCCTCGGGGCTGCCGAGCCGTTCGTAGGTCTGCCAGCCCGCCAGACACACCTCTTGCGCCTGCGGGTCGGCGAGGCCGATGTCCTCGACCGCCATCCGGGTAATGCGGCGGGCGAGGAAACGCGGGTCCTCGCCCCCCTCCAGCATCCGCGCAAACCAGTAGAGGGCGGCATCAGGGTCCGACCCGCGCACGGATTTGTGCAGGGCAGAGATGAGGTTGTAATGCTCCTCGCCCGATTTGTCGTACTTGGCCGCGCGGCGTTGCAGGCGGGTCGATAGGGTATCGCGGTCGAGGGGGGCGGTAGTTTTCCATGCCGCCACCTGCTCGATCAGGTTCAGAAGCGCACGGCCATCGCCATCGGCCATCTCCAGAAGCGACTCCCGCGCCGGGCCGTCCAGTGGCAGCGCGCGGCCCAACTCCCGCTCGGCCCGCTGCGCGAGGCGTTCGAGGTCGGCGAGGGACAGGCGGTCGAGGACGATGACCTGCGCGCGGGAGAGCAGCGCGGCGTTCAGTTCGAACGAGGGGTTCTCGGTCGTGGCCCCCACCAGAAGGATCGTCCCATCCTCCATATGCGGCAGGAAACCGTCCTGCTGCGCCTTGTTGAAACGGTGGATCTCGTCAACGAAGAGCAAAGTCCCCTGCCCGTTCGCCCGCCGCATCTTTGCCGCCTCGAACACCTTCCGCAGGTCGGG
>CAZVIS010000654.1:0-1246 GCA_964627355.1 uncultured Rhodobacterales bacterium
CGCATCGGGCGCAACGTGCTGCGCGCCATCGTCGAATCGGGCCGCACCGACATCGAGGTGGTGGCGATCAACGACCTCGGGCCGGTGGAGACGAACGCGCATCTGGTGCGCTTCGATTCGGTGCATGGCAAGTTTCCGGGGACGGTCACCACGGGGCCGGACTGGATCGACGTGGGCCGGGGGCCAATGCGCGTGACCGCGATCAAGAACCCCGCCGACCTGCCCTGGGGCGACATCGACATCGTGATGGAATGCACCGGCATCTTCACTGACAAGGACAAAGCCAAGGTGCATCTGGAGAACGGGGCCAAGCGCGTCCTCGTCTCGGCGCCCTCGAACGGCGCGGACAAGACCATCGTGTTCGGCGTCAATGACCACACGCTGACGAAGGACGATTTGATCGTCTCGAACGCGTCCTGCACAACGAACTGCCTGTCGCCGGTGGCGCATGTGCTGAACGGGGCGGTCGGGATCACGCGTGGCTTCATGACCACGATCCACAGCTATACGGGCGACCAGCCGACGCTCGACACCATGCACAAGGACCTCTACCGCGCCCGCGCAGCGGCCTTGTCGATGATCCCGACGTCCACCGGCGCGGCCAAGGCCGTGGGTCTGGTGCTGCCGGAATTGGCGGGCAAGCTCGACGGCGTGGCGATCCGGGTGCCCACCCCCAACGTGTCGGTCGTTGATCTGGTGTTCGAGGCCTCGCGCAAGACCTCGGTGCAGGAAATTAACGACGCAATCCGCGCGGCGGCAGATGGCAAGCTGAAGGGGATCCTTGGCTATACCGACCAGCCGAACGTCTCGGTCGATTTCAACCACGACCCGCACTCGTCGATCTTCCACATGGACCAGACCAAGGTGATGGACGGAACCATGGTCCGCATCCTGACGTGGTATGACAACGAGTGGGGCTTCTCGAACCGCATGTCGGATACGGCTGTGGCCATGGGCAAGCTCATCTGACGGGCAATGTTGCCGATCGTTTCGGGGCGGTCAGGAAACGTGACCGCCCCAAGGCTGTGAACTGCCAACCTTTTGCCTGTAGGCTGGCGGCATGGATATCATCGTTGTCCTTGCCCTGCTTGCAGGTTTCCTGATCGTCATCGGGCTGACCGACCCGCTGGCGGAACGCCTGCGGCTGCCGCCTGCGGTGGTGCTGGCGGGGATGGGGATTGCGATTGGCGCCGGGGCCGCGTGGTTCTGGGCGACGGAACTGACGGACGTGCTGAACCCGGTGGCC
>CAZVIS010000655.1:0-1242 GCA_964627355.1 uncultured Rhodobacterales bacterium
CCAGCGGAACCGAGGTTGGCCGAAAGGTGGCGGCGGTGCTGGATGCGGGCGGTTTGGTGACGGATGAGATCGTCAACAGCCTGATCGAGGAGAAACTGGAGCACCACGACCACGGCGGCTTCATCTTCGACGGCTTTCCCCGCACGCTGCGGCAGGCCGATGCGCTTGGCGCGCTTTTGTCGCGCAAGGGTCTGACGCTGGATGCCGTGATTGAGCTTGTGGTGGATGATGCGGCCCTTGTCGGCCGGATCGTGAAGCGCGCCGAGGATGCCAAGGCCGCGGGTCAGCCCGTCCGGAAGGACGACACGCCCGAGGTTTTCCAGGTCCGGCTGCAGGAGTACTACAAGAACACCGCACCGCTCATCGGCTATTACTGGGCCAAGGGTGACCTCCGGCAGATCGACGGAATGGCCGATGTCGGGGTCGTTTCGGACGCGATTTCCAAGGTGCTTGACAAATCCTGAAGATCTGATCCCGCCGCCTTGACGCTGGGGGTAAAACCCCCTAAGGCACAGCGTCCCGGCGGGAATCGACAGGCGTTTGCCTGCCATCCGAGTCGGGATTGGTGTGGGGGCCCTCGCGGCCCCCGCTGTTGTGAAAAAAGGCTCTGGCATCACGGAGCCGCAACGAAAGGACGAAACGCTTTGGCACGTATTGCTGGCGTCAACATTCCGACCGCGAAACGGGTTCCGATCGCGCTGACCTACATCACGGGCATCGGCCCCCACATTGCAGGGCAAATCTGCGAGGCCGTGGGCATCGACCAGTCCCGCCGCGTCAACCAGCTCTCGGACGCCGAAGTGCTGCAGATCCGCGAGTACATCGACGCCAACCTGACCGTCGAGGGCGACCTGCGCCGCGAAGTCAGCATGAACATCAAGCGGCTGATGGACCTTGGCTGCTATCGTGGACTGCGCCACCGCAAGGGCCTGCCGGTCCGCGGCCAGCGCACCCACACCAACGCACGCACCCGCAAAGGCCCCGCAAAGGCCATTGCCGGCAAGAAGAAATAAGGGGGCCGGACCATGGCACGCGACACCAAATCCGCCGCCCGCGTCAAGAAGAAGGAACGCAAGAACATTGCCGCCGGCGTGGCGCATGTGAATTCGTCCTTCAACAACACCAAGGTTCTGATTTCGGACGTGCAGGGGAATGCGATCTCCTGGTCGTCGGCCGGCATGATGGGCTTCAAGGGCAGCCGCAAGTCCACCCCCTATGCCGCCCAGATGGCTGCCGAGGACG
>CAZVIS010000656.1:0-1241 GCA_964627355.1 uncultured Rhodobacterales bacterium
ACGATACGCTGTTTGGCGTCACGAACAACGACACCATGGCGGGCAGCTATGGCAACGACCGAGTCTACGGCGATGACGGGGATGACTCGCTCGGGGGGGGATTCGGGTTGGATGTGTTGTGGGGCGGCACCGGGCGCGACCAGTTGGGCGGGGGTGATGAGGGCGATGTGCTCTACGGCGGCGAAGATGACGATTTCCTGGCCGGCGGGAACGGTGACGACACAATGTGGGGCGATGCGGGCGCGGATCGCCTGAACGGCGGGGCGGGGAACGATCTGTTCTACGGCGGCGCGGGGGCGGACACCTTCATCTTTGCCAGCCACCCTCCGCGCGAGGTCGATGTTGTAGCCGACTTCGAGAATGGCGTGGACCGGATGCAATTCGCCGGGGTGGCAGGCGCGGGTCAGTCCGGCAAGTTTGCCGCGCTGGCCATCCAGTCGGTGCTTTACGGCGATGTTCCGTCGACAGAAGTCAACTATGCCGGACATTCGATCATTCTGGCGGGCATTCACCCCGCGTTGATCGACCCGGGCGATTTCATCTTTGTCTAGGCTGCATTCGGCTTGAGACTGCGCCGGGCCGCCGCTAACACTGCGGCCGGCAGGACCGACCGGACAGGAGGCGCGATTGACTGCACGCAAGGGCATCATTCTGGCGGGCGGATCGGGAACGCGGCTATATCCAATCACCGAAGGTGTGTCGAAGCAGCTTTTGCCGATCTATGACAAGCCGATGATCTACTATCCGCTGTCTGTCCTGATGCTTGGGGGGATGCGCGAGATTACGGTCATCACCACGCCCGACGACCAGCCCCAGTTCCGCCGCCTGATGGGCGATGGCAGCCAGTGGGGCCTGAAGCTCACCTGGATCGTGCAGCCCTCGCCCGACGGGCTGGCGCAGGCCTATCTCTTGGCGCGCGAGTTCCTGGATGGTGCGCCCTCGGCCATGGTCCTGGGTGACAACATCTTTTTCGGCCATGGCCTGCCAGAGATGTTGGCTGCGGCGGATCAGGCGCCGGCAGGAGGTACGGTGTTCGCCTATCATGTCGCGGACCCTGAACGATATGGCGTTGTCGCATTCGACGGCGACCGGGTGCGTGCGATTGTCGAGAAACCAAAGGTTCCGCCCTCGAACTATGCCGTCACCGGCCTCTATATCCTCGATGGCAGCGCGCCCGAGAGGGCGAGCCGGGTCGCCCCCTCGGCCCGTGGAGAACTCGAGATCACGGATCTTCTGCAGAC
>CAZVIS010000657.1:0-1239 GCA_964627355.1 uncultured Rhodobacterales bacterium
CCGATGGACAGCGCCAGCAGCAGCACTGCGGCCACCCCTTCGACCAGACGGGGCACGTCGAAGAACGGCTCGACCCGCAGCACCAGGACCAACAGCGCCAGCACCACGACAAAGACCACGACCTTGGTCACCGCCGCGACCAGGAAACGCGCAAGGATCGCGTCCAGGAAGGTCACCCCCGGATAGGTCAGCAGCGGGCGCGAGAAGCGCACCGCACCCGAGACGCGGTTCGTAACCTCGAGAAACATCAGGAACGGAAGAAGGCCCGAGGCGTAGAACAGCGGGAAACTGGTGCCGAGGGGCGGGGCGCGCAGGAACAGCCCGAAGAGGAAGGTCAACAGCATGATGAAGGCCACAGGCTCCACCACCTCCCACAGATAGCCAAGCGCCGAGCGTCCGTTCGACGCGCCGATCTCGCGCAGCATCAGGGCCGTGATGCTGCGGAGCGCGCGGGCCCGGGACGCGCGCGCCGCGGGGAGGGTCAGGCTGGGCATGGGGCTTAACCGATCTGCAAATGTTTGGCGGGCAGGTTGGGTGCGACAATGGCCGGAGTCCTCCTGCCAAAGCCTTAACCGCCCCGGAAGGAGTTCGGGACCGTGACCCAGCCCGCTGATCCCGAACCGCTGAACCCGTCACGGCGCCAGACACCCAAGGGGCTGCCGCGTCCCCCGGCCCGCCCGCTTGCGGCCTTGCCGGTGGCCCGTCCGGCAGTCCCGCCGCCTGAAGGTCACGTCTCCCCTGCCGCGGTCACACCGTTCCCCGGCGCACCGCCTGCCAGACTGCGCCGCCGCCATTGGGGGCTTCTCGCCTCGTTCGCAGCACTCGTGCTGCTGCCGGTTGCGGCCACGGCCTGGTACCTGTGGTCGGTGGCACTGGACCAGTACGCCTCACGCGTCGGGTTCTCGGTCCAGCGAGAGGATACGGGGTCGGCAATCGAAATCCTCGGCGGCATCACCGAGCTTTCGGGGAACAGTTCCGCCGACACCGACATCCTTTACGAATTCATCCAGAGTCAGGCCCTTGTGCGCATTCTGGACGACCGGCTGAACCTTGTCGCGTCCTACAGCCGCCCCGAGGATCCGCTGTTCTCGATGCCCGCAACCCCCACGATCGAGGATGTCGAGGCGCATTGGGCGCGCAAGGTGGATGTCTTTTACGATACGGCCAGCCGCCTGATCGAGGTGCGTGTGCTGGCCTTCACGCCCCAGGATGCGCTGCGCGTGGCGGAAGGCATCCATG
>CAZVIS010000658.1:0-1236 GCA_964627355.1 uncultured Rhodobacterales bacterium
GGCGCCGCTTTCCGGCGGGGCGCGACATCGTGTTTCAGGGGCAGGCGGACCAGTCGGCCTATGTCCTCGCCTCGGGCTGGGTGTGTTCCTACAAGCTTCTGGCCAACGGCACGCGCCAGATCGTCGATTTCCAGATTCCGGGCGATTTCCTCGGCCTGCGCTCGGTCCTCTTCCGCACCTCGGACCACAATATCGAACCCTTGACCCGGGTCGAGGCGTCAGAGGTGACGGCGACGGAGCTTCTGGGCGCCTTCAACACCAACCCGCGGCTTGCGGCGGCGGTCCTTTGGGCCGCCTCGCGGGACGAGGCGATGGTGGTCGAGCATCTGGTGGGCATGGGGCGCCGAACCGCGATCGAGCGGATGGCGCATTTCCTCTTGGAGCTTGGCGCGCGATTGCGGCTGGTCGGGCTTGCCGACCTCAAGGGCTATGCCTGCCCTCTGTCGCAATACATGCTGGCGGATTCGCTCGGCCTCTCGGCGGTCCACGTCAACCGCGTGCTGCGCGAGTTGCGCGAAGAGGGGCTTTGCACCTTTCAGAAGGGGCGCGTCAGCTTTGACGACCATGCGGGGCTCGTTGCGATGTGCGGCTTCGACCGCGCCTACCTCGACCACGAGGGGCCGCTTCTCAAGTAGCCTGCCCCGGCCCGATGCCGGGGCAGCCGTCGGCAGGTGTCAGGCCAGCGCGTGCGTTGCCGCGTCCAGTTCCTTGTTCACGTCCGCGTCGTTCATCGCGGTCCCGGCCTTCTCGGCAGCCTGGTAGTGCTTGAGGGCCGCGTCCTTCTTCGGTCCGGCAGCGGCCTTGTCCCAGGCCGCCTTGACGGTTTTCATCTTCTCGACGGTGGTCGCGGAAAGCGAAGCAGCCATGATGTTCGTCCTTGTGATACGCCGTTGCCAAAGCTGGATGAGGTGCCGCGCGGAGGTATGGGGGGACTTAGCCCGGCACCTCATCCGTTACTCGGTAACAACAAAGCGGTCGGCGAGGGTTCGCAAACCGTACCGCCGTTTTGCGCCCGGGGGGATGATGACCGGCTGCCTCAGGTTAGGACCGGGTTTCTTTTCCTGGGGTCGAATAGTGTGAGATCGGCAAAAGGGGAACGCGGCCAGAGGGCGTCAGGTGGAACACCTCCCCACCCTCGATCACCACGGTCGAGAGCGGCCCGCCATAGGCCGCCCCGCTGTCGATGTTGAGCCGGTTGCCATAGTGGGTGGGCGTATCGATGGCCGTGTGGCCGTG
>CAZVIS010000659.1:0-1221 GCA_964627355.1 uncultured Rhodobacterales bacterium
GCGCCTGCCTGCCCCCGGGCAGGCGCTTCTCGCCCGCCCAGGCAGGCGCTGGCCTCTGTCGTGATGGCGGAGACGGTCTTGTGACGCTGGAGGGATGCGGGCGGGGAAACGCATGCGTTTCCTGATCCGCCCGGGGAGGCGTATCCCCACCTCAGACCAAAGTCCGACCACGCGCCCGCTATGCGCCGGGCGAAAGCCATGTCACGCTGATCCATCGGGGGTTGCGGCGGGGAGGCCGCGTTCCCCGCATCATGGTCTTGGGAGGGACGACATGCTCGATTCGGTTCCGGCACATCAGGCGGCCGAGGTGCTGAACGCCTTTGGCGCGGCGCTTGAACGGGGGGATATCGCGGCGGCTGTGGCGATGTTCACCGACGACTGCTACTGGCGCGATCTGGTGACCTTTACCTGGAACATCCACACGGCCGAGGGGAAGGATGCCGTTGCGGCAATGCTGGGCAGCCAGTTGAAGGCGACGGCGCCCACAGGCTGGCATCTCGCCGAGGGCGAGACGGTGACGGACGAAGGCGGCCTCATCACCGCCTGGTTCGGGTTCGAGACCGGGGTGGCGCGTGGATATGGCCTGATGCGTTTGCGTGAGGGCAAGATCTGGACGCTGCTGACCAGCATGGTCGAACTGAAAGGGCATGAGGAGCCGCAAGGGTCGCACCGCCCCCTCGGCGCCAAGCACGGCGCGGCCAAGCACCGCCCGACCTGGAAGGAAGAACGCGAGGCCGAGGCGAAGGAACTCGGCTACACGACGCAGCCCTATGTGGTGATCGTCGGCGGCGGGCAGGGGGGCATAGCGCTGGCGGCCCGCCTGCGGCAACTGAACGTCCCCACCATCGTCGTGGAAAAGAACGACCGCCCCGGCGACAGCTGGCGCAACCGCTACAAGTCGCTCTGCCTGCACGACCCAGTCTGGTACGACCATCTGCCCTATTTGCCTTTCCCGCCGAACTGGCCGGTCTTTGCGCCCAAGGACAAGCTGGGCGACTGGCTGGAGATGTACACGCGGGTGATGGAGCTGAACTACTGGTCCCGCACGACCTGCCAATCGGCGAAGTACGACGCCGCCAAGGGCGAATGGACCGTCGAGGTGATGCGCGAGAGCAAACCCGTGACCCTGCGGCCAAAGCATCTGGTGCTGGCCACAGGCATGTCGGCCAAGCCGAACATGCCCAGCTATCCGGGGATGGAGCGGTTCAAGGGCGACCAGCA
>CAZVIS010000660.1:0-1219 GCA_964627355.1 uncultured Rhodobacterales bacterium
GGGCGGGTCGGGCGCTGGCGCGGGCGGTGCTGACGACCGTCGTCGTGCTTGCCCTTTGGCAGGGGCTGATGGACGGCTTCGGCCTCAACCCCTTCTTCGCCAAGCGGCCCGGGGATGTCTGGGCCTTTCTTGTGGCACAGCCCGAGGCGGCGGCGCATCGCGCAACGCTCCTCCATGCCTTCGGCCAGACGATGGTGCTGGCGCTGCCGGGCTATCTTGCGGGGCTGGCGCTCGGGGCGGGGCTGGCGATGGTGCTGGCGCTGAGGCCGGGGCTTCAGGTCACCGTCCTGCCCGTCGCCATCGCCCTCCGCTCGGTCCCCATCGTCACCACAGCGCCGCTGATCGTGCTGGCGCTTGGCCGGGGCGCCACCGGAACCATCGCCGTCACCGCCGTGATGATCTTCTTCCCTACCCTCGTCGCTTGCCTGAACGGCCTGCGCCAGACCCCGGGCCAAGTGCGGGACGTGTTCGCCAGCTATGCCGCCAGCCCCTTCCAACGCCTGATCCACGCCCAGATCCCCGCCATGCTGCCCGCCTTCTTCGCCGCCGCCCGCATGGCCGTCCCCGCCGCCATCCTTGCCGCCACGACAACCGAGTGGCTGGCAACCGGCATCGGGATGGGCACGCTGATGGCGCTGTCCGCCTCCACCTCGGCCTATGCGATGCTGTGGAGCGCCATCGCCCTCTTGTCCGTCAGCGCCGCCCTCGCCTATCTGGGCGTCGAGGCGGTGGAACGGCGGGTGCTCGCCCGCTATGCCCCCGAGCAGCTTGCCTGAAAGGTTCCCATGCGCGCCGCGAGTTTTGCCATCCCCGGCGACATCGATCAGAAGACGGGCGGCTACATCTACGAGAAATCCCTCCTCCATGCGCTGCGGGATCAGGGGCGGCGGGTCGCGCACCTGCAACTGCCCGGAACCTTCCCCGATGCGCCGCCCGCCGACATGGCCGAGAGCATCGCCGCGCTGGCTGCCCTTCCCGCCGATGAACCCCTGATCCTCGACGGCCTGATCTACGGCTCGATCGAGACGGCAGGCCTCGCCACCGTCCGCTCTCCCATTGTGGCGATGATCCACCATCCCCTCGGCCTCGAGACGGGCCTGCCCCCCACCCGCGCGGCGGAACTCTTACAGCGAGAGGCCGCGAACCTCGCCCTCGCCGCGCATGTCGTCGTCCCCTCGCCCCATACCAAGCGCATCCTCGTGGCCGACTTCGGCGTGCC
>CAZVIS010000661.1:0-1214 GCA_964627355.1 uncultured Rhodobacterales bacterium
ACCGAAAGGAGCCCCCGTGAAGATCGAGACGACGGCCCTTCCGGGCGTGCTGATCCTGACACCGGCCCGCTTCGGCGATGCGCGCGGCTGGTTTTCCGAAACATGGAACGGGCCGAAGCTGGCGGCGTCGGGGGTGGAGATTGCCTTCGTGCAGGACAACCATTCCATGTCCGCCGCCGTGGGCACCCTGCGCGGCCTGCATTACCAGCGCCCGCCCCATGCGCAGGACAAGCTCGTCCGCTGCTCGAAGGGGGCGATCCTCGATGTGGCGGTGGATGTGCGCAAGGGTTCGCCGACCTATGGGAAATGGGTGGGGGTGGAGCTGAGCGCCGAGGACGGGCGGCAGTTGCTGGTGCCCAAGGGGTTCCTGCACGGCTTTGTCACACGGGTCCCCGATACCGAAGTGCAGTACAAATGTTCCGACGTCTATGCCCCGGACTGCGACGGCGGCATCCGCTGGGATGACCCGGACATTGGCATCGACTGGGGGGTGGCAGAGCCGGTCCTGTCGGCCAAGGATCAGGTGGCGCCGTTCCTCAAGGACTGGGACAGCCCGTTCGTATGGAGTGCTGCATGAAGCTTCTGGTCACCGGCGGCGCGGGGTTCATCGGGTCGGCGGTGGTGCGGCTGGCCGTGGCGCGGGGGCATGAGGTCATCAATCTGGATGCCATGACCTATGCCGCGAACGCGGCGAATGTGGCGGGCGTGGCGGGGTCGAACCTTTACACCTTCGCCGAAGCCGATATCCGCAACCGCCCCCGCCTCGACCAGATCCTCGACGAATACCGCCCGGATGCGATCATGCACCTCGCGGCAGAAAGCCATGTGGACCGGTCGATCGACGGCCCTGCGGATTTCATCGAGACGAACGTGACGGGGACCTTCAACCTGCTCGAAGCCGCACGGGCCTATTGGGCCAAGATGGGCAGGCCCGCGAGCTTCCGCTTTCACCACATCTCGACGGACGAGGTGTTCGGGTCCCTCGGCGACACCGGCAAGTTCACCGAGGACACGCCGTATGCCCCGAACAGCCCCTATTCGGCGTCGAAGGCCGCAAGCGACCATCTGGTGCGGGCCTGGCATGAGACCTACGGGCTGCCGGTGGTGATGACCAACTGCTCGAACAACTATGGGCCCTATCACTTCCCGGAAAAGCTGATCCCCGTGGTGATCCTGAACGCGCTCGCCGGCAAGCCGATCCCGGTCTATGGCGC
>CAZVIS010000662.1:0-1209 GCA_964627355.1 uncultured Rhodobacterales bacterium
GAGGCCCTTCACCACGCCCACCGGACATTTCCATGCTTGGGAAAGCGAGGATGGGGTGAATGGCGGGGTCCTTGGCCTGCCCCGGGACAGCGAGACGCTGCGACATCTGCTGGCGTTCACCGCCAATCCCTATGCGATCCCGCCGTGGTACAGCCCCGCCCGCCGGGCCGAGATGCAGGCCGCCGCCGACCGGGGAGAGCCGGTCCATGCGGGCGACATGCCCTGGGGCGTCTGGGGGCCGCACGCATTGACCCATTTCCTGAAGGTCACGGGCGAGATCCGGCACAGCATGGTGCGCGCGTCGCTGTATCCCTTTGCCTATCACGAGCGGAAACTGATGCTGCGGCCGGGGCTCGATCCCACGCCGTACGTGACGTCCGAGACCTTCTCGATTCACTTCTACGGGCGCCGGATGCGCGCGCGCATCGCCGGGCACGAAGGGGGCGTGCCGCGCCCGCGCTCGCTGATCGGGCGCCTGCTCCGTCAGCACGGCATCGACCCCAGAGCGGCCCCGATCCCCCGGCGCGAGGCCGCGCTGGAGGCCGACGAGGCTGCCGGGTGACCGCGGCGGGCCTTGTCGACGGAGGCGTGGCCGACCTGCTGTCCGTTTGTCCCGCGCCGGTGGCCCGGGTCGCCGATATCGGCGGCAGGGGGCTGGCGCTGGTGCTGGCGCTGGCGCTGCGGGACGGGTCGGCGGTGGACCTGATCGATCTCGACAAAAGCGGCGCTTTTCCTTCCGTGCCGTCGCCCTGGGTCGGACCCTTCCGCGAGGCGCTGATCGCGCGCGGTGTTCCGCCGGACCGCATCCGCATCGTGGCCTCGGCTGCCGAGATGCGCGCGGCCGACCTGCTGCTAAGCCTTGAAGGCTTCGGGGATCGGTTCAAGATCAAGCACCTGCCGCCCCTGCTGCCCGGCCTTCTCGCCCCCGGCGGGCGGCTGATCCTTGACATCCGCAAGGGCTCGGGCGCCTTTCCCCTCCTGCGCCCCCTCGGCACGCTGACGACCCTCTCCACCCGCGAGGACGCGGGCATCCCGGTCGTGCGCACCCTCCTCACCTTGCCATCCGCGCCGGAAGAGGGCCCCGCCGAAGAGCCCTGGGCCGACATCGCCCGCCGCCTTGCCGGGCCCGAGGGGTTCTATCGAGAGCAGGGCGCGCATGCCTTCCTCTTCGTCCCCCGCAGCGACACCCTCGTCGTGACCTTCGACAAC
>CAZVIS010000663.1:0-1206 GCA_964627355.1 uncultured Rhodobacterales bacterium
GACGGCGGCAAGGCCCGGGTCAAGGTGCCTGCGGGCAGCCAGACCGGCAAGCAGATGCGCCTTCGCGGCAAGGGCATGCCGGCGCTGCGGGGTGGCGGGGCAGGGGACATGGTGATCGAGTTGGCGGTCGAGACGCCGGTGAACCTGACCTCCCGCCAGCGCGACCTCCTGCGCGAGTTCGAGAAGCTGAGCGAAGAGAACAACCCCGAAGGCAACTCGTTCTTCGCCAAGGTGAAGGGCTTCTGGGACGGGATGGGGCGTGGGTGAGGCATGAAGGACGGCGGCCGGGCTGCCGTCCTTGCGCGCCAAAGGGTAAAGGAACCCTTTACGGGGCAGAGCAAGTTTTTGATATCGCTTGATATCCTTGACCTAACACATGTGTTAGCCCCATAGATCGGGGTTCACCCCGACTCCCCCGCCCTACCTCAAGGCCCGCCCCTTGATGATCGCATCCTGCCCGAACTTCGCCCGGATCGCATCCGTCGCCCTCTCCGCCGCCGTCCGTTTCGCTGCGTCCGGGTCCAGCAGATCCCCCATCCGATCCGCCTCCCCCTCCGGCCTCAAGTCCGACAGCCCCAACCCGATCAGCCGGTAGGCAACCCCTCCCGGCACCGCCCCCCACAACTCCGCCGCCGCCCGCCAGATCCCGTCCGACGTCTGTGTCAAGGCGGGCAGCGAGACCCGGCGCGTGACCAGCGAGAAATCCGCCCGCTTCAGCTTCAAGGTCACCGTCCGCCCCGCCAGCCCCTTCGCCTTCGCTCGGTCCGCCACCCGCTCGGCCAGCCGCCAGATGTGCCCCTCGATCAGGTCACGGTCGGCGGTATCCTCGTTCAGCGTCGTCTCGGCCGAGATCGACTTCGGCACCTCGTCCCGCCGCACCGGCCTGTCATCCTCCCCTCGGGCCAGCCGGTACAGCCGATCCCCCATGCTGCCGAACCGGGCATGAAGGTCGCGCAGGTCCCACCGGAGGAGGTCCGCGATCGTCCGGATCCCTGCCCCCTCCAGCGCCGCTTGCGTCGCCGTCCCCACCCCCCAGATGATCCGCACCGGCTGCCCCGCCAGAAACCCCGCCGTCTCCGCCCTCCCGATCACCGAGAACCCCCGCGGCTTGTCGAGGTCCGAGGCGATCTTGGCGAGGAACTTGTTGTGCGAGAGGCCGACCGAGGCGGTGACCCCCACCTGCTCCTCGATCCGCCGGATCAGGCC
>CAZVIS010000664.1:0-1206 GCA_964627355.1 uncultured Rhodobacterales bacterium
AGTTTCGACTTGTCGAAACGGGCGTTGGTCATGGCGGTCCCCCCTCGGAATGGCTCGGGCTCACGGATAAAGGCGCGGGACGGCCCCGGCAAGGCATCCCTGTTCAATTGGCTAGGGTCACGCCGCTTGAGGGAATCGCGGGGCGGGGTCAGGGTGCCGAACTGCAGGTTCCTCCAAGCCCGTTTTGCGAAGGTGTTTCCATGATGTCATTCCGCATATCCGCACTCGCCCTGACCCTGACGCTTGGTCTTGCGGCGCCGGTCCTGTCGCAGCAGGACTGGAACTTTCCCAATCCCCTGCAGAACCAGAACCTCGCCGCGACCTGCGACAACTGGGAGGCGCAGGTGCGCGCGGCCGATCCGCAGGCGATGCAGATGCTCGTAGGGGTGTGGGACAGCGTCGGCATGATCCCCGGCACGCCCGGCATCATGCCCGACACGCCGATCCAGATCCGCTCGACCAACTCGCCCGACGGCACCTTTGTCGCCGACCGCTATGGCTGCTTCGAGATGCAGTCGGTGGCGGGCATGCCAAGCCTCGGGCAAAGCTGCGCCACCTCGCAGATCTATGGTCAGTGGGTCGCCCATTTCGTGCAGGGCGGTGTGGCGGTCGTCACCCTGTCGGCGGGGTCGAGCTTTACCGGACAGGCCCTGCCGATGAGCTGCGGCATCGGCTTCTTTCAGGTGCAGGACGCCAATACACTGATCGACCAGCAGGGATCGCCCCTGCGCCGCGTCAGCTACTGACGCACGCCATAGCGGGCAAGGAACATCGCCACCGCCTCGCGCACGGTCTGGTCGATGTCGGCGGCCGGGCAGCAGGGGGCGATGCCGAAGATCACCCGGTCATGCAGGCCGCCCTTGCACAGGGCGTGAAACTGGTCCGCGGCCAGTCCGACGTCTTCGATGGCCAGTTCGCCGCGTTCGACGGCAAGATGCAGGAAGTGGGCGATCTTCTTGCGCACCACCTCGGGCCCGGAATGGTAGAACTCGTGGCCAAGCGCGGGAAAGCGGTCGCTTTCGGCGACGCAGATCCGAAACACGCGCATGCCGAAATCGGACAGAAGGAAGGCCACCATGCGCCGTGCCGCATCGGTCAGCACCTCGGCTGCGGGGCGGTTCATGTCCACCGCAGCTGCCCCCTCTTCCGCTTGGCGGCGGCATTCGGCCTTGGCGAACTCCATGAACAGCAGGCGCTTGTCGGGGA
>CAZVIS010000665.1:0-1199 GCA_964627355.1 uncultured Rhodobacterales bacterium
ACCCCGCGCGACCGGCCCGCAAGGTCGAACACATGCGCGCGCAGCGACTCGGTCCCGCCGTCGATGCCGATCACATACATGCCGCCCCCGCGCTGCGCTTGCATTGCTGCGCTGCGGTAATTGTGCAAGCGCTGCACATTTGTTGATAGTCGTTGACGGGCGGGGCGGTCAAGCGGCTATAATCGCCGGGAAGCAGCCACGAAGACCAAATGTCCCACGCCCCGAACGACGATCTTGTGCAGGTGGCCTGGCTGTATCATGTCGGGCAACTGAGCCAGGAGGAGGTCAGCCAGCACCTCGGTATCTCGCGCTTCAAGGTGTTGCGATTGCTGGCGGATGCGCGGGATCAGGGTCTGGTGCGCATCTCCATCGCGCATGAGACGACGGGGACGCTGGCGCTGGCGGACCGGCTGGCGGAACGGTTCGGGCTGACCGAGGTGCGGGTGGCGCCGATTGCCAGCGCGGATGAGGTCGCGGCGCGGCGGGCGGTAGGGATCCTCGCGGCGGGGTTTCTGGCACGGATCGCGCGGGACGGGGCGGTCAAGATCGGCGTCGGCTGGGGCCGCACGATGGCGGCGATGGCGCAGGCGGTGACGGGGTTGCGCAACCCGGACCTGTGCTTTGTGTCCCTGATGGGGTCCATGGCGCGGACGGCCGAAACCAGCCCCTTCGACGTCTGCACAAGGCTGGCCGCCCTCACCGGTGGGTCCGCCATGTTCCTGCCAGCGCCGTTCCTCACCGACAGCGTCGAGGATTGCCAGGTCGTCCTGCGCCAGCGTCTGGTGCGCGAGACCTTGCAGGCGGCGCGAGAGGCGCCGTGGTCGATCATCTCTCTTGGCGACTGCTCGCCAGAGGCTTTGCTGTCCACAAGTGGCATCCTGACCGCGCAAGAGGCGGCGGACCTGATCGAGATGGGCGCGGTGGCCGACAGCACGGGCAAGTTCTTCCTTGCGGATGGAAGCCTCGCCGACACCGACCTGAACCGCCGCGCGCCCTCCATCGGGCTGGAAGATCTTCGGGCGACAGATGTGACGCTGCTGGCGGCGGGAACCAGCAAGGCGCGGGCGACGCTGGCGATGATGCGGTCGGGGATCGTGAACCGGCTGATTGCGGATGAAGGGGTGGCGCGGGCCTTGCTCGCCTTGGGAGGGGACTGAGATGAAGGGATTTGGCGTGCACACGTCCATGTGGACGATGGC
>CAZVIS010000666.1:0-1195 GCA_964627355.1 uncultured Rhodobacterales bacterium
TCGTCCACGTCGAACTTGGACACGAAGTTCTCGTAGCCCGAGAAGATCACGATCAGCAGCAGGTTCGCCGTCAGCGTCAGGTCGATCAGCGTCAGCACGACAAGGATGCCGGACGAGGGCGTCATCTCCAGCACGCGGGGCATGACACGCAGCATCTCGTTCCCGAAGATCACCACCATCATTCCGATGGCAAGGACAAGGCCGAGATACATCGGTGCCATGAGCCAGCGTGACGAAAACAGCAGCGCCTCGAACCGGCCTTCGAAGTTCTGTTTCGCTGCCATTCCTGTCCCCTTGCCTGACCGGCTGCTAGATAGCGTCGGCCCACCGCGTTTCACAGAGGGCGCAGCCCCCGTCTCCATAGAAAAAGGGGCCGCGCCGATGCGCAGCCCCCGTGTTCGGCATCCCGACTGGCGGGATCAGTTCTTGGCGTAATATTCGACGACGAGGTTCGGTTCCATCTGCACCGGATAGGGCACGTCGCCCAGGGCCGGGGTGCGGACGAACTTGACCGTCAGCTTCGAGGTATCGACCTCGAGGTAATCGGGCACGTCCCGCTCGGCCAACTGGATCGCTTCAAGGATCAGCGCCATCTGCTTGGATTTCTGGCGCACCTCGACCACGTCGCCTTCCTTGACGCGGTAGCTGGCGATGTTCACGGCCTTGCCGTTCACGAGGAGGTGCCCGTGGTTCACGAACTGGCGCGCGGCGAAGATCGTGGGGACGAGTTTCGCGCGGTAGGCCACGGCGTCCAGACGACGCTCCAGCAGGCCCACGAGGTTCTCGCCGGTGTCACCGGTGATACGAGCAGCCTCGGCATAGATGCGCTTGAACTGCTTTTCGGTCAGGTCGCCGTAATAGCCCTTGAGCTTTTGCTTGGCGCGCAGCTGCGTGCCGAAGTCCGACAGCTTGTTCTTGCGGCGCTGGCCGTGCTGGCCGGGGCCATACTCGCGCTTGTTCACCGGGGATTTCGGACGGCCCCAGATGTTCTCGCCCATCCGGCGGTCGATCTTGTACTTGGCAGAGGTGCGTTTGGTCACCCTGATCTCCTTCAATACGTGTCTCGAAGGGCGTTGTCCTCTTCCGTCGTTCCGTTCAGGTCCGATGGACGACAGGCTGCCGCTTGCGCGGGCCGCCAACACCAATGAAAACCCCCGGGATCGCTGACCCCGGGGGATGCGGGCCAATACGCGGG
>CAZVIS010000667.1:0-1180 GCA_964627355.1 uncultured Rhodobacterales bacterium
GCTCGTTCTCGATGCGGGCCTCTTTCACGCTGCGTTCCTGCAGGATGCGGGCCTTCTCGATATCCTCACGCGCGGCGATCTCGTCGGCCTCGACGGCCTTGGTGCGGGCAATCTCGCGGGAGCGGACCTCGCGCTCGGACGCAATCCGCGCCTCGGCAATCGTGCGTTCGTTGGCGATCCGCGCCTTCTCGATGGTCTCGCGGGCGGTGATCTGGGCTTCTTCCGCCTCGGTGTCGCGGTTGGCGCGTTCGCGGGCAAGCTCGGCGCGCTGCTGCGCGCGGCGGAATTCGACGTCGCGCTCCTGGCTCAGTCGCGCCTCCTCGCTTTCGCGCTCGATCTCCAGCGCTTCCTTCTCGGCTTGCAGGTTGCGGCTGCGGATCTGGATCATCGTGTCCTGCTCGATGTCGTTGCGCAGCTTGCGGCGCGCCTCGATGTCGCGGATCAAGCTGGTCAGACCCTCGGCATCGAACCGGTTGGAGGGGTTGAAGAATTCCAGCGCCGTCTGGTCGATATCCAGAATGGCGACCGATTCCAGCTCCAGCCCGTTGCGCGTCAGATCCTCCTGCGCCGCCTCCTTCACGCGGGTCACATACTGGCCCCGCTGCTCGTGCATGCCCCCCATGTCCATCTCGGCGGCCACCGCACGCATCGCGGATTCGAACTTGCCCGACAGGAGCGCATGCAGGCTTTCCGGCTCCAGCGTCCGGCGACCCAAGGTCGAAGCCGCCATCGCCACCGCGTCCTTCGCCGGGCGAACCCGCACATAGAACTCCGCCTCCACATCCACCCGCATCCGGTCCTTGGTGATGAGGGCGTCGCCCTTCGTCCGGCTGACCTTCAGGGGCAGGACGTTCATGTTCACCGGCGTGATGTCGTGGATGATCGGCCAGACGAAGGCGCCGCCGTCGATCACCACCTTTTCCCCGAGGAAGCCTGTGCGGACGAAGGCCACCTCCTTGGTGGACCTCCGATACAGCCACTGCATCACCCAGTAGAGGATCGCGATGGCGATGACCGCCACGATCAGCCACAGGATCAATTGTCCGATGAGTTGCCCGGTCATGTTCGGTTTCTCCTAATCTCAGCGGCCCTTGATGCGCTTGAAGGCGCGGGTCTGTTCGGTCAGTGCAAGTTCGGTCGGCAGGCGTTCCATCGACGAGGCGCCGTAGAAGCCGTGGCA
>CAZVIS010000668.1:0-1179 GCA_964627355.1 uncultured Rhodobacterales bacterium
TGCCGCGCGTCTGCTCGCTGAAGGATTGCCTGCGGGCGTTTCTGGACCACCGGCGTGAGGTTCTGCGGCGGCGGTCAGACCACCGGATCGAGAAGATCGACCACCGGCTGGAGATCCTCGGCGGGTTGCTCCTTACCTACCTCAACCTCGACCGGGTGATCGACATCATCCGCTATGACGTGGACCCGAAGGCCGCGCTGATTGCGGAAAGCTGGGGGAAAAAGCACCGCCGCGCGGCGAGCGAGGCCGACTATGTGCCGCCGAAGCCAGGCAAGGGCGAGCTGACCGAGTTGCAGGCGGAGTCCATCCTGAACATGCGGCTACGGTCCTTGCGGCGGCTGGAAGAGCTGGAGCTGATCGCTGAGCGGGATGCGCTGGTGGCGGAACGGGCGGGGCTGGCGGAGTTGCTAGGGTCCGAGGCCGCCCAATGGGCGCGGATTGGGGCGGACCTGGCCGAGGTGCAGAAGGCCTTTGGGCATACGGCCCCGCGCGGGAAGCGCCTTACCACCTTCGCCACCGCGACCGAGGTGCCCGAGGTGTCTGCCGAGGCGATGATCGAGCGCGAGCCGGTGACGGTAATCGTCAGCCGCATGGGCTGGGTTCGCACGATGAAAGGCCACCAGCCGCTGGACGCCGAGTTGAAGTTCAAGGACGGCGACGGGCCGCGCTTCCAGTTCCATGCCGAGACGACGGACCGGATCGTTGTGGTCGCCTCGAACGGCCGCTTTTACACGCTGATCGCCGCAAACCTGCCCGGCGGGCGCGGCATGGGCGAACCCCTGCGCCTGATGATCGACCTGCCGAACGAAGCCGAGGTGACGGACCTGCTGATCCACCGCGCGGGGGAGAAGTATCTAGTCGCCTCGACCGACGGGGACGGGTTTGTCGTGCTGGCCGAGGAGGTGCTGGCGCAGACGCGGGCGGGCAAGCAGGTGCTGACTTTGCGCGAGGGCGCGCGGACGGCGCTGTGCCGGCGCATCGCAGGGGATCACGTCGCGGTGGTGGGCGACAACCGCAAGATGCTGGTCTTTCCGCTCTCCGACCTGCCCGAGATGGCGCGCGGCAAGGGCGTGAGGCTGCAGAAGTACAAGGACGGCGGGCTGGCGGATGCGACGACCTTTGCGCTGGCGCAGGGCCTGTCGTGGAAGGATCCGGCCGGGCGGACGCGCAGCGAGCCGG
>CAZVIS010000669.1:0-1175 GCA_964627355.1 uncultured Rhodobacterales bacterium
CCAACTGGACATAGCGCAAGTAAGGCATCGCGCCGAGCAGCATGAAAAGGGCGCCCAGATACTCTCCAGCGCCCGGATACTTGCCGAAACTGAGGTCGGTCGGGGCAAAGCCGCCCGTCGCGATGCTTGCCGCTCCCATCACCACGGCATCGAGCGGCGTCATCCCGATCATCGAATAGGCCCCGATGCACAGCAGCGTCAGTCCGGCATAGGCATTCAGCAGCGCCCGCGCGATATCTGCGGCCCGCGGCATCGACTTGCCAAAGGTCTCGAACCCTTGTGCCTTGAAGAACTGCATGCCACCGACGCGCATCACCGGCAGAAAGATCATCGCCACAAAGGCGATGCCCAATCCGCCGATCCAGTTGAGCATCCCGCGCCACAGGTTCATTCCCGGCGGCAGGGCATCAAGGCCGACGATCACCGTGGACCCGGTGGTGGTGATGCCTGATACACTCTCGAAGATGGCGTCGGTCAACGCCAGATCGGGCGCGCCAAGGTAGAAGGGCATTGCCCCGAACACGGATAGCGTGACCCAGGTGCCAATGGTCAGAGCATAGGCCTGCCGCACATCCAGCGACCGGCCCATGGCATTGGCGCTTGCCATCGCGACCGCCCCGCCCGTGGCCGAGGTGACGGCAGAGGCCAAGAGGAACGACCGCCAGTTGCCATCCCCAGCCGCCAGATCGAGCATGGCCGGAAACAGCATCGCCGCCCCGAAGGCCGTCAGCAGACGGCCGATGATGTGGGCGACAGGGCGCAGGTCAATCGTCATGGCCGGGCGAGGATTGCACCCGGCGCGCAGGGCCTGTCAACAACCGGCGGACCGCCGCCGCCCGCGCCCAATTTTCTTAAGCAAGAAAATTGCAAAATCCTTACTCAAGGATTTTGGCCCCCGGCTCAACCGGCGTGGACAAGCGAGGCGAAGAGGCGCGGGTCAAGGCTCCCTTGTGCAAAGGTCTCGCCCCTGGTCAGCAGACTGACCGCGTCGTGGCTGTGCAAGGACTCCTGATGGCTTGCCAGCACGCGGAAGTCGCCGATCCGGACGTCGCCTTGCAGCGCGGCGCAGAAGCTGCGCGCGGCATCCTCGACAAAGATCGGGTTTGCCGCGTTCAGTTCCGCAAAGGCCTGCTCGTCCTCGCGCTTGACCATCACCTGCGTCTCGGTCGGCACCG
>CAZVIS010000670.1:0-1167 GCA_964627355.1 uncultured Rhodobacterales bacterium
TCAGAGGCGAGTTCAGCCAGAAGGTTGATGCCAAGGCCCGGGTCTCGGTCCCGGCTGCCTTCCGCCGTGTCCTCGAGGCGGGCGATCCGAACTACATCCCGAACCGCAACCGCCCTCGCATGGTTCTGGTCTATGGCGGCGACAACCGCCGCTTCTGCGAGGTCTTCACCATCGCCGGCATGCGCAAGCAGGAAGCGCGCATCCGCCGGATGAAGGCCGGCGACAAGGCGCGCATCTACCTGCAGCGCAACATCATCACGCTCAGCCAGGAAATCGAGATCGACGAGGATGGCCGCATCGTCCTGCCGCCCAAGGGGCGCGACAAGATGGGCCTGACCGCCGAATTGATGAAAGACGGGGCCGAGGCGGTCTTTGCGGGGATGCTCGACAGTTTCCAGATCTGGCACCGCCCGGTCTATGAGGGCGACCTTGCCTCGCAGCCCGCGCTGGCCGAGGAGATCCTGCCCGAGGGCGAGGACATGTTCTCGCTGCTGCCCGACGACGACATCGGAGAGTAGGCCGTGGGTGCCGCCGCCGCTCCTGCCCATGTCCCCGTCCTGCTGACCCCCCTGCTTGCCGCCTGCGCCCCGGTGCGGGGCGTCTGGCTGGACGGCACCTTCGGCGCGGGGGGATATGCGCGGGGACTTCTGGCGGCGGGGGCGGATCGGGTGATCGGGGTGGACCGGGATCCCCTGGCCCTGGAGATGGCGGCAGGGTGGGCGACGGAGTTCGGCGACCGGCTGGTGCTGGTGCAGGATACGTTTTCCAATCTTGCTGACATCGCCGAGGTGCCACTCGACGGGATCGTCCTCGACCTCGGCGTCTCGTCGATGCAGATCGACCGGGCCGAGCGGGGGTTTTCCTTCCAGAAGGACGGCCCCCTCGACATGCGGATGAGCCAGGAGGGTGACAGCGCCGCCGATCTGGTGAACAGCGCCACCGAAGAGCATCTGGCCGACGTGATCTTCCACTTTGGCGAGGATCGCGCGGCGCGGCGCATCGCCCGCGCCATCGTCACCGCCCGTGACCTGACCCCCATCACCACGACCGCCCGTCTGGCCGAGGTGGTGAGCAGCGTCCTGCCCCGTCCGAAACCGGGGCAAAGCCACCCCGCCACCCGCGCCTTCCAGGCCCTGCGGATTGCCGTCAACGCCGAGTTTTCCGAGC
>CAZVIS010000671.1:0-1165 GCA_964627355.1 uncultured Rhodobacterales bacterium
TCGCGCACAGCTTCGGCACCGTGATCCCCGCCTCTTTCGCGGCGCGCATGATGCTGGTGCCTTCGGGCACGGTGACCTGAAAACCGTCGATGGTCAGCGTGACCATCACCTTGGACTTCGCCGCAGGCGTGCCCCAGTCGGCATCGGGGAGGATGAAGTCCTTCATTCTGCGGCCTCGCGCGTCCGGTTGAAATCGTCAGGGAAATGGGTCAACGCGGACATCACCGGATAGGGGGTGAAACCGCCAAGGGCGCAGAGCGATCCGGCCTTCATCGTGTCGCAAAGGTCGGTCAGCAGCGGGATCGCGCTCGCGTCGCCTGCGGCGATCCGGTCCACCGTCTCGACTCCCCGCACCGCGCCGATGCGGCAGGGGGTGCACTTGCCGCAGGACTCGATGGCGCAGAACTCCATCGCAAAGCGGGCCTGCGCCAGCATGTCGGCGCTGTCGTCGAAGACGACGATCCCTGCGTGCCCGATCAGGCCGTTGTTTGCGGTGTATTCCTCATACCCAAACGCGGTCGCGAAAAGCGCGCGAGGGAAATAGGCCCCCAACGGCCCACCCACCTGCACCGCCTTCACCGGCCGCCCCGTCGCCGTGCCGCCTGCAATGTCGTCCACGATTTCTGCAAGCGGCAGGCCGAAGGCCGTCTCGAAGAGGCCCCCATGCTTCACGTTCCCCGCGATCTGCAACGGGATCGTGCCGCGCGACCGCCCTAGGCCGAAGTCGCGATAGGCCGCCGCACCGTTGGCCATGATCCACGGCACCGTCGCCAGGCTGATCACGTTGTTCACGACCGTAGGCTTGCCCATGAAGCCTTCCAGCGCGGGCAGCGGCGGCTTCGCCCGCACCACGCCGCGTTTGCCCTCAAGGCTGTTCAGAAGCGAGGTCTCCTCGCCGCAGACATAGGCACCGGCGCCCACGCGGATTTCCACGTCGAAGCCGGGGGTAAGGCCCGCCGCATGCCAGATTGCCGCGGCTTGCGTCATCATCTCGATCGCGTCGGGATATTCGGAGCGGATATAGACGAAACCCTTGCCCGCCCCGACCGCCAGCCCCGCAATCGCCATCCCCTCGATCAGTGTGAAGGGATCGCCCTCCATCAGCATCCTGTCGGCGAAGGTGCCGCTATCGCCCTCATCCGCGTTGCAGACGATGTACTTGCGG
>CAZVIS010000672.1:0-1162 GCA_964627355.1 uncultured Rhodobacterales bacterium
ACTCCGCCCCCATCTCCGTCCCCGCAAAAGCCTCCAGCACCGCCATCGCCTCGGGTCGCTGCGCGGGAACCAGCGTCCCCGCATGCTCCACCAGGATCCCGGCCTTGGGCGCGACCTCCATCCACACATCCCGCGACCGCATCGCGCGGCGCCAGCAGTCCCCCGATTGCTGCCCCGTCACCGTGACGAAACCGAAGTTCCGCACCGAGGCCCCAATCGCCTCGGCCTCTCGGTCCACCACCGTCACCGACAGCCCCCGGCGACGGGCCGCCAGCGCATGCGCCAGCCCCAGGATCCCCGCGCCAACGACGATCAGGTCCGCGTGGCTCATGCCGTCGCCATGTCCGCCTTGTCGATCCCCGCCACCGCCACCGGCTTCTTCATTGCATCGCGGCGGAAGGGCTCGCCCAGTTCCTGATTGATCATCGCCTCGATCAGCGTGGTCTTGCCACGCTCCATCTGGTCGATGACCGCCTGCCGCAGGGCCGCCGTCAGCTCGTCCATCGTCCGCGCGACCACCCCCTGCAACCCGCAAGCCCTTGCGATCCCGGCATAACTCACCTGGGTGTCAAGTTCCGTCCCGACGAAGTTGTCATCATACCACAGCGTCGAGTTCCGCTTCTCGGCCCCCCACTGGTAATTGCGGAAGACGACCTGCGTGATCGCGGGCCACTCCGGGCGGCCAATCGCGGTCAGTTCCGTTACCGCGATACCGAAGGCGCCGTCGCCGCTGAAGCCCACCACGGGCACATCCGGGCAGGCAATCTTCGCTCCCACCACGGCGGGCAGCCCATAGCCGCAAGGCCCGAACAGCCCCGGCGCCAGATACTTTCGCGGCTCATCAAAGGTCGGATAGGCGTTGCCGATGGCGCAGTTGTTGCCAATGTCACTGGAGATGATCGCCTCGCGCGGCAGCGCCGCCTGAATGGCGCGCCAGGCCATCCGGGGGCTCATCCACTCGGGCTTCGAGGCCCGCGCGCGTTGGTTCCATGTGGTGCCCGGGTCGTCGTCCTCGTGGTCCATCGAGGACAGCGCCTGCGCCCAGGCCGACTTGCGCTGCGCAATCTCGGCCTTGCGCGCCTCGCGCCCCTTGTCGCCCGCCGTGGGCGACAGCCGCGCGAGGATCCCCTCGGCCACCTTCTTCGAGTCCCCGATGATCCCG
>CAZVIS010000673.1:0-1159 GCA_964627355.1 uncultured Rhodobacterales bacterium
CCCATGGTTCGAAACCTGCAAGCCATCCTCGGGATCGAGGCCCTCTGCGCCGCCCAGGGGATCGAATTCCGCAAGCCGCTGAGAACCTCCGTCCCCCTCCAATCCGTCCTCGCCGCCCTGCGCGCCCAGATCCCCCCGCTCGACAACGACCGCTACATGGCCGACGACATCGCCCGCGCCACGGCGCTGGCCGCCGACGGCACACTCACCCGCGCCACCGCGATCCCCCTGCCCCTTCTTTTGCCCTAAAGTATCCCACGGGGGGTCCGGGGGGTGTGAAACCCCCCGGTCCTCCGCCAGCCAGAGGCACCCCAATGACCCGCCACAACACCCGCGACGTCTATCCCGCCACCGGCACCGACAGGACGGCCAAAAGCTGGCAGACCGAGGCCGCGCTGCGCATGCTGATGAACAACCTTCATCCGGACGTGGCCGAGAACCCGCACGAACTCGTGGTCTACGGCGGCATCGGGCGCGCTGCCCGAACATGGGAGGATTTCGACCGCATCTGCGCCAGCCTCCGCGATCTCGAACCCGACGAGACCCTTCTCGTCCAGTCCGGCAAGCCCGTCGGCATCTTCCGCACCCACCCCGACGCCCCCCGCGTCCTCATCGCCAACTCGAACCTCGTGCCGCATTGGGCGACCTGGGACCATTTCAACGCGCTCGATAAGAAGGGTCTGATGATGTACGGCCAGATGACCGCGGGGTCCTGGATCTACATCGGCACGCAAGGGATCGTGCAGGGCACCTACGAGACCTTTGCCGAGGCCGGGCGCCAGCATTACGGCGGGAACCTCACCGGCAAATGGATCCTGACTGGCGGCCTTGGCGGCATGGGCGGAGCGCAGCCCCTTGCCGCCGTCATGGCGGGGGCCTGCTGTCTAGCTGTGGAATGCGACGAGACGCGGATCGATTTCCGCATCCGCACCCGCTATGTCGATGCCAAGGCGCAGACCCTCGACGAGGCGCTGGCGATGATCGCCGACTGGACCGCCAAGGGCGAGGCGAAAAGCGTCGGCCTCCTCGGCAACGCCGCCGACATCTTCCCCGAACTCGTCACCCGGATGAAGGCTGGCGGCCCCCGCCCCGACATCGTCACCGACCAGACCTCGGCCCACGACCCCCTCAACGGCTACCTCCCGCAAGGCTGGACCGT
>CAZVIS010000674.1:0-1156 GCA_964627355.1 uncultured Rhodobacterales bacterium
TTCCGCCACCTCGAACATTTCTACTTCCACAACTGCCTCTACGAAGGCGTCTGGCGCGACAATGCCCGCCGGTGGGACGCCCAGACCCCGACGTGGGAGGTGTTGCGCACCTATGCCGCCGACTGGAAATGCATCTTCGTCGGCGACGCCTCGATGAGCCCCTACGAGATCCTGCACCCCGGCGGTGCCAACGAGCATTGGAACGCCGAGGCGGGCCAAGTCTGGATACGCCGCGCGGCAGAGCAATGGCCGAACCATCTGTGGATCAACCCGACGCCGGAACGGTTCTGGGACCATTCCCATTCCATCCGCCTGATCCGGGGGCTGATCGGCGACCGCATGGTGCCGATGACGCTGGACGGGATCGCGCGCGGGACACGGATGCTGCGCTAGGGGCGCCACCCCCGTCCCCTCCCCACGAGGGAGAGGGGGGGGCTGCGTCAGGAAGGCCGCGCAAGGGCCTTTCCGCACCCCCCGTCCGGCCCCATATTCCCCTCATGATCGCCGTCACCCCCATCCTTCTCGCCATCGCCTATGCCCTTGGCATGTACTGGTTCTCGGCCTGGCGGACCGCGCGGATCCTCGACGCGCAGTCGCGGCCCCTGACGGATCCGGTCCTGACGGGGCTGGTGCAGCGGATGGCGGATGCGCTGGACCTGCCCAAGGTCGAGGTTCATGTCTTCGAGATCGATCAGGTGAACGGCCTTGCGGCCCCGGACGGACGGGTGTTCCTGACGCGAGGCTTCCTCAACCGCTACCGTCAGGGGCAGGTCACGGCCGAGGAACTGGCGGGCGTGATCGCGCATGAGTTGGGCCACGTGGCCATGGGACATGCGCGGCGGCGGATGATCGACATGACCGGGCAGAACGCCGTGTTCATGCTGCTGTCCTCGATGCTGGCACGGTTCATCCCCGTGGTGGGCTTCTGGATCGCCAGCCTCATCACCGGGGTTCTGGCCGCCGGACTGTCACGGCAGGCCGAGCATGAGGCCGACGCCTATGCCAGCGCCCTGCTGGTCAAGGCCGGGATCGGCACCGGCCCGCAGAAGTCGCTCTTCCGCAAGCTTGACGCGCTGGTGCAGGCCGGGTCAGGCCCGCCCGACTGGCTGCGCAGCCACCCCCGGACGGAAGAGCGCATCGCAAGGATCGAGGCGCG
>CAZVIS010000675.1:0-1149 GCA_964627355.1 uncultured Rhodobacterales bacterium
GGTGTTCACGCTGGTTTCAGTCACGGGCGAGGGCGGCAAGGGCGCGGTGCGGCGCTATGCCGATCCCAATGGCAAGACGGTGGTGGTCAAGACGCTGAATGCCAACACAGGGCGACCCGAGGAGGATCAGGAGAACTTCAAGTCGATGGCGCGCGAGATGCGCGTGCACAAGCAGCTTCTGAACGACGGCAACGCTACGTCCGACGACAGCGGCATCGTCAAGATGGAGGGGGCGGCGGTCAGCGACGACGGCTCGCTTCACATGATCATGGAGGATGTCGAGGGCGGCGACATGGTGCAGGTGTCGAACAACCTGCTGGTGATGGAGAACATGGGCGTCCTGCCGCCCGAGGCGCGCAAGGCCCTGTCGCTCGATATGGTGGCGCAGACGGTCAAGGGGATGAAGGCGCTGCAGGAACGCGGCCTGATCCATCAGGACATGAAGCCGCAGAACCTGATGCTGACCGGCGACGGCAAGGTCAAGATCATCGACTATGGCGAAAGCCTGTTCGTGGATGACCAAGGCAAGGCGAAAGGCGTGTTTGAAACGAACCTCGGCACCACGCCCGGTTTCGAGGCGCCCGAGCAGCAGGTGGATGTGTCGGTGCCCAATCCGGTGATCCCCAAGATCGATTCCAAGGTCGATACCTATGCGCTTGGCGGGATCATCCAGCACATCATGGCCCCGGCGCAGAAGGACCGTCTGGCCGAACAGGACATCAAGCCGGTCGGTGCCATGGGGCGCCTTGTGACCGCGCTGAAAGAAGAGGACCCCGACAAGCGTCCGTCGCTCGACAGCGTTCTGGTCAGTTCGCTGCTGGACTCGCTGGAAGAGGACAATAACCCCGAGGACGTGAAGGACCTCAAAGAGGCCGCCGCCGAGATGAACAAGGCGATGACCGGCTTTTCGGTCGGGATTACCAAGGACGAATACAAGGACAACGAGGTCAAGACCTTCACCGGCCTCGACACGATCTGGAAGGCCTTCACGCCCAAGCTGCTTGCGGGCGATGCCCAGGCGCCGATCGGCGCTCTGCAAAGCATGGCGACCAGCGCCGAGGAGGAGATCCGCAAGGAACAGATCACCCTGTCGCAGGCCACGACCCCCGCGATGCAGAAGCCGAGCCAGGACAAGATCGCCAAGCTGCA
>CAZVIS010000676.1:0-1148 GCA_964627355.1 uncultured Rhodobacterales bacterium
GCGTAGATCTGCACGCCCTCGGTCGCGTTGCGCCGCAGGTGCAGAAGGCCCCCGCTCGTGCTGCCGGTCGAGGGCTTGTTGAGCGTGGTGCTCTCGGCCGCATAAAGGCCCGACTGGGTGACCGCGTTGAGGTCGTCGGAAGGGGCGGCAACCGCAGGCCCGCCCAGACCGAAATCGCCGGTCTTCACCAGCCGCCCGGCGGTGGCGTCGGTCGGGGATTGCGTGACGGCGGTGCCCGTGACGGGGACCGACACGGCCAGCGCGGTGGCGTCTAGCGTCACCCGCGCCGCGCCACCTGTGGCCAGCGCAATCTGGTTGGTGCCCGAGAGCAAGATGCCAGTATCCGGATCCGCCTCAAAGCCGACCCCCGGCGCGCCCGCCGTCCCGGCCCCTGCGCGGAGCCCCTGCGGCGCCGTGACCACGCCCGTTGCGGCCGTCACCCGCAGGGCTTCTGCAAACGCTGTGCCATTGGCGCTGACCTTCACCGCGAAATCGTCGCTGCCCGTCGGTCCCATCTCGGCCCGGCCCGAAAACCCGGTCTGGAACAGCAGGCTCGCCGTATCCCCCGCCAGCGCCTTGTTGAGCTTGAGCTGGTGGTCACCGGTTGCATCATGCGTCAGAAGGCTGGCCGCCGCTGCAACGGACAGCCTGTTGAAACTGTCTGGCGCCGTGTTGATGCCAATCGCGTTGACCTGCAGCGACCGTTCGGTCGCGCCCACCCAGACCCCGTCGATGAACTGCGCGACGTCGTCCTCGGCCAGCACATGCGCGCTCCAGCCGGGCTGCGGCGCGAGGAACTGCCAGACACCAGTCTCGAAAAGGGCGATTGCACCGGGCTGCCCGGACCAGGCCCCGGTCGGCGCGACGCCGACGATGTGCCGCTCGCCCTCGACCGGGGTCAGAGGGGGCACGTTCGTGCCCCGCGTCGCCACCACCATCTGCACCAGAAGGTCAAGCAGACGCAGCGCCTCGTTGTGCGTGACGTGCTTTTGCGCCTGGTTTGGCTGGATATAGGGCAGGGACAGGATGGGCGAGACATCGGGCATGGCGACCTCCGGGGGCTTTCCGCGCGACGGTAGGAACGGCAGGCCTAACAGGTCCGGAAGAGGGCGCGCGGTGGGCAGGGGCGTCACGCAACGGCCGGGAAG
>CAZVIS010000677.1:0-1145 GCA_964627355.1 uncultured Rhodobacterales bacterium
ACCTCCGTGCCCTCCAGCGCCGCCGCAAGGCCGTTCAGCGCCACCGCCCGCGTGGCCCCGTGCACGATCACCTTTGCGATCATCGGGTCGTACCACGGGCTGATCCGATCGCCCGAGCACACGCCGGTATCGGCGCGGACCCCCTCCGGGAAAGACAGATGCGCCAAGGTCCCCGTCGCAGGCAGGAACCCCGCCGGAACATCCTCGGCATAAAGCCGCGCCTCGAAAGCATGGCCGGAGATGCGCAGATCCTCCTGCCGCATGGGCAGCGCCTCGCCCGAGGCCACGCGAAGCTGCCACTCCACCAGATCGACACCCGTGATCGCCTCGGTCACCGGATGCTCCACCTGCAACCGCGTGTTCATCTCCATGAACCAGAAGCCATCGGGCCGCAGGCCCCGCGACCCATCCGCAATGAACTCCACCGTCCCCGCGCCCGAATACCCGATGGCGCGCGCCGCCTTCACCGCCGCGTCCCCCATCGCCGCCCGCACCTCCGGCGTCATCCCCGGCGCGGGGGCCTCCTCGATCACCTTCTGGTGGCGGCGCTGCAGGGAACAGTCCCGCTCGAAGAGGTGGATCGCGTCGGTCCCGTCGCCGAAAACCTGCACCTCGATATGCCGGGGCCGCTCGATGTACTTCTCGACCAGCACCGCATCGTTACCAAAGGCGCCCCGCGCCTCGGCCTTGGCACTCTCCAGCGCCGAGAGGAAATCCGCCGGACCATCCACCCGCCGCATCCCCTTGCCGCCGCCCCCGGCCACCGCCTTGATGAGCACAGGGTAGCCGATCCCCGCCGCCTCCAGCTCCAGCCGCGAAGGCTCCTGATCCGCGCCGTGATACCCGGGTACCACCGGCACGCCCGCCTTGGCCATCAGGGCCTTGGCCGCATCCTTCAGCCCCATGGCCCGGATGGCAGCCGCCGAAGGCCCAATGAACACCAGCCCCGCCGCCGTCACCTGATCGACGAAGTCCGGGTTCTCGGACAGGAACCCATAGCCCGGATGAATGGCCTCCGCCCCCGTCTCCAGCGCCGCCGCAATGATCCGGTCGCCACGCAGATAGCTGTCGGCAGGCGAAGCCCCCCCGATCCGCACTGCCCTGTCCGCGAGCGCCACATGCATCGCCCCCGCATCGGCATCCGA
>CAZVIS010000678.1:0-1145 GCA_964627355.1 uncultured Rhodobacterales bacterium
GATCCTGACGAGCGTGAACTGCTCTGGCTCGGTCGCGCGGTTCATTGCGGAAGGGGTCGAGCGGTCAGGCTGGCTGGCCGATTTCCCGAATGTGGATGGGGTGGTGCCGATCGTGCATGGCACGGGCTGCGGGATGTCGGGGAAAGACGAGGGGTATGATACCTTGTTCCGCACGCTGGCGGGGTACGCGCGGAACCCGAATTTCGGGGGGATTCTGCTGGTGGGGCTGGGGTGCGAGGTGTTGCAGATCCCCGATCTCATCGGGAAGGCGCGGCTGCGGGCGGATGGCAACTTCCGCTACATGACCATCCAGCAGACAGGCGGGACGCGGCGGACCATCGAGCGGGGGATGGAGACCTTGCGCGAGATGGCAGTGATGGCGAATGCGGCGGCGCGGGCCCCGGCGGGGTTGCAGCACCTGATGGTGGGGATGCAGTGCGGGGGGTCGGACGGGTATTCGGGGATCACGGCGAACCCCGCGCTCGGGTATGCGAGCGACCTTCTGGTGGCGCATGGCGGGACCACGATCCTGTCCGAGACGCCAGAGATCTACGGGGCCGAGCATCTGCTGACGCGGCGCGCCGTGACGCCCGAGGTGGGGGCGAAGATCGTGGAACGCATCCGCTGGTGGGAGGACTACACCGCGCGGAACGGCGGCGAGATGGACAACAATCCGTCGCCCGGGAACAAGAAGGGCGGGCTGACGACCATTCTGGAGAAATCGCTCGGCGCGGTGGCCAAGGGCGGCACCGCGCCCCTGACGCAGGTCTATAAATTCGGCGAGCCGATCACCGAACGGGGCTTCGTCTACATGGACAGCCCAGGCTATGATCCGACCTCGGTCACCGGGCAAATCGCCTCGGGCGCGAACCTGATCGCCTTCACCACCGGGCGGGGGTCGGTGTCGGGCTACAAGCCCACGCCCTGCATCAAGCTGGCCACCAACACCGAGATGTACGACCGGATGGCCGAGGACATGGACGTCAACTGCGGCGACATCATCACCGAAGGGGTGAGCATCGAGGCCAAGGGGCGCGAGATCTTCGAGCTGTTCCTGCGCGTCGCCTCGGGCGAGAAGACCAAGTCCGAGGAGCTGGGGTTCGGCGGGGCCGAGTTCGTGCCCTGGGCCATGGGCGCGGTGATGT
>CAZVIS010000679.1:0-1136 GCA_964627355.1 uncultured Rhodobacterales bacterium
CCCCGGTTCTGCGCGCGGAATTCGGCGAGGGGGGTGCGCTTGATGTAGCCGCCGGAGGTGATGGTGACGACCATATCCTCGCGCTCGATGAGGTCCTCGTCCTCCATGTCGCCGGACCAGTCCACGATCTCGGTTCGCCGGGGGACGGCGAAGAGGTCGCGGACCTCTCGCAGTTCGGTGCGGATGATGTCAAGGATCCGGTCGCGCGACGCAAGAATGGCGAGGAAGTCCTTGATCTTGCGGGCAAGTTCCTCGAGTTCGTCGGTCACCTCCTTGACGCCGAGGGCGGTCAGGCGCTGCAGCCGCAGGTCGAGGATCGCGCGCGCCTGCGCCTCGGACAGGTTGTAGGTGCCGTCGGCGTTGATCGTATGGCTGGGGTCGTCGATCAGGCGGATGTAATCGGCGATGTCCTGCGCGGGCCAGCGGCGGGTCATCAGCTTCTCGCGCGCCTCGGCCGCGTCGGCGCTGGCGCGGATGGTACGGACGATCTCGTCCACGTTCGAGACGGCAACGGCGAGACCGCAGAGGATATGGCTGCGTTCACGTGCTTTCCGCAGTTCATGGGCGGTGCGGCGCGCCACAACTTCCTCACGGAAGGTGATGAAATGCGTGAGGAAATCGCGCAAAGGCAGTTGCTCGGGCCGGCCGCCGTTCAGGGCCAGCATGTTGCAGCCGAAGCTGACCTGCATGGTGGTGAAGCGGTAGAGCTGGTTCAGGACGACATCCGGCGTCGCGTCGCGCTTGAGTTCGATGACGACGCGGACGCCGATGCGGTCGGATTCGTCCTGGACGTGGGCGATGCCCTCGATCTTCTTCTCGCGCACCATTTCGGCGATGCGCTCGATCATCGTGGACTTGTTCACCTGGTAGGGGATCTCGTCGATGATGATGGCGAAACGGTCCTTGCGAAGCTCCTCGATCCGCGTCTTTGCGCGGATGATGACGGAGCCGCGTCCCTCCAGATAAGCCTTCCGCGCACCCGAGCGGCCCAAGATCTGGGCACCGGTCGGGAAATCGGGGGCCGGGATGATCTCCATCAGCGCCTCGAACGAGAGGTCCGGGTCGTCGATGAGGGCGAGGGTCGCGTCGATCACTTCGCCGAGGTTGTGGGGCGGGATGTTGGTCGCCATGCCGAC
>CAZVIS010000680.1:0-1135 GCA_964627355.1 uncultured Rhodobacterales bacterium
CTGTGGTGGAAGGGGGCAACCTTCCGTCGCCGCCCCCTGCCACCGGGTGAAGAGGTCTCGCGCTGATGGCGACGCCGCCCGCCCGCCTTGGCGCCTGGTCGCTTTACGCCGGGATGCTCGCCACGGCGGGGCTGCCGATCTACATCCACGCGCCAAAGTTCTATGTCGATACCTATGGCGTCAGCCTTGCGGCCATGGGCGTGGCGCTTGGCCTCTTGCGGCTGGTCGATGTGGTGCAGGACCCGGTGCTTGGATGGCTGGTCGAGCGCTATCGCAGCGCGCGGGGGCAGATGGCAGCGGTCGGCGCGGCGGCGATGGCGGGGGCGATGCTTGCCCTGTTCGCGGTGCCGCCGCCGGTGGCGCCCGTCCTGTGGTTCGGGCTGTCGCTCTTGGTCCTGTTTTCGGCCTTCTCGCTTGGCACGATCTGCCTTTATGCCGAGGGGGTGTCCAAGGCCGGACGCATGGGCATGGGCGGCCACCTGCGGCTGGCCACCTGGCGCGAGGCGGGGGCGCTGGTTGGTGTGTCCCTGGCCGCTGTCGCACCGGTCGCGCTGGCCGGGGCGACGGACCGGCCCTTCGCGGCCTTTGCAGCGCTGTTCGCGGGGCTGGCCCTGCTGGCCGTTCTGGCGATGCGGGCCGAGTGGTGGGGGCGCCAGCCCTATTCTCCGCCCCCCGCCTGGAGCCGGATCCTCGGCGACCCGATGGCGCGGCGGCTGTTGCTTCTGGCCTTCGTCAACGGGGCGCCGGTCGCCGTGACCTCAACCCTGTTCCTGTATTTCGTCGAAAGCCGGCTGGAGGCGCCCGCGCTGGCCGGGCCGTTCCTTCTGCTCTTCTTCCTTGCGGCCGCGCTGTCCACCCCCGTCTGGGGCAGTGTGGCCGCGCGCACCGGCCTCAAGACCGCGCTTCTGGCGGGCATGGGCCTGTCGGTCGTCAGCTTTGCCTTTGCCACCGGGCTTGGCCCCGGCGACACGCTGGCCTTTATGGCGATCTGCCTCGCCTCGGGGGCGGCGCTTGGGGCGGACATGGTGCTGCTGCCTGCGATCTTTGCCCGCCACCTGTCGCAACAATGGGGGGGCGAGGGGATCGGCTTTGGCCTGTGGAACTTTGCTGCCAAGCTGACGCTGGCCGCTGCCGC
>CAZVIS010000681.1:0-1127 GCA_964627355.1 uncultured Rhodobacterales bacterium
CGCCGCATCTTGCGCCGCATGGCCGAGCCGGGTGCGATGCTGGCCATCGCTCCCGACCTCGACAAGGCGGCGGTGGTGCTGAAATTGCCCGATGGCAACACGCTGCGCACTGCGGTGGTCAACCGCCCGGTCGCACAGGCCTTCGCGCTCAAGGACTGGATCGTCTGCCGCAAACCCGGCCGCATCGCCACCTACGAGATCTCGGCTGCAGGCCGCGCCGCGCTGCGCCGCATGCTCGATGCCGATCAGTCCGGCGCCCAGCCCGGCTTTGCCGAGGCTCAGACCCCCTTCGGCGACCAGCACCGCACCTGGGAAGACCGTGTGGTCGAGGAACCCGAAGGCCCCCGCCGCGTGCGCTACAATCTGGCTGAAAGCCCGGTTGCCGTGCTGGCCCGGCGGCGCGACAAGGACGGGCGGGCCTTCCTCAGCCCCGACCTCCTCGACGCGGCCGAGCGTCTGCGCGAGGATTTCGAACTGGCACAGATGGGCCCTCGGGTGGCGCAGAACTGGGAGCGTTTCCTGACCGGCGGCGACCGCGGCGCCTTTCGCCCCGACGGGCATGGCGGCGAGGGGTCGCGCGGGGCACGCGAACGCGTGGCTGCCGCGCTGCGCGACCTCGGTCCGGGTCTTGGCGATATGGTGTTGCGCTGCTGCTGCTTTCTCGAAGGACTCGAGGTGGCCGAACAGCGGATGGGCTGGTCCGCGCGGTCGGGAAAGATCGTCCTGCGCATCGCCCTGATGCGCCTGCGGCGGCACTATGACGAGACTTATGGCCGCTCCGGCCCCCTGATCGGCTAGGAGCGAATGGTTGCCCTGCGTCCCAGAAAGGCCTATCTCCGGCGACGATGCGTCACTGGAGGGACCACCCTTGCGCGACCTGACCCTGCCTGAAGACCGCCACCCCGAAAAGGCGCACCGCGCCGATCAGGCGCAGCCCAAGAAACCGGCCTGGATCCGGGTCAAGGCGCCGACCTCCGAAGGCTACAAGAAAACCCGCGACATCATCCGCGAACAGCGTCTTGTGACGGTCTGCGAAGAGGCTGGCTGCCCCAACGTCGGCGAATGCTGGTCGCAGGGCCACGCCACGATGATGATTCTGGGCGAGATCTGCACGCGCGGCTGCACCT
>CAZVIS010000682.1:0-1126 GCA_964627355.1 uncultured Rhodobacterales bacterium
AATCGGTGATCTTCCGCTATTTCAACGTGGCAGGCGCGGATCCGGAGGGCGAGGTCGGAGAGCTTCACACCCCCGAGACGCATCTGATTCCCCTGATGCTCGACGCGATCGAGGGCAAACGCGCGGCCCTGACCCTGCACGGCACCGACTATCCGACGCCCGACGGCACGCCCGTGCGCGACTATGTCCATGTGATGGATCTGGTCGAGGCGCATGTCGCGGGCCTGCGCTGGCTGGAAGAGGGGAAGGGCGACCGGGTCTTCTGCCTTGGCACCGGCACCGGCTTTTCGGTGCGAGAGGTGGTCGATCACGCCCGCGTGGTGACGAACCGCCCGGTCCCGGTGGTCGAGGGGCCGAGGCGGGCGGGCGACGCGGTGCGGCTGGTGTCAGGCTCCGCCCGCGCCGAGGCGGAGTTGGGCTGGGTGCCGCATCGCTCCACCATGCGCCAGATGATCGAGGATGCGTGGCGCTGGCAGATGAAGGGCGGGTATGGGGGCTAGGCCGTGGGCTCAGCTCCAGTGAAGTGGGGGTTTCACACCCCCACACCCCGTGGGGTACTTTTGCAAAGATGAAGGACAATTTGAATCGGATTGTCCGCGACGGGCCTAGAACCACCGCCCCGTCGCCGTCGCCCGGAAGGTCACCGCGGCGGCCTTCGTGACCCCCGCCACCACCCGCATCACCACGCTTGCGGCGACCGGGGTTGCGGTCGTCACCCAGGCGTCAGAATCGTTTGCGGACCCCACGACGACAGGGCTCGTCCCGGTGAAGAAGGCGACCGGATAGGTCCAGGTCACGTCGGCGGACCGGAACAGGCTGCCGAGCGCGGTCGAGGCGTTGGCGGCGGACAGGTTGTCGCGCCAGCAGATCTGCATGCCGCAGGCGAACCGGCGGTAGAGGCCGTTTGCGTTCGACCCGGACTCGATGACCGCGCCCGTCGGCACGCCCGCGCTCTGGCTGACCGTCCCCAGCAGATTGCGGTCATGATAGACCGTGGCCCAGTTGCCCCAGGCCCCCGCCGCCTGGCGGCGCAGCGCAAGCGACGGGGCGGCAAGGGCGGCGGCGTTGCTGGCGTAGATCTGCACGCCCTCGGTCGCGTTGCGCCGCAGGTGCAGAAGGCCCCCGC
>CAZVIS010000683.1:0-1124 GCA_964627355.1 uncultured Rhodobacterales bacterium
ACTGCGCACCCTTGGGCGTGTGGTGCACCTC
The DNA here is from genome assembly GCA_964627355.1 of uncultured Rhodobacterales bacterium. Taxonomy (GTDB): domain Bacteria; phylum Pseudomonadota; class Alphaproteobacteria; order Rhodobacterales; family Rhodobacteraceae; genus JBBQXK01. The sequence goes on from CAZVIS010000683.1 coordinate 32, forward strand.
GGGGTGGAACTGCACGGCATAGAAATGCCGGTCGGGGTCGGCGGTTATGGCGAAGGGCGCATTGGCCGAGGTGCCATAAACCTCAAAGCCCGGAGCGATCCTTGAGACATGGTCGCCGTGGCTCATCCACACCTGCTCGCGCGCCTGCGGACCGTCTTCGGGCGGGAACCAGCCGGACAGGATGGGATGGGTCAGGTCGGTCCGGTTGACAAAGGCGCGCCCGAACTCGGCGGTGCCGTGCCCGCGTTCCACGGTGCCGCCGAGAACATGCATCATCACCTGCTGGCCGTAGCAGATGCCCAGGATCGGCACGCCGAGCGTAAATGCCCCCGGCGGCGGCATCGGCGCCCCCTCCTCGAATACGCTGGCGGGGCCGCCGGAGAAGATGATCGCCTTGGGCGCGAAGGCGGCGAGGAAGGCGTCATCGACGCGGTTGTAGGGGTGAACCTCGCAATAGACATGCAACTCGCGCAGCCGGCGCGCGATCAGTTGCGTGACCTGGCTGCCGAAGTCGATGATGAGAAGGCGCTGGTGCTGCATGCGCCCGCGTAGCAAGGGTGGATTGGGCGCGCAAGCGGGGGTTTCACACCTGTCGTCATCGCGCTCGAACCCGTGGCGCTGCGATGACGACCCCCGTGGGATATTTGTGCGAGAGAGAAGGGGGGACGGATTGCGACAGCGGGCGCTGTCGTTTTTCGGCCTCAAGCGGCGCTTTCGCAGGGCGGTCCGGGGGTCCTTGCCGTCATAAGCGGGGGAAACGTGACGGAGGGTGCGATGAGCGATGTGGCAGAGGCAGGGCGCCGGGTGCGCGGCGGTGGCGGGTCGGCGCGGCGAGCGGAACGCACGGCGGTGCATTTCGAGACCGCGCGCTTCATCGAGCGCAACATCCCCAACTTCGAGATCCTGAACGACGAGGCCCTGTCCATCATTGAATGGAACGCCGATACCGTGCTGGAAGAGATCGGCGTCAACTTCGTCGGCAACCCCGCCGCGCTAGACCTCTGGCGCGCGGCGGGGGCCGAGGTCACGGGAGAACGCGTGCACATTCCGCGCGGCCTTGCACGGAAACTCTGCGCCACCGCCCCCGGCCGCT
>CAZVIS010000684.1:0-1123 GCA_964627355.1 uncultured Rhodobacterales bacterium
AGGGGGAAGGACTGCAGATAGCTCAGGCTGGAATAGCCCGTGCCGAAATCGTCCAGCGAGATACGGACACCCATTTCCCGCAAGCGCACCAGGATCGAGAGCGCCTGCGCATCATCCTGCATCAGGGCCGACTCGGTCAGCTCGATGACGAGGCGCGACCCATCGAGGCCGCTGCGCCCGAGCGCCCCGGCGACGTCCTCGATGATCGCGTCGCCGCGGAAGTGGATGGCCGAGATGTTGACCGCCACCGACACGCTGTCGGGCCAGAGCATGGCCTCGCGACAGGCCTTGTCGAGCACCACGCAGCCGATCTGCGTGATCAGACCGACCTCCTCGGCGATTCCGATGAAGTCCCCCGGGGCGACGATGCCGCGTTCGGGGTGGCGCCAGCGCAGCAGGGCCTCGCAGCTGGTGATCCGCCCCGTGCCGATGGCGACGATGGGCTGGTAGAACAGTTCGAACTGGTCCTGGGCCAGGGCTTCGCGCAGGTCGAGTTCGACGATGCGGCGCGCGCGCGCCACCTCGATCATGCTGCTGTCGTAGAAGCGCGCGCAGGCACGCCCGCTCGACTTCGCATCATAGAGGGCGAGATCGGCGTTACGGATGACGATGTCGGGGTCGCGGCCATCGTCGGGGCTGATGGCTATGCCCATGCTCGCGCTGCTGACGATCGCATTGCCCTCGATCTCGTAGGGCTGGAGCAGGCTGGCGCTGACCCGTGCCGTGATGGCCTCCAGCCTGGCGCGGTCGGTCACATCCGGGATCACGACCACGAACTCGTCGCCACCGAGCCGGGCGATCAGCGAGGCGCCATCGAGCAGGGCCGTGAGACGCCTGGCCACTTCGACCAGCAGCGCGTCGCCGCAGGGGTGGCCTAGCGTGTCGTTGATCTTCTTGAAATGATCGAGGTCGATGAACAGGATCGCGAAACTCTTGCCGGCTTCGCCGATCAGCGACTGGAGATGAGCCTTCAGCAGGCTGCGATTGGGCAGGCTGGTCAGCGGGTCGTAGAGCGCGAGCTGGCGGATCGTGTCCTCCTGCTGGCGCTGTTCGGTGATGTCCTCGATCACGACGACGGTGCCGGTGGCGCCCGAGGCCCGGAAGGTGAGTTCAAGGATGTGGC
>CAZVIS010000685.1:0-1122 GCA_964627355.1 uncultured Rhodobacterales bacterium
GGTCGGGGCCGGATGCGGCGCCGTACTTCCGCGTCTTCAACCCGGCCACGCAGGCGGAAAAGTTCGATCCCGATCAGCGCTATCGCCGCCGCTGGATTGCCGAATTGTCGCGGGCGCCGGGACAGGAGGCGCTGGACTTCTTCGCCGCCGTACCGTTGTCGTGGCGGCTTGATCCGCTGAAACCTTACCCGCGCCCGATCGTTGGCCTGTCCGAGGGGCGCGCGCGGGCGCTGGCGGCCTTTGCGGCACGAAAGACTTGAGTGGTGCCCGCGCTTTGTGACAATGCGTGCGGGGTTTGCGACAAGACAGAAGAAACGGCCTGGGGAGTGTGATGACGGTTCTGACTTCGACCAAGGGGCAGCGCGATCTGCCGCGATACTTCGGGCGTGTCTATGCCCTTGCGGACGCGACGATCAACCATGGACGGCTGGACATGGTGCTGCATGACGGGCGGCGGTTCCGTGCGGGCGGGCGCGGACCGGGCCCGGTGGCCGAGGTCGAGGTGCACAATCCGGACCTGTTCGGTCGCCTGCTCCGCGAGGGGGATCTGGGGTTTTCCGACGCCTATCTGGAAGAGTGGTGGTCGAGCCCGGACCTGCAGGCCTTCATGGATCTGATCCATGCCGACAACGACGGGCTGTATGACGGGTTTCCGGGGATCGCGCTGGTCCGCATGTACGAGCGCGCGCGGCACTGGCTGCGGTCGAACTCGAAGGATCAGGCGAAGAAGAACATCGCGCATCACTATGATCTGGGCAACGCGTTCTATGCGCTGTGGCTGGACGACACGATGACCTATTCGTCCGCGCTGTTCCGGTCGGGGCAGGAAAGCCTGGAACGCGCGCAGGTGCAGAAATACGCCAGCATGGTGGACCAGATGCAGGCGGCCCCGGGGGATCATGTGCTGGAGATCGGCTGTGGCTGGGGCGGGTTTGCGGAATATGCCGCCAAGGAGCGGGGGCTGCGGGTGACGGGCCTGACGATCAGCCAGGCGCAGTACGACTATGCGGTGGAGCGGATCGCCAAGGCGGGCCTGTCGGACCGGGTGGAGATCAAGCTGCAGGATTACCGCGACGAGCGGGGCAGCTATGACGGGATCGCCAGCATCGAGATGTTCGAGGC
>CAZVIS010000686.1:0-1120 GCA_964627355.1 uncultured Rhodobacterales bacterium
ACCCGATTGCGGCGCGCGCGGCTTTCGGCCAGTCTCCCGCCCAAACGAACAGGGAGAAGATCATGCGCACCCGTGCCGCCGTCGCCGTCGCCGCCGGAAAACCGCTGGAGATCATGGAAGTGAACCTCGAAGGCCCGAAAGCGGGCGAGGTTCTGGTCGAGATCAAGGCGACCGGCATCTGCCACACCGACGAATTCACCCTGTCCGGCGCCGACCCCGAGGGAATGTTCCCGGCGATCCTCGGTCACGAAGGCGCGGGCGTGGTGATCGAGGTCGGCCCCGGCGTCACCACCCTCAAACCCGGCGACCACGTCATCCCGCTCTATACGCCCGAGTGCCGCACCTGCCCGTCCTGCCTGTCGCGCAAGACCAACCTCTGCACCGCGATCCGCGCGACTCAAGGGCAGGGCCTGATGCCGGACGGAACCACCCGTTTTTCCATGCTCGATGGCACGCCGATCCTGCATTACATGGGCTGCTCGACCTTCGCCAACCACACCGTCCTGCCCGAGATCGCGCTGGCCAAAGTGCGAGAGGACGCCCCCTTCGACAAGATCTGCTACATCGGCTGCGGGGTGACGACCGGCGTGGGGGCCGTCCTCAACACCGCGAATGTGGAAACCGGGGCCACGGCGGCCGTCTTCGGCCTCGGCGGGATCGGACTGAACGTGATCCAGGGCCTGCGGATGGCCGGGGCCGACAAGATCATCGGCGTGGACATCAACAACGACAAGAAGGCCTGGGGCGAGCGTTTCGGGATGACCCACTTCGTCAACCCCAAGGAAATCGAGGGGTCCGTCGTCGCCCATATCGTCGAGATGACCAAGACTCCCTTCGACCAGATCGGCGGCGTGGATTACTCGTTCGACTGCACCGGCAATGTGAAGGTCATGCGCGACGCATTGGAATGCACGCACCGCGGCTGGGGCCAAAGCATCGTCATCGGCGTGGCGCCTGCGGGCGCGGTCATCGAGACCCGCCCCTTTCAGCTGGTGACAGGCCGCGTCTGGAAAGGCACGGCCTTCGGCGGCGCAAGGGGCCGGACGGACGTGCCGAAAATTGTGGACTGGTACATGGCGGGAAAGATCGAGATCGACCCGATGATCACGCATATCCTGCC
>CAZVIS010000687.1:0-1119 GCA_964627355.1 uncultured Rhodobacterales bacterium
TTCCATAGCGCCCATCCGGCCCCAAGGCCCTACCGCACAGGGCGGTGTTTCGGTTCGGGATCGGATTGTGGCGACTTGTACGGGCGATGGCGGCGGGCATCGTCACGCAGCGGGCGACGGACCGGGCGCGATTTCGCGCCCCTCTCCCTCTCGCCTGTCGTGGCCCTTGCGGCATCGCGGTTCTGTCCTTGACGACGGCAGCCCGTCGCCTTTTCTGATTATCCGGACAAGTCAGGGACTTGCCGGGCGAACTTTGGCCTTTCGGCCCTGACTTCCGCACAGGTTCGCGCTTTCGGTCCGGTGGACCTGTCCGCGCGCCCGGCAGCGAAACTGGAACGCAGGCCGCCTGTCATCGGTGACAGACAAAGCCGCGTCCGGAGACCATAGCGGCAGGCACGCGGGAAACACAATGGCCGATTTGCGTCGGGCGCGCTGGCCAGGGCACAACCTGCGGTTTATCCGTCGCCTCAGACGTAGTCCGACCGCGTCAGCCCGTACTTCGCCATCTTCTCGTTCAGCGTCCGGCGCGGCAGGCACAGCTCTTCCATGACCGCAACAATGGACCCCTTGTGACGGCGCATCGTGTTGTCGATCAGCATGCGTTCAAAGGCGTCCACATAGTCTTTCAGCGGCTTGCCTTCCGTCGTCAATGTGGGCCCTGCCGCCTCGTTGTCGGCCATGAGGAGGCTGGCGATCGACCCGGTGCCGCGCCGGTTCTGCAACACGGCGCGTTCCGCCACGTTCACCAGTTGCCGCACATTCCCGGGCCATGGCGCCTGCAACAGCTGCGCGGCTTCCTGGGCTGTCACGGCAGGAGCTTCACAGCCATATTCCTCGGCGAACTGTTCGGACATACGGGTGAACAGCGTCAGGATATCCTCGCCCCGCGTCCGCAGGGGGGGGCAGACGATGGTCATGGCGCCAAGGCGGTAGAACAGGTCGGGGCGCAAAAGCCCTTCGAGGGTCTTGTCCGGCGCGTGCTGGTTGCAGATCGCAATGATCCGCGTCTCGGGCGGGGTACCCTGCTCGTTGATAAGGGTCAAAAGCCGCGCCTGCAACGCGCCCGGCATCGCCTCGATATCCTCAAGGCAAAGGGTCCCGCCCCGCGCCTCTTCCACC
>CAZVIS010000688.1:0-1109 GCA_964627355.1 uncultured Rhodobacterales bacterium
GTGTCGTCCCCGGTGCCGTCCGATGCCGAGGAGAACCCGCCCAATGCCCCGGTGATCGCCTCGAGCGTCGGCCTCGGGCCCGGGGCGCGGGTTTCCAGCGCCTCGCGCATGGCGCGGAGGTGGTCGGGCATCGTGCCGCAGCAGCCGCCGATGATCTTTACGCCGCTGTCGCGCGCCAGCACCGCATATTCGGCCATCAGCGCGGGCGTGCCGTCATAGTGGATGTGGCCGTCGTGGTACTTGGGGATCCCGGCGTTGCCCTTGGCGATGATCGGGCGTTCCGTGCCTTGGGCGACGAAGCCCAGAACGGTGCGGAGGAGATCCGATGCACCCACGCCGCAGTTGGCGCCAAAGGCAATGGGCGGGTTCGGCAGTTTCTCTACCAGATCGGCCAGTTGCGCCGAGGTGGTGCCCATCATCGTGCGGCCTGCGGTGTCGAAGCTCATCGTGCCGCACCAGGGCATGTCGGCCAGACGCGCGGCCTCGGCCGCGGCGCGATACTCCTCGGGCGCGGAGATCGTCTCGATCCAGAGGACATCGGCCCCGCCCTCCTTCAGCCCCTCGGCCTGTTCGTGGAACATCTCGACCGCGACGGCGTGGGTCAGGGGGCCCATGGGTTCGAAGATCTCGCCCGTCGGCCCGACGGAACCGGCGACCACCACGGGACGGCCCGCCCGGTCGGCGACCTCGCGCCCGATCCCGGCGGCGATGCGGTTCAGCTCGCGCACGCGGCCCTCCATCCCGTGCAGCCGCAACCGGCTGGCGTTTCCGCCGAAGCTGTTGGTCAGGAACAGGTCCGACCCGGCATCGACCGCGCCCTGATAGAGGGCGCGGATGCGGTCGGGATGCTCGATGTTCCAGCCCTCGGGCGGCTCTCCCGACGACAGGCCCATGTTGAAGAGGTTTGTCCCCGTGGCCCCGTCGGCCAGGATCCAGTCGCGCGAGGCGAGCAGGCGGGAAAGCGCGTCGGTCATGGGCGACCCTTTCGCAGGTGGGCCCCGGCCTGCCGGTCCGGGCAGGCGCAGGGCCGCAGGTTCATGAGAAGACGGATGGATGGCGCATGATGGCGCGTCAGATTTCGCCCATCAGCTGGGCCTTGGCCTCGGGCA
>CAZVIS010000689.1:0-1102 GCA_964627355.1 uncultured Rhodobacterales bacterium
CGACGTAGCCGAGGCAAAGCCAGGCCACCGGAACAACGCTTTCGGGCAGGCCAAGGATCTCGCTTAACGCGCCCGACCGAATGATGCTGACCCAACCCACACCAATCCCTTCCGACCGAGCCGCCAGCCAGAGGTTCTGAACAGCACAGACGGTCGAATAAAGGTCCATCTCGGGCGCGTGGGTGCGACCAAGCACAACAGGGCCGCCACGCGCGCGATCGCAAGTGACGCAGATGCTGACCGGCGCTTGCAGGATGCCTTCAAGCTTCAGGCTGGAATAGAGCGGACGGCGGTCAGGTCCGAACATCGCTTCGGCTTCGGCGTTTGCATCGGCAAAGGCGGCCTGAACCCGACCTTTCACACCGGCATCCCGGACAATGATGAAGTTCCACGGCTGCATGAACCCAACCGAAGGCGCATGATGGGCAGCCGTCAAAATGCGCATCAGAACATCTTTGTCCACGGGTGTGTCCGTAAACTGCGAGCGCACGTCGCGGCGCGAGAAGATAGCGCGATAGACGGCAGCGCGCTCGCCTTCGCTGAAGGCTCCGGCCGCGACCGGAGAGGCAGAAACGGACATGACGGTCCCCCTTCGTCGAAACGGGCGCGCCGCCGGCCTTCGGCGCGTCCTGTTTCGTCTGGCCGGTCTTCTGACTTGGCTTCGCGCGGGTGCTGCGCCTTCCCGGTCATTCGACCCGTGGCAAATGCAGCCCCATCCACCTTACAGCGTTGGGCACGTCGCAGGATTTCACTGCGTTCCCGATTATCCCGCCACGGAAAGCGGCGGGCACCAAACGCCGCTACTCTAGGCGTAAGTTCGATCTGGCGCAATCAGCGCGGCACTCCCGACGAAGACAGACGTAAAATCATTCTGTGGGATCCTTCAGCTCGGAATTTGAATCGAGGGCGTTGCCGCTCGCTGGTCCACGAAGGGGCTGAATCAGCATCTGGTCGAGCCACAAATCACGCTGTGTACGAAACTGTTCGATCCCGATCTCCATCCCCTCGTGTCCCTTGGCGGGCTGGGCGATGTAGGTGCCGAGCAGCCGGTCCCACCACGGCAGGTTGAAGCCGTAGTTCGAGTTGGTCTCGCGCGGGTCGG
>CAZVIS010000690.1:0-1101 GCA_964627355.1 uncultured Rhodobacterales bacterium
TGGACATGACCGACGCCTGGGTGACGGCGAACGGGTTGCGGGTGACGCATGACTACGGCTGGCGCTGCGGCGACTATGCCTATTACGCGCTGCGCCAGGCGCGACCCGATGCCAGTCATTACTGGCTGATCGAGCCGGATGTGATGCTCACGGGGCCTGTCGCCGATTTCTTTGCGGTGATGGAAGGGCAGGCGGCCGATGCGCTTGGCGTGCGGTTCGGCGAGATGAACCCGCTGCATCGGTTTGCCCGGACGATGCCGCCCGAGATGCCCCTGCAGCGGGCAATCTTTGCGATCACGCGGTTCTCGGGGCGGGCGCTGGACCGGCTGCTGGCGTTGCGGCAGGCCTATTCGGCCAGCCGGGTGATGCAGCGGAACTTCGTCAATGACGAGATCTTCGCCTTTTCGCACCTGGCGGCACAACCCGATATGGTGCTGGCCGCGATGGCCGACCTTGCGCCGGCGTGGTTTGCCGACACCACGGTCGAAACCGATCCCGACATGCTCTTGGACATGCTTGTCGGGCGGGCAGAGCCGGGGGTGTTCCATCCCGTCCGCGCCCGCGCCTCGTTCCGCGAGGCGGTGGCCAAGCGGGCGGTCGGCAACACGCATTTCTTTGCCGCGATGCGCCCCTCGCTTGCGCTTCTGACGGACGAGGATATCGCGGCTATCGCCGCCGACATCGGTCGCCGCGCCGCGGTGTTCCTGGCGGATCAGCGCGCCGCTGCCCGTACGGAAAACGCGCGCGCGGTCGGCCTTGCCGGTTCCGAGGCGGCGGAATAGGGACAGCTTGCGGAGAACATCATGATCCTGACCACCACGCCCACCATCGAGGGCAAGAAAGTGACCGCCTACCTTGGCATCGTTGTCGGCGAGGCGATCATGGGCGCAAACGTGTTCCGCGACCTCTTTGCCGGAATCACGGATATCATCGGGGGCCGCTCGGGGTCCTACGAGGGCGAGATGGCGATCGCCCGCGAGACTGCGCTGCGCGAACTCGAGGCGCACGCGGCCGAAGTGGGGGCGGATGCGGTGATCGGGGTCGATCTGGACTACGAGGTCATCAACAACATGATGATGGTGACGGCCTCGGGCACGGCGG
>CAZVIS010000691.1:0-1087 GCA_964627355.1 uncultured Rhodobacterales bacterium
TCGCGGCGACCGTGGCCTATGACAATGCCGGGGCGTGGAAGGCCGAGTACCGGCGGCAGGATCTGGCACGGCTGATCGCGTTCTGCGCGGATCACGGGATTTCCGATACGGCGTTTCTGCCCGGGGCGGCGTGAGGGGGTTGGAGAGAAATGAGCGAGATGGACGACAGCAAGTGGGCTGCCTTTCTCCGAGCATGCGCTGATGTCTTGAGTGTGGAACGGTCAGACAAAGTCGCACCCTCCGAGAACGGAACTTGGTGTGCCTGGACGACCTTCGACACACTGGAAAGCGATCTCAATTACTGGCGCGGACCGCTTCCCACCAAGGATGAAATCTTCGACAGTTATGTCGGCCATGGAAAGAACTGGAGTCAGTACTTTTTCTACCGCGATTTCTGTCACTTCCTCGTGCCGCGAACCTTCTTTTGGGAGAGGGCTTCACTTGGGAACTACGAAAGGGGAGATGTCAAACAGGACATTGACGCGCTCTCCCGGCGCTTGAACGAGCTGGACGTTCCGCACCGCCTGACCCCCATCATCCTGGAGATAAAGCTGTTCTAGCCCCTACCGCTCTTCGACCAGAATCTCCCGCTTGCCGACATGGTTCGCGCGGGTGACGACGCCCTGTTCTTCCATCTGCTCGACCAGCTTGGCCGCCTTGTTGTATCCGATGCCAAGCTTGCGCTGGATATAGGAGGTCGAGCATTTGCGGTCTTTGGCCACGATGGCCACCGCCTGATCGTAAAGCGACTCGTCCTCTCCCCCCAGACCGAGGACCGCCTCGATGGCATCGTCCCGCTCGTCCTCGGGGCCCTCCAGCACGCCGGACATGTATTGCGGCGGACCGTAGGATTTCAGGTGGTTGACGATCTCTTCGACCTCTTCGTCGCTGACGAAGGGTCCGTGGATGCGCGTGATCCGCCCGCCGCCCGCCATGTAGAGCATGTCGCCCATGCCGAGGAGTTGCTCGGCCCCCTGCTCGCCCAGGATGGTACGGCTGTCGATCTTGGAGGTGACCTGGAAAGAGATCCGCGTCGGGAAGTTCGCCTTGATCGTGCCGGTGATGACGTCGACCGAGGGGCGCTGCG
>CAZVIS010000692.1:0-1084 GCA_964627355.1 uncultured Rhodobacterales bacterium
CTATGACACGCAGTCGATCAAGAACGAGTACATCCAGCACGCCCAGTACGGCGATCAGGAGTGGCTGGGCAAGTCGGCGATCATGGGCGCCCTGCGCCTGTACCTCGACTTCATCAACATGTTCATGTTCCTGCTGCAGTTCCTCGGCAACCGCGAGTGATCTGACCGCTTCGGGTTGAACGATAAGGGGGGCCGGTCGCAGGACCGGCCCTTTCTCATGCGCCCCGCTGCATCCGCACCGCCGGGAAGGCAATGCCGGGGGCAAGCGTGATCTCGACCGGCGCCACCACGCGGAACCCCATCGCCGCGTAAAACGGCACCGCCGTCCGCGTGGACAGGCAGTCGTATCCCGCCACCCCTGCCATCCCCGCCGCCTGAAACACCCGCGCCAGGATCGCCCGCGCCACCCCGCGCCGCAGCGCATCGGGGTCCGTCGCCACATGCCGGATATGCGCGACGTCGCCGGGACCCTCGCCCTGCGGCGGCGTCAGGCTCCACCCCCCCGCACCCACCAGCCGCCCCTCCCGATCCTCCACAACATAGTACCGACCCGAAGCGAGGAGCGCGGGCTTTGCCCGAGCGATGAGCGGCACCGCGGTGACCAGGATGGATGGCGGATAGTCCACCGCCAGAAGCCGCGGATAGCTGCGTCCAAGCAGCGTCTCGACCGCCGCAAGGTCGGACGGCACGGCGGTACGCAGGGAAAGCGTCTGGTCCATCCCGCAGACTTGGGACCGCCCCGCCAAAAGGAAAGGGCCGCGTCCCTGCGGACGCGGCCCCGATCCTGCCCGGGCACCCCCGGGGTCAGGCCAAGATCACTTGATCTTGCCTTCCTTGTATTCGACATGCTCGCGCTTCACGGGATCGTACTTCTTGACGACCATCTTCTCGGTCATCGTGCGCGCGTTCTTCTGGGTCACATAGAAGTGCCCCGTGCCCGCCGTCGAGTTCAGGCGGATCTTGATGGTGGCCGGTTTCGCCATGCTCGTCTCTCCTGCGCCGGGGAAGCGCCGCCACCCCGCGAAATCCTTGAAGCCCGCCTTTTAGCCGCGCGAGGGGCAGAGTCAACCGGGAAACGTGCGGT
>CAZVIS010000693.1:0-1081 GCA_964627355.1 uncultured Rhodobacterales bacterium
CCCCTCTGGCCCTATCCCCCCACCCCGTCTGGCCCTATCGCGCCCCTCCGTCCGGGCCTACAACGCCTCCATAGCCAGAAGGAGCCGCCCCATGCGCATGACCACCGAGGAAGCCTTTGTCAAAGTCCTTCAGCGGCACGGGATTGCCCATGCTTTCGGGATCATCGGGTCGGCGTTCATGCCGATCTCGGACCTCTTCCCCAAGGCGGGCATCACCTTCTGGGACTGCGCGCACGAAGGCTCGGGCGGGATGATGGCGGATGGGTATACGCGGGCGTCTGGCCGGATGTGCATGATGATCGCGCAGAACGGACCCGGGATCACCAACTTCGTTACGGCGGTCAAGACGGCCTACTGGAACCATACGCCGCTCCTCCTCGTGACGCCGCAGGCGGCGAACCGGACGATCGGGCAGGGGGGGTTCCAGGAGGTGGAGCAGATGGCGCTCTTCCAGGACATGGTGGCATATCAGGAAGAGGTGCGCGATCCGGCGCGGGTGGCGGAGGTCTTGAACCGGGTGATCCTTGCCGCCAAGCGGATGAGTGCGCCCGCGCAGATCAACATGCCGCGCGATTTCTGGACGCGCGAGATCGACATCGACCTGCCCGCCATTGTCGAGTTCGAGCGGCCCTCGGGCGGTGAGGCGGCGATGGCGCAGGCGGCGGAGTTGCTGTCCGGTGCGGCCTTCCCGGTGATCCTGAACGGGGCGGGGGTGGTGCTGGGGGGCGCGATCCCAGCGAGCATGGCCTTGGCCGAGCGGTTGGATGCGCCGGTCTGCGTGGGCTATCAGCACAATGACGCCTTCCCGGGGGGGCATCCCCTGTTCGCGGGGCCCTTGGGTTACAACGGGTCGAAGGCGGCGATGGAGCTGATTGCGAAGGCGGATGTGGTGCTGGCGCTTGGCACAAGGCTCAACCCGTTCTCGACGCTGCCGGGCTATGGGATCGACTATTGGCCGAAGGGGGCGAAGGTCATCCAGGTGGACATCAACCCGGACCGCATCGGGCTGACGAAGGCGGTATCGGTCGGGATCATCGGGGACTCGAAGAAGGTGGCCGAGGGGATCCTCGCGCGGCTGTCG
>CAZVIS010000694.1:0-1077 GCA_964627355.1 uncultured Rhodobacterales bacterium
TCCCCGTGGTGATCCTGAACGCGCTCGCCGGCAAGCCGATCCCGGTCTATGGCGCCGGGCTGAACGTGCGCGACTGGCTTTTTGTCGAGGATCACGCGGATGCCCTGCTGACGGTGCTGGAAAAAGGCCGCGTCGGGCGCAGCTACAACATCGGGGGCGAGAACGAGGCGCGGAACATCGACCTTGTCCGCATGATCTGCGCCCTGCTGGACGAGATGCACCCGGGCGGAGCCCCCCACGACCGCCTTATCACCTTCGTCACCGACCGCCCGGGCCACGACGCCCGCTATGCCATCGACCCCACCCGCATCCGCACCGAATTGGGGTGGCGCCCCTCCGTCACGCTGGAAGAGGGCCTGCGCCGGACCGTGCGTTGGTATCTCGACAACGAGGCCTGGTGGCGGCCCTTGCTCTCGCGTGGGGGCGTCGGCGAACGGCTGGGCCGGGGCTGATGGACGGCCTGTTCTTCGTCCTCTCCAAGACGGCGGGCATGGTGGCCCGGGCCGAGACGTGGCTTGTGTTTTTCCTGCTTCTCGCCACGCTGGCGGCCCTGCGCGGCAGGGCGGGGCGGGCGGCCTTGTGGTCGGGGCTGGCGCTGACCGCCACGCTGGCGCTTGGGGCCTTTCCCCTCGGCACGCCGCTTCTGGCCTCGCTGGAGCAGCAGTACCCGGCAAATCCGCCCCTCGACCGCGTGGACGGGATCATCGTCCTCGGCGGGGCCGAGGATATCCGGCCCTTCCTTCGCTGGGGCAGCGTCGGCCTGAACGAAGGGGGAGAGCGAATGACCGCTGGCGCCGCCCTCGCCCGCCAGTTCCCAGAGGCGCGGCTGATCTTCACCGGCGGGTCGGCCAGCGTGATCCATGACGACAAAAGCGAGGCCCCCTCGCAGATCGCGCGCGCCCTCTGGGCCGAGCTTGGGGTGCCCGAAGGGCAGATCCTCATCGAAGACCGCTCGCGCAACACCTCCGAGAACGCGGCCTTCACCCGGGATCTTGTGGTGCCGGCAGAGGGGCAAACCTGGGTGCTCGTCACCTCGGCCTTCCACATGCCCCGCTCGGTCGAGACCTTTACGCGCGC
>CAZVIS010000695.1:0-1073 GCA_964627355.1 uncultured Rhodobacterales bacterium
GCGACCGCCTCCATCGTCGCAAAGGCGCTGCCGATGCAGATCCGCGGGCCGGCGCCGAAGGGCAGATAGGCGTAGCGGTGGCGCCCGCGGCCGGCATCGTCGAGGAAACGGGATGGGTCGAACTGCTCGGGCCTGTCCCACAGCCTCTCGTGACGGTGCACCGCTTGGATCGGCACATAGAGCACCATGCCCTGCTTCAGCGCGACGCCGCCGAGTGTGAAGGGCTCCTCGACCTCCCGGGTGATCACCGGGGCGGGCGGGTAGAGCCGCATCGCCTCCTGGAAGACCGCCCTGGTCAGCGGCAGCGCCGCGACGTGGCGCGGCAACAGCGGGCCCCTTTCTGTGACCGCCGCGATCTCCTCGAGCACGCGCGCCTCCCAGTCGCGGTTCTGAGCCAGCAGATGGAAGGTCCAGGCGAGGCCGACCGCGGTCGTCTCATGGCCGGCGGTGACGAAGGTGAGCAGGTTGTCGACGATCTCCTCGTCGCGCATCGCCCGGTCCGTCTCGGGGTCGGCGCTCGCCAGCAGCATGTCGAGCAGGTCGCCGTGCTCCGGCGGATCGGCCCGGCGTTGAGCGACCAGCGCCCGCAGATTTTCGCGCAGATAGGTCACCGAGGCGCGCGCCCTGGCCCGGCCAGGATAGGGCAGCCAGCCCGGCAGGCCGAAGAGGTTGTAGATGACCATGAAGTTCGACGGTTCGAGATAATCCGAGATCGCCTGCTCGACCTTGCCGACATCCAGCGCCTGCGCGCCCGACAGCATCGTCTCGATGATGATGTCGAAGGTGGTGCGCATCATCTCGTGGCCGATGTCGAGCGGCGCGGAGGCCGCCTGCCAGCGCCCGCGCGTCGCCTCCGCCGCCTCGATCATCGCCGGCAGGAAGCCGAGCAGCCTCTCGTGCTGGAAGCCCGACGCCACAGCCTGGCGCTGCCAGCGCCAATGCGCCCCATCGGCCGTCAGCAGGCCCTCACCGATGGCGGGACCGAGCACCTTGCGGATGAGGTTGCCCTTGCCGAGCTTGCCGGCCTGGCGGGTCAGCACCTCCTGGATCAGAGCGGGGTCACAGACATAGAG
>CAZVIS010000696.1:0-1069 GCA_964627355.1 uncultured Rhodobacterales bacterium
ACCTGCGGGGCCTGCACGGTGACGCTTGACGGGCAGACGGTGCTGTCCTGCCTCGTGCTGGCGGAAACGGTGCAGGGGCGCAGCATCACCACGGCGGCGGGGCTGGCGACACCCGCGCTGCACCCCCTGCAAGTGGCCTTCATGGACCATTTCGCCGCCCAATGCGGCTATTGCACGCCGGGGATGCTGGTCTCGGCCAAGGCGCTTCTCGACCGCAACCCCGCGCCCACCCGAGAGGAGGTGGTGGAGGCTATCAGCGGGAACCTCTGCCGCTGCACCGGGTACGAGCCGATCATCGCGGCGATCCTGTCGGTGGCCGAGGGGAGGGCTCGGGCATGACGCAGCGCATGAACGGCTTCGAGATGCGGAAGGAGTTGTTCCGCGAGGAGCGCGACGACAACCTGAACGAGGTGGGCAAGCCCACGCGGCGGCAGGATATTCCGGGGCATGTCACGGGACGGTCGCCCTTCTACGACGACCATCTCTTCGATGGCCTTCTCCACCTGCGCTGCGTCCGGTCCCCCCACCACGCCGCCCGCATCCGCCGGATCGACACGGCCGAGGCCGAGCGGATGCCCGGCGTCGTCCGCATCCTGACCGGGCGCGACGTGCCGGTGAACCTCAACACGCTCCTGTCGCTGCTCGACTTCGGCATCGACGACGAGCCGATCCTGTCCACCGAGCGCGTCCGCTACAAGGGCGAACCCGTGGCGGCGGTCATCGCCGCGACCGAGGCGCAGGCGCGGGCGGCGGTGCAAAAGGTCCGCGTGGAGTGGGAGGCGCTGCCCCATGTCCTCGACGTCGAAGAGGCGGTGAAGCCCGGCGCGCCGACCGTCCTCGATATCTACCCGACCAACAAGTTCATCTATCACGGAAAATACGACCACCAGAAGCTGCGCTTCGGCGATGTCGAGGCGGCCTTTGCCCGGGCCGACCACATCGTCGAGGGCCGCTACCAGATGAGCCCCATCGAGCAGGCCCCGATCGAGACCTGCGGCGCCATCGCGGCCCCCGAACAGAACGACCGCTACGTCTGCTATACCTCGACGCAGGCCCTGTTCTTCAGCCT
>CAZVIS010000697.1:0-1069 GCA_964627355.1 uncultured Rhodobacterales bacterium
CCAGATCCCGCGCCGCCCGCAGCACCCGCTGCCGGTTCGCCGCACTCACCCCCGCCCGCCCGTTCAGCGCCCGGTCCACCGTCGCGGTCGATACCCCCGCGATCCGCGCGATGTCGGCAATCGTCCCGTGGCCCATGGCACCCCCATCTGATGGAATCTGATGTGATCCTGCCTTGAGACCGCGCGCAACAGTTGAAATCGTGGCTGTCAGGGAGGACTGCCATGAACGCTGAAACCGGCTTTGACCTGCCGCCCCGGGATTACACCCTCACCGGCACTTCGGCGGCACATGCCATCGAGACCGGCCTCGCCGCAGCCGAGTGGTACCACACCGACGTCCCCCGCGCGCAGATGAAGGCCCTGATGCAGCGCCGCGACGGGCCGGCGATACGGGATACGGCGTTGTGGATCGCCCTCCACATCCTGTTTGCCGCCGGGGGCATCTGGTTCTGGGGCAGTTGGCTCGCCGTCCCTTTCTGGCTCGCCTACGGCGTCCTCTACGGGTCCGCCTGCGATTCGCGCTGGCATGAGTGCGGGCACGGGACGGCCTTCCGCACCCGCTGGATGAACGATGTCGTCTATCACATCGCCAGCTTCCAGGTGATCCGCAACCCGATCAACTGGCGCTGGAGCCACGCCCGCCACCACACCGACACCATCATCGTCGGCCGCGATCCAGAGATTGCGTGGATGCATCCGATCCGGCTGACGCTCAAGGCGCTGGTCTTTCTCGGGGTCCCAGACACTTGGGTCTCGCTCAAAGTGCTGGCGCGCAACGCCATGGGGGTTCTGTCACCCGACGAGCAGAACTACATACCCGAAAGCGAGCGCCCCAAGGCCGTCTTCTGGGCCCGCATCCACATGGCCATCTACGCCGCAACCGCCTTGACCAGCCTCGCGATGCTCGTCGCCGGCCTTGGCTGGCAGGCCGTCACCCCCTTCCTGCTGATCGGCGGACCGCGCATGTACGGCTGCTGGCACATGATCATGTGCGGACTTCTGCAGCACGGCGGGCTGGCCGAGGATGTCATCGACCACCGCCTGAACAGCCGCACGGTCTATATGAACC
>CAZVIS010000698.1:0-1062 GCA_964627355.1 uncultured Rhodobacterales bacterium
AGGCGGTGGATGTGGCTGCGCTGGAAGATCTCGGGGAAGACGCGGGCGGTGGCCACGCGGTTCTCCAGCGCAAAGCCTGCGCCTGAGGGGGCCTGCGTGCGGTCGCCAAGGACGAACCATGTGCCATCCGGATTCCGCGCGATGTCGAAGGCGATGAAGTGCAGGAAGTGCCCGCCCCTCGGGGCGACACCGACGAGGGGCCGCAGCCACTCGGCATTGCGCGCGACAACTGCAGCGGGAAGCAGGCCATCCGCCACCAGCTTGGCCGGACCGTAAAGGTCGGCCATGACGGCTTCCAGCAGGTCCGCCCGCTGGACCAGCCCCGCCTCGATCCCCGCCCAATCGCTCTCGGACAGGATGACCGGCACGGGGGACAAGGGCCATTCCCGCTCTCCCGCCCCCTCTTCGCCATACTGGCGATAGAACACTCCCGCATCCCGCAGATACTGCGCGCCCCGGGCGAAGCGGGCGCCGCGCTCCTCCGCGGTCATCGCGGCCATGGCGGCGACAAGTGGGTTCCAGACCGGGCGCATCACGCCCTTGGGGTCGAACATCTCGTCGGCGGCACCGGGAAGCGGGTCATACCCGGCAAGGAACCGGGCCACCTGATCCTCGCTACGCGCCGCCCTATCCATCACATCCCCGCCGGTCGCCGCAGGTCGAGCGTCATCGGAAACTCGGGGTGCGGCGTCTCGCGCAGCGGCAGGTAGGCCGCCGGATTGTGGCCGTGGGGGTAGAAGCGGGCGAGCCTGCGCGCCTCGGCCTCGTTTCCGTTTACCGGGAAGGTGTCGTAGTTCCGCCCGCCGGGATGGGCCACATGATAGACGCAGCCCGCAATCGCCCGGCCCGACCACGTGTCGAAGATGTCGAAGGTGAGGGGCGCCTGCACCGGCAGCACCGGATGCAGGGCACTCGCCGGTTGCCAGGCCTTGTAGCGCACCCCCGCTACCGCCACGCCGCCTGCCACCTCTCGCAGCGGCAGCGTCCGGCGGTTGGCGGTGACGGTGTAGCGGCCGGGGTCGGGGGCGGTGAGCTTGACCTGCAACCGCTCGGTCGAGCTGT
>CAZVIS010000699.1:0-1062 GCA_964627355.1 uncultured Rhodobacterales bacterium
CCGCTTCTGGTGCAGTACCGGGGCCAGACCTACACGCCGTTCCTGACCGCCTACCCCGAGACCACCTTCGGCGGCGACTTCCAGACCGAGGCGAAGTACCGCGATCCGGCGGTGGAATGCCTGATCCGCACGGGTGGCTTGGTTGATTGTCTGGACACGCCCGAGGACATCATGGCCCGGCTGGACGCCGGAGCGACCATCGAAGGCGCGGTGCCCGGATGGATCCTCTGGCCGCCGATCCGGTCGAGTTACACCACGATCAACGACGTGGGCGGCGCTGCCCCCTCGGCCCCTGATGCCACCCATTGGCTTGGCACAGACGACACCGCGCGGGACGTCGCGGCGCGCGTCATCTACGGGTTCCGCCTGTCGGTCTGCTTTGCGCTGATCGTGACGCTCCTCACCTCGGTCGTTGGGATCGCGGCGGGGGCGGTGCAGGGTTACTTCGGCGGGACCATCGACCTGATCTTCCAACGCGTCATCGAGATCTGGAGCGCGACGCCCTCGCTTTACATCATCATCATCGTTGCTGCGATCTGGCAGATGAACTTCTGGCTGCTGGTCGGGCTGTCGGTGCTGTTCGGCTGGACCGGTCTGGTCGGTGTGGTGCGCGCCGAATTCCTTCGGGCGCGCAACTTCGAGTATGTGCGGGCGGCGCGGGCGCTTGGCGTGTCCGACGGCACGATCATGTTCCGCCATGTCCTGCCCAATGCGATGGTCGCCACGCTGACCTTCCTGCCGTTCATCGTCACCGGGTCGATCGGCGCGCTTGCCTCGCTGGACTTCCTCGGTTTCGGCCTGCCCTCCTCGGCCCCCTCGCTGGGGGAGTTGACCTTGCAGGCCAAGAACAACCTGCAGGCGCCGTGGCTGGCCTTCACCGCCTTCTTCACCTTTGCCATCATGCTCTCGCTCCTTGTCTTCATCTTTGAAGGCGTGCGAGATGCCTTCGACCCGCGAAAGACGTTCCTATGAGCGTGCTGGAGGTTCGTGACCTCTACGTCCGCTTTCGGCAGGACGGCCGCCTGATCGAAGCGGTCAAGGGCGTGAGCTTTACCGTCGGCA
>CAZVIS010000700.1:0-1061 GCA_964627355.1 uncultured Rhodobacterales bacterium
CATCTGCGACGTGACGCCTTTGGCCCCGGGCACATGCGAAGGATAGGGGTGGCGGCAATGGGGCCGCCAGATGTGGGACGACCGGCAGGGGCCGGGTCCCAGAAGGAAAACAACCACATGTTCAATGTTACCCGTAAATCCATCCAGTGGGGCGATGAAACGCTGACCCTGGAAGCTGGCCGCATTGCGCGGCAGGCCGACGGCTCGGTCATCGCCACGCTTGGCGAGACCTCGGTCATGGCCAACGTGACCTTTGCCCGCTCGGCCAAGCCCGGGCAGGACTTCTTTCCGCTGACCGTACATTATCAGGAAAAATACTATGCCGCGGGCAAAATCCCCGGCGGCTTCTTCAAGCGCGAGGCGCGGCCTTCGGAGAAAGAGACGCTTACCTCGCGTCTGATCGACCGTCCGATCCGCCCGCTGTTCGTCGATGGCTTCCGCAACGAAGTGCTGGTGATGGCGACCGTGCTGAGCCATGACCTTGTGAACGAGCCCGACATCGTCGCGATGATCGCCGCCTCTGCCGCGCTGACGATCAGCGGCGTGCCGTTCATGGGCCCGATCGGCGCGGCGCGCGTCGGCTTCTCCAACGGTCAGTACAAGTTGAACCCGCCCGTTGACGACATCCAGAACCTCAAGAACAACCCCGAGCAGCGGCTCGACCTTGTCATCGCCGGCACCAAGGACGCCGTGATGATGGTCGAATCGGAAGCCTACGAGCTGACCGAGGCCGAGATGCTGGGTGCGGTCAAGTTCGGCCATGCCGCGATGCAGCCCGCCATCGACCTGATCCTCGACTTTGCCGAGGAATGCGCGAACGAGCCCTTCGATTTCACGCCCCCCGACTATTCGGCGCTCGCTGCCCGGATCAAGACCCTGGGCGAGGCGCAGATGCGCGCCGCCTTCGCGATCCGCGACAAGCAGGACCGCACCAATGCCATCGAAGAGGCGATCAAGGCCACGAAGGCGCAACTGACCGAGGAAGAGCAGGCCGATCCGAACTTCTGGTCGGCGATGAAGGCGCTGGAATCCTCGATCCTGCGCGGCGACATCATCAACGG
>CAZVIS010000701.1:0-1054 GCA_964627355.1 uncultured Rhodobacterales bacterium
AGGAGTTGCGGCAGATGGTGGCCGAGAACGTCTATCAGGGCGGCATGGACGCGGTGCGCGCGCATATGGGGCTGGCA
The DNA here is from genome assembly GCA_964627355.1 of uncultured Rhodobacterales bacterium. GTDB lineage: Bacteria > Pseudomonadota > Alphaproteobacteria > Rhodobacterales > Rhodobacteraceae > JBBQXK01. The sequence goes on from CAZVIS010000701.1 coordinate 78, forward strand.
TGACCGAGGTGCAGACATATCCAACGCTGGCCGAGGCCGCGCGGGCGCTGTCGGGGGCGGCCTACATGGGCGGCGGGACGGTGCTGATGCGCGAGGTGAACGCGGGGACCGCGCCTGCACGGATCGTGCGGACAACGGATCCTGCGCTGGTCGAGGTGCGGGCCTCGGGGGATATGGTCACTCTGGGGGCGGGCGTGACGATGGCGCAGGTGCTGGCCTCGCGCGATCTGGCGTTTCTCCACCCTGTGGCGCGGCTGATCGGCGGGCCGCAGGTGCGGAACATGGGGACCGTGGGCGGGAACCTGTTTGCGCCGCATCCTTACGGCGATTTCGCGGTGGCGCTGATTGCCTTGGGTGCAAGGGCGCATCTGGTGGGGCAGGGGGCGCGGGCGGTCGAGGATCTGATGCGCGACCGGGCGCGGGCGCCTTTGGTCGCTTCAGTCGAATTTGCGAGGCCGAGGCCGGGGACCTTTGGCTTTCACAAGGTCAGCCGCGTGAAGCCAAAGGGGGTGTCGGTGATGTCCATCGCGGCGCTCTTGCCCCGCGACGGTGGGCGGGTCCGGGGCGCGCGCGTGGCTTTCGGCGCCATGGGGCCCGCGCCGGTGCGGGGGTCGGGGGCCGAGCGGGCGCTGGAGGGGCAGATGCTGGATGCGGGCACTCTGGCCCGGGCGGTGGCGCAGGCGGCCGAAGGGCTGGACCCGCCGACCGATGCCCTCGCCACCGCATGGTATCGGCGCGAGGTGGCGGGGGTCCACCTTCGCCGCCTGATCGAGACGATGGAGCGTGGCGTATGAAGACCCCGGTGACCTTCACCCTGAACGGGACCGAACGCGCGGCCTTTGCTGATCCGGGGCAGAACCTGCTCGACTTCCTGCGCAGGGGTGCGGGGGACCTGTCGCCCAAATACGGCTGCGGGCAGGGGACCTGCGGGGCCTGCACGGTGACGCTTGACGGGCAGACGGTGCTGTCCTGCCTCG
>CAZVIS010000702.1:0-1048 GCA_964627355.1 uncultured Rhodobacterales bacterium
GGCCAGCCACAGGAGGTCGCATGATCACCCTTTCCATCAATGGCGCAGATGTCGCCTTCGACGCCCCCGAGGACATGCCGCTCCTCTGGGCCTTGCGCGACATCGCCGGGATGACCGGCACCAAGTTCGGCTGCGGGCAGGCGCTTTGCGGGGCCTGCACGGTGCATATCGACGGCGTGCCGACCCGGTCCTGCCAGACCGCCATCGGCGACGTGGGCGAGGCCAAGGTGACCACCATCGAGGGTATCGCAGGCCGCGTCGCCACCACCGTCCAGACCGTCTGGGCCGAGATGGATGTGCCCCAGTGCGGCTATTGCCAGTCGGGCCAGGTCATGGCCGCCGTCGCCCTGCTGACCGAGACGCCCAAGCCCGGCGACGAGGACATCGACGCGGCGATGAGCGGGAACCTTTGCCGCTGCGCCACCTATCATCGCATCCGTGGCGCGATCCACGAAGCTGCCCGTCGGCTGGAGGTCTGAGCCATGTTCGCCAACATCCCCGCGATTGCCCATCACCTTCCCGCCCTGCGCCCGACACGCCGGGGCTTCCTGATCGGGGCCGCTGCCGTGACCGGCGGCTTTGCCGTGGGCCTGCGCGCCCCTGCCGCTGCCGCACAGGAGGCGGCCGCGATCAACCCCTTGGAGGCCTACATCACCATCACGGCGGATGACCGGATCACCATCCGTTCTTCGCAATTCGACATGGGACAGGGGTCCTACTACGGCATCGCCACGCTGGTTCTGGAAGAGCTTGGCGCCCGGTGGGATCAGGTCGAGGTCATCGGTGCATCTGGCAACCCGGCGGCCTATGGCAACGTGGCCTTCGGCGGCGCCTTCCAGGGGACCGGGGGGTCCACCTCGATGGCGACCTCGTGGGACCGCTATCGGCAGGCGGGAGCCACGGCGCGTGCGATGCTGGTCGCGGCGGCGGCGGCGAAATGGGGCGTGCCTGCGGCCGAGATTGCGGTTGCGGATGGTAAGCTGACCCACCCGACCGCTGGCACTGCGACTTTTGGCGAACTGGCAGAGGCAGCGGCGGCGCAGCCCGT
>CAZVIS010000703.1:0-1047 GCA_964627355.1 uncultured Rhodobacterales bacterium
TTACCGGCTGGCAGCAAGACCAGGGCAAGCAGCAGATGCTCGACTTCCTCGCCACCGGCATTCCGTTCAACGGGGTGTGGACCAGCGGCATCGACAACGTGATTGTGGATGCCTTTGTCGAAAGCGGCGCGCCCTTGGTGCCGATCGTCGGCGCGGACAACGCGGGCTTTGTGGGGCAGCTCGCCTCGGTCGAGGGGCTGGTGGGGGCTGCAGTGACGAACCCCGGGTCCATCGGTGGCGCGGGGATCACCGTTGCGCTGCAGGTCCTTGACGGGCAGGCCCCGGCTGAGAAGACGGTCCTCGTGAACCCCTCGATCTGGGCGAACAACACCGACGAGGGCAAGGCACTGATCGCGGGCGCGCAGAACCCGAACCTCGATCCGGAATGGCCGGTGTCGGTCTCGATCCCCGATTGGACCACCTACACGCAGGACCAGATCATCGCCTGCAAGGGCCCGGGCGAGTAAACGACGGCTGGCCCCCGGCAGTCGCCCGGGGGCCGCTTTCACGCGATAGGGTCCCGACATGACAGCACAACCCGGCGTTCTGGCGCTCGACGCTTCGGGCGTGGCCAAGCGCTATGGCGCGGTGGTGGCGCTGACCGATGCCTCGCTCCAGGTCGGACGCGGCGAGGTTGTGGCCCTGATGGGGGCCAATGGCGCGGGCAAGTCCACTTTCGTCAAGATCCTCACCGGCGCGCTGAGGCCGGATGCGGGGCTGATCCGGGTGCAGGGCGTGGCGCGTCAGGCGGCCTCTCCGGCGGCCGCGAGGGCCTCGGGGCTGATCCCGGTCTATCAGGAGCCGTCGCTGATCCCTGACCTGTCGCTGCGCGATAACCTGCGGTTGGGGAATACGCCTGCCGAGGACTTTCTGGGCTGGGCCGAGGCTTTGGGCGTTCCGGGCCTGCGGCTGGAGGAGGTGGCGGGGAACCTGCCGCTGGCCACCATGCGGGTGGTCGATCTGGCGCGGGCCTTGGCGGGCAGGCCGGATGTGCTGTTGCTCGATGAGATGACGGCGGCGCTGCCGGCGGATCTGGTGCGCAATGTG
>CAZVIS010000704.1:0-1032 GCA_964627355.1 uncultured Rhodobacterales bacterium
CGCCACTGCGCCTCGATCGCCTGAAACTCGGGGTGGTGCAGCACCAGCCGCATCGCCGCCGACATCGCTTCGTCCACCACGCTGCGCAGCGCATTGGCCTGTGCGTTCGGACCCGGCACGATGTAGGGCCCCACGACCTGCGCAATCAGGTCGGCTGCGGGCGACGGAGTCGAAAGCCGCCCCTCGCGGTCCCCAATCAGACGCTGGAAATCCGAGAGCCTCAGGTCCGCCGGAACGGCGGTGCCCGCCGATCGCGTCCCCGACGGCATCGCCATCGTCTTGAAGGTTCCGGCCCAGGCCTGCATGTCGGCTACCGCCTTGGCCGCCATCGACGGTGTCCCAAGCCGCTGGCGAAGTCCCTTCAACTCGTCGAACAGCGCGACATTCTCCACCAGCTGGTCGGGATGAAGCGAGTCGAGGTCCGTCAGCGGGACCACGATGCCCCGTCCCTCGGGCCCGATGGGCAGGACGAGGTCCATGGCAAAGCTCTCGATGACCTCCTCGACATTGTCCACGTCGAAGGGGATTCCGCGGCGCTTGGCCAAGGCATCGCCGACTTCGAGAACGCCGCGCGCAGCGCGGCCCGAGAAATCGCCAAGGATCGCAAGGCGGAAAACCGGACGGGCCAGAGCCTCGGGTGCGGGCCGGGGAGCGGTCAGCTTGCCGAAGGTGTCAACGTTGGCCATGGCAGGCTCCTTTCGGGCGGCGGCAGGGGCGGGTTTCGGTTTCGCCGGGGCCGCAAGAAGGTTGTCGAGCCCGGCAAGCGGATCATCGGGTGGACCTGCGGGGGCTGCTGGTTCAGAGGACCCCAGCAGGTCGTCCAGTGCAGCAAGGGGGTCTTCCTCTTCTGGCGCAGGGTCCGGCGTGGCAAGAAGATCATCGAGATCGGCCAGCGGATCGTCCTCGGTGCCGGGGTCCGGCGTCGCCAGAAGGGCATCCAGGCCGGCGAGCGGGTCGTCTTCCACAGGCGCCGCAGGTTCGGCCAGAAGAGCATCCAGTCCGGCCAGCGGGTCCTCTGTCGCGACCGGCGTC
>CAZVIS010000705.1:0-1027 GCA_964627355.1 uncultured Rhodobacterales bacterium
ACGAGGCGGTTCATCAGGAAGAGGTACACATGACGAAAACCGTATTCTTTGGCGCGCTCGCGGCTGCGGCCATGCTGGCCGGGGCAGCCTCGGCGCAGGCCACGCTGGAGGCCGTGAAGGCACGCGGCGAGCTGAACTGCGGGTCGAGCACCGGTCTGACCGGCTTTGGCATGCCCGACGCCAACGGCGTCTGGCAGGGCTTTGACGTGGACCTGTGCCGCGCCATCGCGGCTGCCGTCCTTGGTGATGCGACCAAGGTGAAGTTCGTCCCGCTGACCGGCGAAACCCGCTTTACCGCGCTCGCAGCGGGCGAAGTGGACCTGCTGTCGCGCAACTCGACCTGGACCTTCTCGCGCGATACCGAACTGGCGTTCGATTTCGTCGCGGTGAACTACTATGACGGCCAGGGCTTCATGGTGAAGAAAGAGCTTGGCGTCTCGTCGGCCAAGGAACTCGACGGCGCCACCGTCTGCGTGCAGACCGGCACCACGACCGAACTGAACCTTGCCGACTTCTTCAAGCAGAACAACATCAGCTACACCGCCGTGAACGTTGCCGACGACACCGAGGCTTCGCGCCAGTATCTGGCGGGCGCCTGCGACACCTACACCACCGATGCCTCGGGCCTGGCCGCCAGCCGTGCGACCTTCCCCGATGCCGAAAACCACATCATCCTGCCCGAGATCATCTCGAAAGAGCCGCTCGGCCCGGTCGTTCGCCATGGCGACAACAATTGGGGTGACGTGGTGCGCTGGACCTACAACGCGCTGCTGATCGCCGAAGAAAAGGGCGTGACCAAGGCCAACATCGAAGAGGTCGCCGCCTCGACCGCCGACGAAGAGGTCAAGCGCCTGCTGGGTCTTTCGGGCGAGATGGGGGCCAAGATCGGCCTCGACAACGACGCCTTCAAGCGCGCGATCGCGGCGGGCGGCAACTACGGTGAACTCTTTGCCGCAAACATCGGCGAAGGCACCTCGATCAACCTGGCGCGCGGTCTGAACGCGCTCTGGACCCAGGGCGGCCTGCA
>CAZVIS010000706.1:0-1024 GCA_964627355.1 uncultured Rhodobacterales bacterium
CAACACGCGGCATGAAGCGCGTCGTCATCACCGGGGCGGGCACGGTCAACGCGCTGGCGCTGGATGTGCCGGGAACGCTTGCCGCGTTCCGCGAGGGGCGCTGCGGCATCACCACGCTGGAGTTTCGCGACACCGAGCGGCTGTCGATCAACATCGGCGGACAGGTCCACGGCTGGGATCCGGAAACTTACTTCAACCGCCAGCAGATTGTCCTTTACGACAAGTTCACCCAGTTCACGATGATCGCCGCGCGGCAGGCCGTGGCGCAGTCGGGCATCGACTTCACCGGCCTTCTGGGGCTGGAGGCGGGGGTGGTTCTGGGCACCGCAGGCGGCGGCGTGAACACCTGGGACGAGAATTACCGCGCGGTCTATGAAGAGGGGAAGAACCGCGTCCACCCCTTTGTCATCCCCAAGCTCATGAACAACGCGGCGGCGAGTCACCTGTCGATGGAGTACGGGCTGCACGGGCCCACCTTCACCGTCGCTACTGCATGCGCCAGTTCGAACCACGCCATGGGGCTGGCGTTCCAGATGGTGCGGTCCGGTGCGGCCCGTGCGATGCTGACCGGCGGGTCCGAGGCGATGCTGTGCTTTGGCGGCATCAAGGCCTGGGAAGGCCTGCGCGTCATGTCCAAGGACGCCTGCCGTCCCTTCAGCGCCAACCGCAACGGCATGGTGCAGGGCGAGGGGGCGGGGATCTTCGTCTTCGAAGAGTATGAGCATGCGCGGGCGCGCGGAGCCGATATCCTGGCCGAGGTGGTGGGCTTTGCCATGTCCTCGGATGCCTCGGACATCGTGATGCCCTCGGCCCAAGGTGCCGAACGTGCGATCACCGGCGCCCTGCGTGACGGGCGGCTGAACCCCGAGGATGTGGGCTACATCAACGCCCATGGCACCGGCACCACCGCCAATGACAAGACCGAGTGCGCCGCCGTCAGCCATGCTTTCGGCCCGCATGCCGACCGGCTGATGATGTCCTCGACCAAGTCGATGCACGGGCATCTGATCGGGGGGACGGGGGC
>CAZVIS010000707.1:0-1014 GCA_964627355.1 uncultured Rhodobacterales bacterium
ATCACCTGTGGCTGCTGGCGAGTTTCGTCCTGTTCTATCTGGTGCTGAGGCCGCTTGCCTTCGGCGTCTCGTCGGCATCGAACGCCGTGGTGATCGGGCCAAACGTGCTGCCGCTGGTCCTCAGCCGCCTGCATCGCTGGACGTTGGGGCAGGCGGTGACCTTTTTTGACAACGACTTTGCGGGCCGGATTGCGACCAAGCAGATGCAGGCCGCGCGGGCCGTCACCGATGTGGCGACCGAGGTCATCAACACGGTCTTCTTCGCACTCGCCTCGGTCGTGGGGTCGGTCGTCCTGCTGTTGTTGATCGACTGGCGGGTGGCGGTGGCCTTGGCGGTGTGGCTCGTGGCCTATGTCTGGCTGATCCGCTTCTTCATGCCCCGGGTGCGCGAGAATTCCGCGGCCCGCGCCGCCGCCCGCGCGATGGTGACGGGGCAGGTGGTGGACACCATCACCAACATCAAGACGGTGAAGCTGTTCGCCCATGCCGCCTTCGAGGACAAGGTGGCGCTGAAGGCGATGGAGGTGTTCCGCGACCGATCGCTGGAGTTCGGCGTGATCTCGACCTGGTTCCGGCTTTCGCTGATGACGCTGGCTGGGGTGCTGCCGGTGCTTCTGATCGGCGGAACGGTGGTCCTGTGGCAGCAGGGCGCGGCGACCGCCGGCGCCATTGCCGCGTCCGGCGCCATCGCCATGCGGATCGCGCAGATGTCCGGCTGGGTCAGCTTCACGCTGATGTCGATCTACACAAGCGTGGGCGAGATCGAGGACGGGATGCGCACCCTGTCGGTTCCCCATGCGCTGGCCGACAAGCCCGATGCGGTGGACATGCCCCCCGTGCGCGGCGAGGTGCGGTTCGAAGGCGTGAGCTTTGCCTATGGCCGCCGTCGCGGCGGGGTGGCCGAGGTCACGCTGACCATCCGCCCCGGCGAGAAGATCGGGATCGTCGGCGCCAGCGGCGCCGGGAAATCGACGCTGGTGTCACTGCTTCTGCGGCTCTACGACACCGAAAAGG
>CAZVIS010000708.1:0-1012 GCA_964627355.1 uncultured Rhodobacterales bacterium
TGGGCGGGCGAGGTGCTGGCGGGGCTGGCGTTCCTGATGACGGGCGTCGGCATGCACATGACGCAGACCGCCGGATTGGCGCTGGCGTCCGACCGTGCGACGGACGAGACCAGGCCGCGGGTGGTGGCCCTCCTCTATGTCATGTTCCTCTTGGGGATGGCCGTGTCGGCGGTGATCCTGGGCTGGCTTCTGCGCGATTTCGACCAGATCACGCTCATCCGAGTGGTGCAGGGCTGTGCGGTGGCGACGATGGCGCTGAACCTTCTGGCCCTGTGGAAGCAGGAGAAGGTGCGCCCGATGACCGCGGCCGAGATGGAGGCCGCGCGCCCCGCCTTTGCCGAGGGCTGGCGCGACCTGATGGCCGGGGGAAGCGCGGGGCGGCTGCTCTTGGTGGTGGTTCTGGGGACCATTGGGTTCCAGATGCAGGACGTTCTGCTGGAGCCCTATGGCGCTCAGATCCTCGGCCTGTCGGTCGGCCACACGACCTGGCTGACGGCGGCCAATGCGATTGGTGCGCTGACCGGCTTCATCCTGGCAGGACGCTGGATGAGTCGGGGGCACGACATGTACCGCATGGCGGCGCGGGGGCTTCTGGTCGGCGTTTCGGCCTTCCTTGCGGTGATGTTCGCGGCGCCCCTCGGGTCGGTCTTGATGTTCTACGTGGGGGCGCTCGGGATCGGGCTGGGGGCGGGGCTGTTCGCCGTCTCGACCCTGACCGCCGCGATGGCGCTGCCCGAGCAGGGAACCGCGGGCCGCGGGCTGGTGCTTGGGGCCTGGGGGGCCGCGCAGGCGACAGCAGCCGGTCTATCCATCGCCGTCGGCGGCGCCTTGCGCGACAGCATCGGGTCCTTTGCACTTTCTGGTGGCCTCGGCGAGACCTTTGCCACCCCGGCCTTCGGCTATGCCGTCGTCTATCAGACCGAAATCTTCGTGCTTTTCGCCACGCTCATCGCGCTTGGCCCGCTGGTGCGGGTCCTGCCCTACACCGGACAACCGAAACCTGACGAGGCCC
>CAZVIS010000709.1:0-1006 GCA_964627355.1 uncultured Rhodobacterales bacterium
GGGGCCCGGCCTACAACGACAGCGACGCGGCGGTGGACCTGCTGGCGGCGCTGGACGTGCCTTATGTGGCGGCGCATCCGTTGGAGTTCCAGACCCTGGGGCAGTGGGCGGCCTCGGCGGGCGGTTTGGGGCCGGTCGAGACCACGATGCTGATCGCGCTGCCCGAGATCGACGGGGCGACGAACCCGACGGTGTTCGCGGGCCGTCATGATGCGGCGGGCTGCGCGGGTTGCGCGCATCGCTGCAGGGGTTCGGACATCGACAAGGTGATGTCGCCCTGCCACGAGCGGATCGCGGCGCTGGTGGACAAGGTGGACCGCATGGCCCGGTTGCGCCGGTCGGACGTCGCTGCGCGCAAGGTGGCGATCATCCTTTACGGTTTTCCGCCGAACGCGGGGGCGGTCGGGACGGCCGCCTACCTGTCGGTGTTCGAGAGCCTTTACAACATGCTGCACGCGATGGCTGCGCAGGGCTATGCGGTGACGCCGCCCGCCTCGGTCGATGACCTGCGGGCCGAGGTTCTGACGGGGCAGTATGGTCAGGTGGCCGCCGTTGCGGCTCTGGTGCCTGCGGACGACATCGTGGCGCGGACGCCGTGGCTGCGTGAGATCGAGGCGGTCTGGGGACCGGCGCCGGGGAAGATCCAGACGGACGGGCGGGGCGTGTTTGTCCTCGGCAAGCGGTACGGGAACGTCTTTGTCGGCGTCCAGCCCGTCTTCGGCTATGAAGGCGACCCGATGCGCCTTCTGTTCGAGAAGGGCTTTGCCCCGACCCACGCCTTCACCACCTTCTACCGCTGGATCCGTGAGGATTTCGGCGCGGACGTGGCCCTGCATTTCGGGATGCACGGAACGCTCGAGTTCATGCCGGGCAAGCAGGCGGGGATGTCGGGCGCGTGCTGGCCGGACCGGATGATCGGTGGGCTGCCGAACATTTATCTCTATGCGTCCAACAACCCGTCCGAGGCGACGCTGGCCAAGCGGCGGGCGAATGCGATTACCGTCAC
>CAZVIS010000710.1:0-1006 GCA_964627355.1 uncultured Rhodobacterales bacterium
GGGCAGGCAGGCGCAGGCCGGAACGCTTTGGCGTCCCGGCGGTCACGAGGAGAGGGTGACGCATGGCAGAGGCGATGGCCTCTGCCATCGGACAGCCGGAACCGGGCCAACACCCCCCGCAAACGAAAAGGGCGGCCCCTGCGGGCCGCCCTTCCAAATTCCGAGCCTTGAAAGGCTCAGGCCAGCGCGAGGTTCATCGCCGAATCGCGGCCGTCGCGGCCACGCTCGATGTCGAACGTCACGGCCTGGCCATCGGCCAGTTCACGGATGCCCGCACGTTCCAGCGCCGAGACGTGCACGAACACGTCGCGCGCTCCGCCCGCCGGGGCGATGAAGCCGAAACCCTTGGTTGCATTGAACCATTTCACGGTGCCAGTGGCCATCGTGAGTACTCCTGTCTTAACGCCACCCGCGTCGTGCGGTGGCCCGGCTAGGGATCAGAATCGCAAGCTGAAACCCTTCGGGAGACAGTAGGCCGATAAAGAAAGCGTCGCCCCGCTGCTATGGGCGCATTCGGGCGGGATAGCAAGCGCCATCGCCCGTCACAGGCGCGCAAGGCGCCGCCGAACCGGCGGAAAGCGGCGTAACCCCAGCCCTGCTATCGCATAGCAACGCCGCGATTTTGCCTAGCCCGGCGTTGGTCCCCATGTTCAGCCCATCGAATACCGGCCCGGACACACCGGCCCCCAACCCCGAAAGGATCATCGACATGCTGCCCTATGTCACCCTGAACCATCTGCGCCGCGGCGCGATTGCCACCGTCGGCGCGCTGTCGGTCGCGCTGGCCACCGCCGCCCCCAGCCAGGCGCTGGACAAGAAAGAGCGCGCGCTGCTTGGCGTCCTTGCCGCGGCCGCCATCGTCGGCGTGATTGCCAACGACCAGGCCAAGAAGCGACGTGCAGACCCGCTGTACCGCGAGGAACCCCGCTACGTCGCGCCCGAGCCGCAGTACCACGCGCCGAGCTATGACGAGGCAGGCGGCATCCGCGACCTGCTGACCGGCCTG
>CAZVIS010000711.1:0-1005 GCA_964627355.1 uncultured Rhodobacterales bacterium
TTGCCCGCGCCGTTCGGGCCGAGGAGGGCGCAGAACTGGTTCGGGGCGACGGTGAAGGAGACGGCGTCGAGCGCGGTTTTGGGGCCGTAGGTGAAGGACACCGCGTCGAGGGAGAAGCCGGGGGTCATCTCGATGAACTTCCGGCGGGAAGCCCCCCCTCCCCATCCCTCCCACACCAGGGGGGAGGGAGGCGCCCAGTGCGGCGCGCGGTCCCCGGCTGACCAGGGAAGGGCACAGTGGCCGGGCTTGGCGCGGCTCCCCTCCCCCTCGTGGGGAGGGGATGGGGGCGGGGGGCCTTGGGGCGGAAGGCCGGGATCATTCGATGGTGATGTCCAGCCGCTGGCTGTCGCCGGTCGAGCCCGGGACGGAGAGGCTGTAGGTGCCGGGCTTGATCGCGATGAAGCCGATTTCCATCTTACCGGCCTCGTCGAATTCGACCGAGTCGATGGCCATGGGGCGGATCTCCAGCCCCTCGACCACGATCTCGTCGATCCAGATGGCGCGGAAGAAGGCGGCCCCCGTCAGGCCGAGTTCGGCGCTGCCGTCGCCCTCGATTTCCACCTCGTAGTAGCGCCCCGATTTCAGGACCCAGGGGGCGGCGGAGAGGGGCTCGCCCGAGGAGAGGGTAATGGGGGGCAGATCCTCCTTGTTGGCACCCGAGAAGAGGCCGGCGGGGCCGAGGTCGGTCTGGGCCAGGGCGGGCGTGGCGAGGAGGAGGAGGGCGGCGAGGGCGCGCATGGGGGATCCTTTCAGCCTTGGGGGCGGAGGGCAGCGCCCCAGGGGAAGCGGCCGACCTTGATGGACTTCACGGCCTGAAGGCTGGCCACGTCGATCACGGTCACGTCGCCCGAGACGCCGTTGGTGGTGAAAAGCTGCGTGTGATCGGCGTTGAAGGCCATGTGCCAGACGCGGCGGCCGACGAGGATGTACGTCTCGACCTCGAATGTCGCTGCGTTCACCACGGCAACGTGGTTCGAGGGGCCGAGGGCAACGAAGACCTTGCCG
>CAZVIS010000712.1:0-1002 GCA_964627355.1 uncultured Rhodobacterales bacterium
CGGGCGACGCTTCAATGAAACCTGGTCCGGCTCGATCTCGGTCACCTATGAGGATGACATCGACCCCCTGATCTCGCCCCTCGGACCGACAGACGGGCGCCTCGGTGTGACGTTGGCCGCTGTTTATAGCAAGGGCCCCGTCAAAGTCACGACCGGCATCAACTATTCCAAGCTGGGCGATGCCCTGGCCGAAACCGGAACGCCCGATACCGCGCGCGCCTCGTTCGAGGACAACGACTCGGTCGGCGTCGGCGTCCGCATCGCCTACTCGTTCTGATCGCTGGCTTACGCGACAGGGGCCCCGCCAGCGATGGCGGGGCTTTTCCTGTTACGGGCGACGGGGTAAGGGGCAGGGGGCGCAGGGCAGGGGTGCGAAATGATCTACCCGACAGCAGCAGACTGGCAGGCGGCAGGGCAGAAGCGCATCCTGCTGTTCGGCATGTCCGGCCTTGGCAAGACCCATGTCGCGAACCTTCTGCGCGCGACCGGGGGCTGGTTCCACTACTCGGTCGATTACCGCATCGGAACCCGCTACATGGGCGAACACATCGCCGACAATTTCAAGCGCGAGGCGATGAAGGTTCCGCTGCTGCGCGAGCTTCTGATGACGGACTCGGTCTACATCGCTTCGAACATCACCTTCGACAACCTTGCGCCCTTGTCCACCTACATGGGCAAGCCCGGCGACCCAGCGAAGGGCGGCCTTCCTTTCGTCGAATACCTTGCCCGTCAGGCGCAGCACCGCGAGGCCGAGATCTCGGCCCTCCTCGACACGCCCCGCTTTATCGACCGCGCGCGCGAGATTTATGGCTATGTCAACTTCGTCTGCGACTCGGGCGGGTCCATCTGCGAGGTGGTGGACCCCTGGAACCCCGCCGATCCGGTTCTAACGGCGTTGTCGCAGGCGATGCTGATGGTCTGGATCGAAGGGTCCGAGGCGCATGCGGCCGAACTCAACCGCCGCTTTGACCGCGCGCCGAAGCCGATGTACTACCAGCCGGA